>NZ_LKBW01000331.1 GCF_002699855.1 Pseudomonas amygdali | reverse complement strand
TAACGGCCTGAGTCCTGTGGAATTCAGGATGCAGGCCGCCAAGGCAGCGTAAGTGGATAATTGTCCAACCTTCGGGGGGCATACCACTCCAGCGTGGGAATGCCCTTCTTGACGCTCTGCGTCATGGATTTACGCCACGCTGTTNGGCATACCACTCCAGCGTGGGAATGCCCTTCTTGACGCTCTGCGTCATGGATTTACGCCACGCTGTTTATTCAGGAGAGGACGCAGAGCGTCCGGAACGGCATACCCACGCGGAGCATGGGCACGATGGTGTTCTGCGGAGCGTCGTTCCTCACGCTACTGCACGCTGGTGTTCTGCCGTACACCTATCGTTCCGCACGCTCCAGCGTGGGAATGCCCTTCTTGACGCTCTGCGTCATGGATTTACGCTACGCCGCATATTCAGGAGAGGACGCAGAGCGTCCGGAACGGCATACCCACGCGGAGCATGGGCACGATGATCTTCTCCGGGTCTCACGCTACTGCACGCTGGTATTCTCCGGACCTCGTGCTCCCGTTGCCAAGAGGAGCCTGGCGCTTACTCCAGATGCTCCGGCTTGACCGGGTCGCCTGATTTGGCGTGGAGTTTGTCGCGAATGTCCGCGAACATTCGGTCGTAGTCCTTGTGCTGGGCGATGGGCAGTGCGGCCGAGTTGGGCAAGCCGTGTCTGATCGCGATGCGACTGGCGTCATGGGCGAAGTTGAAGGCGAGGTCACGGGGCAGTTGGAACTGCTCTTCGAACGGCTTGCCGTTGATTTCGCCCTGCATGGTGAAGTGCATGGACGTGCACGTGCCTTGCTTGGGATCTTCCTCCACGTTGTAGCGCAAGTGGATGTCGTAGCTGATATCCGACGGTTGAAGCGCCACGTGGGTGAGGTGCAGATGGCCTGGCTCGTACATGAAGTGACTCCATCAAGTGTTGAGTGTGTTCAGTCTGACACTCCTCGCGACCGGACGGTTCAGCCTCGTGCAGGGTGCCGCTCGCATCATGCCTGCGCTCAACGATCGATCTTGTCCGGTTCCGGCCTCGACCATATCCACAGATTACCCAGCGCCATACCGGTAAGAGCCAGATAAAGCCACCAGGCGTGGCCGATCAGGCTCAGCATCACCACGGCGCAGACCAGCATGCTGATGGTGGCGCTGATCTTGGCCTTGCGGGCGACCAGTCTGCCGTTGCGCCAGTTGTGCAGAATCGGGCCGAACACACGATGGTTTTCCAGCCAGGCATTCAGACGCGGCGAGCTGCGTGTCGCCGCCCAGGCCGCCAGCAGAATGAACTCGGTGGTCGGCAAGCCGGGAATGAAGATCGCGACAATGCCGATGCCGAGGGCGACATAGGCGAGGATGCCGTATAACAGGCGCGAGAGTTTTGAGCCGGGTGGTTTGTACGTCATGGTCTCTACAGGCAGGTTCGGGGAGCCCGGCCAGCTTAAAAGCACCGGGCGCTTTTTCATGCCTGTGCCATGTCTGCAACCGGGGCATCGGCGTAGGCGTGTTGCAGCAGGACATTGAAACGCTCGAATGCGGCAATGGCGCCTCGATCAAGTGCTGCTTCCTGCTCGGCGGTCAGCGACAGCTCGTCAAGCGTCCTGACAAAGGTCTTCCAGCCTGCTGCGCGGCCTCCGGCAGGCTCGCTCAGATGCCGGGCACCAAAGCTGTGGCTTAGGTTCAAGGCTTCAGCACGTTTGATCAGGAATGCAGCACCCAGCTTGGAACCTTCGGAAACAAATAGCCAGCCGAGCGCTTCTGCGGTGCTCGGCGTTTGTACTGCGCCAGCCACCGGCAGGGGAAGATCCATGTTTCAGGTCGGCAAGATCCGCCCCGGCCTGTTCTGCGCGGCAGCGGGCCGGCAGGTCGTTGATGATCGCCCCTAGCGCAGGCTCGTTGTACAGGCTTTGCAGTTCCGTCTGAAAAAGGTATTGAGCAACCACGAAGCGAGCGTAGCTGGCCAGGGTTTCAAACGGCGCATGTGCCTTGACCGCCTTGTCGAGCTGTTCGTGCGGCGCGTGGGTAATCTGATTCAGGCGTTGCGAACGCAGAGTCGGTCGGTTCTGATCAAGGGTCATCGAGTTCTTCTTTGCTGAAAAAGGGGGCTTGTTGAATAGACGAATAGCTGCACCCGAAAGCGTAAAAAAGCCTGCCGCCGATGTGCTCGGCGACGGGCTTTACGCTACTTTCGGGTTCATATGTCCCACACCACGTTGACGCTGAAGTTGCGTCCCGGTTGGGTCAGGCGATCCAGATTAGCGGGCGCCGTCACACCAGCTTCGCCCACGCCGTCGTAGCCGCGCACATCATCCCAGCGCCAGTATTTCTTGTCGGTCAGGTTGTACAGACCCGCATTGACGGTCACATCGTTGCTGACCTTGTAGTAGCCGCTCAGGTCCAGAATGCCGTAGCCCGGGGTCTTGAATTGACTGGAGGTGCCGTCCGGCGTGTGGAAATTGCTGTCATCCACGCGATTCTTGCGCTTGACCAGCGTCCAGCTCAGCAGGCCGCCGTAGTCATTCTGGTCATAGCCCAGGCCGATCACACCGGTCAGCGGGTTGACGCTGTTGATTGGCTCGCCTGTATCGTTGTTGCGGCCCTGCACGTAGGCAACCGATGCCTGGCTGTAGAGACCGTTTGGCGCACCGATGCTGTCGAGATTGATGCGCCCTTTGAATTCCGCGCCCTTCATGGTTGCGTGCTTGATGTTGTTGGACTGGAACGTGAGTTCGCTGTAACCGGGGGTGATGGCGTCCTCGTTGATGAAGTCACGGTATTTGTTGTAGAACACCGCGATGTCGAACGAGCCCGCTTCGAAGCGACCGCGTAAACCGGTTTCATAGCTTTTGCTGGTTTCCGGCTCCAGGTTCGGATTGGGCTCAACCACGTAGCCTGCCGTCGGGTTTTCGAAGCGTCCATAAAGTGACTTGGCCGACGGTGTGCGGAAACCTTCGGCATACTGGCCGTACCAGGTGTAGGCGTCGCTGAATGCATAAGTCACACCGAACTTGGGCGACAAGCGATGCCATGTCCGCGTTTCGTCGTTGCCCTGACCTGGGTCGGCCAGGCTGACCGACCTGAGAAATTCTGGCGTGAACTTCGGGTCGAGTGTGGTGTGGTCATAACGCACGCCGGGCATGAAGGTCCAGTCGTTCCAACTGATCTGATCCTGGGCGAACAGCGCATAGCTGGTGATGGTCGGGTCCGGGAAATCGCTCGTCGCGGCCAGACGGTCGCTCGGGCTGTCTGCACCGACCACGCGGCAGGAGCCGAATACGCGTGCACAGGTCCCGCTGCCGCTGCGCAGCCCGGTGACTTTCTGCTGCTTTACCGTCGTACCGTAGGTCAGCACATGGTCCGTGCTGGCGATAGAGAATGCCTTGTCCAGTTGGGCATCGAATACCCACTGCTTTTCCTGATAGTGCGTGTCGCGATCACGAATGACATCTCGGGAAAACGGAAAGTACCGCTCCCGGGTGTTTTGATCAGTCTTTGCGGTCTGGTAATTCAGGCTCCACTTGAGGTTGTCGACCAGCAGGCTATCGACGGCGAAGCTGTTTTCGACCCCGAAGCGCTCGCGGGTGATGGTGTCGTTACCCTCGCGCGATTGATACATGCCCAGCCCGCTGCCGTTGGTGAACGGCCCGCCTACTGCGCTTTTCAGGTTGCTGTCGCGGTCGTCCTTGTACTTTTCGTAGGCCAGAGCCAGACGCGAACCGTCGGTATAATTCCAGCCCAGCTTGGCCAGCACGTTGGTGCTGCGCGCATCCTCAGGGTTGGCTTCGGTGCGGCTCAGGCCTGTGCCACCTGTTTCGCCATAGGATTCGGTCTCATGACCATTGCGCTGGCTCACGTGCAGCAAGCCGTCAAACTCGCCCTGACGGCCTGCGACAGTGGCCGAGTTCAACCAGCTTTCGTCTGCCGAGCTGTAACCGGTCTTGAGGCGTGCGCCGACATCCTTGCCGGGCTTGATGATGTCATCCGGGTCCAGCGTGTAATAACTGACCACCCCACCAATTGCGCTGCTGCCGTACAGGGCCGAGGCCGGACCGCGGAGGATTTCCACGCGCTTGACGATCTCCGGGTCGACATAGTTGCGATGGGTCTGCGCATAAGGACCGGTGAAAAAGCTGTCCGGGACTTCCACGCCGTCGACCTGAGTCAGTATCCGGTTGCCGTCAATGCCGCGGATGTTATAGCCGGTTGTGCCTGCGCGCTGGCCTGCGCCGCCCACCGAAACCCCCGGCTCGTAGCGCACCAGATCACGGATGGTGTTGACGTTGCTGCGGTCCAGTTCTTCACGGGAATGCACGCTGACGGTGCTTGGTACCGTGGCGACATCCTGTGCCTGACGCGTGGCGCTTAGGGTGATCTGATCGAGGGCCATGACGCCGACGGTTGCGGTGCGCCTTTCCAGCACTACATTGTTGTTACCCAGATTGCGATAGCTCAGCGAGCTGCCGGCCAGCAGGGTGTCCAGCGCCTGCGCAGGTCTCAGGTTGCCGCGGGCACCCTGGGAGGTGACGTTTTGCGCGAGATCCGATGACACGCCCACCTGCCAGCCGGTGATGCGGCTGAATTCATTGAGTGCCGACACCAGCGATTGCTGGCCAATCGAGAAGTTGTAGGTGCCTGCCGAACGTGCCGCCTGGGTGCTTTCACTGGCAGCACTGGCGTTGACCGTCTGTAGACTGGCGCCCAGCACTGCAAGTGTCAGCAGAGATAGCGTGAGCCGTACGCATGGTTGGGCGGCAGGCGTGAACGTGGATGACATCGGTAGCGCTCCCTGGGGTGTTGCTCGTTATAGTGTTTACAAACCGTTTCAAAATGAGAATCAGTTGCATTGGCTATAGCTAGACGAACGGGCAGTCGCTATCGAAAAAAAAACTTTTCTTCTGTTGAGAATCACCAGCGCGGGCATTTCGTGAAGGCTTGCCGAGGTGATCTGTGCCAGCGACCGCACCACGTCGAGCGGGTTGTCCAGGCGATAGTTTCCGGTCACCGCCACACGATCCAGTTGCGGGTTGGTGTTGATGATCCAGCCGGGATAGTAACGACGCAGCTCGGTCAGCACTTCGCTCAGCGGACGGTTGTCGAAGATCAGTCGACCTTGCACCCAGGCGAAATCCCTGACCGGGTCAAGCTTTTCACGATGCCCGAAGCCAGCAGGCCCCACGCGAACGCTTTCTCCGGCCCCCAGGCTGACGCTGGAGTCGCCGCGTGTGGCACGCACGTCGACAGCGCCGCGCTGCACTTTTACTTGGGCAACGCCGTTCAGATAACGCACGGAAAATTCGGTGCTGTTGGCACTCATGCGCACCGGTCCGGCTTCGATTTCCAGTGGCACGCCCGCTCTGGAACTGACATCGAAGAATGCTTCGCCTTGCAGCAGGCGAGCAGAGCGCCGCTGTTCACCTACCTGACTGGAGAACGCCGAGTCGGTGTTGAGCAGCACTTTCGAGCCGTCTGCCAGTTCCAGGCGCTGGCGCTCACCCACTATCGTCAGGTGATCGGCCTGCAGGCGCAGCGGCAGATTGCTGAAACTGAACAGCCCCAACAGCAACACCGCTGCAGTGGCGAGAGGTATCCATTGCGCACGGACACGTTGCCACGCCGATGGCTTGCGGGGTTGCGCGATGCTTTCGGCGGCGTGCTGAACCGGCTGTGAATTCCAGAGTGTCCGGGCCTTATCGAAGGCGCGTGCGTGTTCCGGATCGGCGTTCAGCCATTCCTGAAAACGGGCAAGCCGGATGGCGTCTGCGCTTTCCAGTTCGACCAGCCAGGTCAGTGCCTGATCCATTGCAGCATTGCTCAACACGTCCTGCGCAATCGCGTGCGGGCGTTCGGTTCTCGGGGCCACAGTGTTCCTCGGCAATCCTGAAACTGTATCGATAAGAGTCTGGCAGCGTGCGGCAGGGTTCAGGGCGGGTCAAGTCTTGAGAGGACGCCTACGCAGATGGCCATGATCAGTTTCAGTTCTTTCTGGACAGTACTGGCGGAGACCTGAAGCTGCTCGGCGATTTCCAGATAACTGCGGCCATCGAGGCGGCTGAGGGTAGAGATTTTCTGCTGACGCGGGCTCAACGTACTCAGGCTGGCACTCAGGTTTTCAAGCAGGCGCTTGGCATGCGCAGCGTCCTCAGGCGAGCCCATCTGGGCTACGACGCTTTCGAGTTGGGCGGGTGAGACATCTTCGAGCATGGTCCGGCCATGAATACGCCGCGCACGCAAATGATCCAGCGCCAGGTTGCGGGCGGTCTGAAAGACGAAGGGTTCAAGGTGGTCGACGGGGTGTTCGGTCAATGCACGGCTGACGCGCAGCCAGGTTTCCTGAAGCAGGTCTTCGGCAGCGTTTTGGTTGCCGACCATGCGTTGCAGGGTGCGTAGCAGAACCGGGCGCTGGGCCAGAAAGACATCGTTGAAGCGTGACTGCGACACAGAGAGGCCCGACCAGAGATGTGAGCAAATGATAATGCTTCTCATCTTTTGGTCGGGTCAAGCCTGCATCTGTAAATAATTATCTTACGCTGCTGCCCACTGCGACGCTGAATTTACTCGGCGTTGTGCAGCGCCAGGCAGTTGTCGAGCATGCGATTGGAGAACGCCCATTCGTTGTCGTACCACGACAGTACTTTGAGCAACTTGCCACTGACCTTGGTGTGATTGGCGTCGAAAATCGACGACAACGGGTTGTGATTGAAGTCGTGGGAAACCAGCGGCAGGGCGTTGTAGCCCAGCACCTTGGAATGCTGGCTGGCTTCTTTCAGCAGCGCGTTGACTTCATCGACTGTGGTTTCGCGCTTCAGGGTCACGGTCAGGTCGACCAGCGAAACGTTGATGACCGGTACGCGTACCGCCATGCCGGTGAGTTTGCCTGCCAGCTCCGGCAGTACCAGGCCCACTGCTTCGGCAGCGCCGGTCTTGCTGGGGATCATCGACTGCGTCGCCGAGCGGGCGCGGTACGGATCGGTGTGATAGACATCGATCAGGTTCTGGTCGTTGGTGTAGGCATGGATGGTGGTCATCAGGCCATTTTCGATCCCCAGTTCACGGTGCAGTACCTGGGCGACCGGGGCCAGGCAATTGGTGGTGCAGGATGCACTGGAGATGATCTGGTGCGACTGACGCAGCGTGTCGTGGTTGACACCATAGACGATGGTGGCATCGGCACCGCTGGCCGGGGCGGAGATAATGACCTTGCGGGCACCGGCAGTAAGGTGCGCTGCTGCCTTGTCACGGCTGGTGAACAGGCCGGTGCACTCGAACACTACATCAATGTCCTGCGCCTTCCACGGCAGCTCGGCCGGATTGCGAATGGCACTGACCGAAATACGGTCACCATTGACGGTCAGGCTATCCTTGTCGCACTCGACCGTGCCGCTGAAAGGGCCGTGTACGGTGTCGAAGCGCAGCAGGTGTGCGTTCATTTCGCTGTCGCCAAGATCGTTGATGGCGACGACCTGCAGGTCCTGGCGGTAGCCTTGGGTATACAGTGCGCGTAGGACGTTGCGGCCGATGCGGCCAAAACCGTTGATTGCGATACGAAGAGTCATACAGCCGTCCTTCTGAATTTGTTGTTGGAATTACAAGATTATTCTCATAGAAATAGAAAACAAGCCTTTTTAGTGGCAATATTTTGTTTTATCTACAACTAAAAGCCTGAAAGGCCCTCCCGGTTGATCGAGATCAGGGTTCTGCTCCCCGCCCGTCACTGCTCGAAAACCGGAACCGTCTTTACGGGTGACCTTAGACGTTAGCCTGGAGTTCATCACATGCATCCCCGCGTCCTTGAAGTAACCGAGCGACTCATCGCCCGCAGTCGCGATACCCGTCAGCGCTACCTTCAATTGATTCGCGGCGCAGCGAGCGATGGCCCGATGCGCGGCAAGCTTCAATGTGCCAACTTTGCTCACGGCGTCGCTGCCTGCGGGCCAGAAGACAAGCAAAGCCTGCGTCTGATGAACGCCGCCAACGTGGCAATCGTCTCTTCCTACAACGAGATGCTCTCGGCGCATCAACCCTACGAACACTTTCCTGCCCAGATCAAACAGGCTTTACGTGACATTGGTTCGGTCGGTCAGTTTGCCGGCGGCGTGCCTGCCATGTGCGATGGCGTGACTCAGGGTGAACCGGGTATGGAGCTGGCCATTGCCAGTCGCGAAGTGATTGCCATGTCCACGGCAGTTGCTTTGTCACACAATATGTTCGACGCCGCGATGATGCTGGGTATCTGCGACAAGATCGTCCCTGGCTTGATGATGGGCGCACTGCGTTTTGGTCATCTGCCGACCATCTTCGTGCCGGGCGGACCGATGGTTTCAGGTATCTCCAACAAGGAAAAAGCCGACGTACGGCAGCGTTACGCGGAAGGCAAGGCCAGCCGTGAAGAGTTGCTCGACTCGGAAATGAAGTCCTATCACGGTCCGGGAACCTGCACCTTCTACGGCACTGCCAACACCAACCAGCTGCTGATGGAAGTCATGGGCATGCACCTTCCCGGTGCCTCGTTCGTCAATCCCTACACACCACTGCGCGATGCACTGACCGCCGAAGCAGCTCGCCAGGTGACGCGTCTGACCATGCAAAGCGGCAGCTTCATGCCGATCGGCGAAATCGTCGACGAGCGCTCGCTGGTCAACTCCATCGTTGCCCTGCACGCCACTGGCGGCTCGACCAACCACACGCTGCACATGCCGGCGATTGCCCAGGCCGCGGGCATTCAACTGACCTGGCAGGACATGGCCGACCTGTCGGAAGTGGTGCCAACCCTGAGTCACGTCTACCCCAACGGCAAAGCCGATATCAACCACTTCCAGGCGGCTGGCGGCATGTCGTTCCTGATCCGTGAGTTGTTGGCTGCCGGTCTGTTGCACGAAAACGTCAATACCGTGGCCGGTTACGGCTTGAGCCGCTACACCAAAGAGCCATTCCTGGAGGATGGCAAGCTGGTCTGGCGCGAAGGACCGCTTGAAAGCCTTGATGAAAACATTTTGCGTCCGGTCGCCCGTCCGTTCTCGCCGGAAGGTGGTCTGCGGGTCATGGAGGGCAACCTAGGCCGCGGTGTGATGAAAGTCTCCGCAGTGGCCCCGGAGCATCAGATCGTCGAAGCGCCAGCCAAGGTCTTTCAGGATCAGAAGGAGCTGGCCGACGCTTTCAAGGCCGGCGAGCTGGAGTGCGATTTCGTCGCCGTGATGCGCTTCCAGGGCCCGCGTTGCAACGGCATGCCCGAGCTGCACAAGATGACGCCGTTTCTGGGTGTCCTTCAGGATCGCGGGTTCAAGGTTGCGCTGGTCACCGATGGACGCATGTCGGGCGCTTCGGGCAAGATCCCGGCGGCGATCCATGTCTGCCCGGAGGCGTTCGATGGTGGCCCATTGGCGCTGGTACGCAATGGCGATGTGATCCGTGTGGATGGCGTAAAAGGCACGTTACAAGTTCTGGTCGAAGCGTCAGAATTGGCCGCCAGAGAACCGGCCATCAACCAGATCGACAACAGTGTCGGCTGTGGCCGCGAGCTCTTTGGATTCATGCGCATGGCCTTCAGCTCCGCAGAGCAGGGTGCCAGCGCCTTTACTTCTAGTCTGGAGACGCTCAAGTGAAGTTGGCCCTGGTCGGTGATATAGGCGGTACCAATGCACGTTTTGCCATTTGGGAAGACGACTCGCTGCATTCTGTCCGGGTATTCCCGACCATTGACTACGCCGGGCCGGAAAAGGCCATCGAAGTCTATTTGCAGGACCTTGAATTGCAGCGTGGTGATATCAGCCACGTATGCCTGGCCGTGGCCGGACCGGTGGATGGCGATTTTTTCCAGTTCACCAACAGCCACTGGCAGTTGAGCCGTGAGGCATTTTGCGCCGACCTGAAAGTCGATCATCTGCTGCTGATCAACGACTTCACCGCCATGGCGCTGGGCATGACCCGGCTCAAGGAAGATGAATACCTGACGGTTTGCCCTGGCGCAGGCAAGCCTGATCGGCCGCGTGTGGTGGTCGGGCCGGGTACCGGGCTGGGCATCGGTACGCTGATCAAGCTTGACGGCAGTCGCTGGCTGGCGCTGCCGGGCGAGGGCGGGCATGCTGACCTGCCAATCGGCACCGCACGCGAGGCCCTGTTATGGACACGCCTGATGGCTGAGCATGAGCATGTCAGCGCTGAAGTGGTACTCAGTGGCGCGGGCTTGCTGTTGCTCTATCAGGTCAGTTGCGCCCTGGACGATATCGAGCCAGTGCTCAAGTCGCCTGCGGCTGTCACCTCGGCAGCGCTGGCGGGCGACCCGGTAGCCGCAGCCGTGCTGGAGCAGTTCTGCGTGTTTCTCGGCAGAGTGGTGGGCAACAATGTACTGACCCTGGGCAGCCTGGGCGGCGTGTACATTGTCGGCGGTGTGGTGCCGCGCTTCACTGAATTCTTCATCAACAGCGGTTTCAAACGAGCCATGGCCGAGAAGGGCGTGATGAGCTACTATTTCAAGAACCTGCCGGTCTGGCTGGTCACCGCCGAGTACCCTGGCCTGATGGGCTCAGGCGTCGCTCTGCAACAGGCCTTCGGTTCGCAGATCTGAGCAGCATCCCATAACAACAAAGATTCACCGTCAAACAAGGACGCCTCAACTTGAGTTCAGTCAGTAAATCGATCCTGCTGGTGGATGACGATCAGGAGATTCGCGAGTTGCTGGACGCCTACCTGAGTCGTGCCGGTTTTCAGGTGCGCACGGTGGGTGATGGCGCGGATTTTCGCCGCGCCTTCAACGAAGAACCCAGTGATTTGCTGATCCTTGATGTGATGCTGCCTGATGAAGACGGTTTCAGTCTGTGCAAATGGATCCGCCAACATCCGCGCCAGCCGCATGTGCCGATCATCATGTTGACTGCCAGTTCGGACGAAGCCGACCGGGTCATCGGCCTGGAATTGGGCGCTGATGATTATCTGGGCAAGCCGTTCAGTCCGCGTGAGCTGCAAGCGCGTATCAAGGCACTGTTGAGGCGCGCCCAGTTCGGTCAGGAGCGTCCTGGCGGCGATGTCATTCTGTTCGACGAATGGCGGCTGGACATGGTCAGTCACAGGTTGTTTCACAATGACGGCGAAGAAGTGATTCTGTCCGGTGCCGACTTTGCGCTGCTCAAGCTGTTTCTCGACAACCCCCAGCAGATTCTCGACCGCGACACTATCGGCAATGCCACACGCGGGCGTGAGCTGATGCCGCTGGAGCGGATCGTCGACATGGCGGTCAGTCGGCTGCGTCAGCGTCTGCGCGATACCGGCAAGTCACCGCGCCTGATCCGCACCATTCGCGGCAGTGGTTATCTGCTGGCCGCGAACGTCAACTCGCAAGCGGGCAACGGCTATTAACTCGCCGGTGGCAGGAGCGAAAAGAACCGGCCTGCCACTGCCGCGCTCATTGCTGGGGCGCATGCTGCTGTTGACGTTACTGGCGGTTCTGCTGGCTCAGACACTGTCCAGTGTGATCTGGCTGTCACAGTTGCGCGCCACACAGACCGAAGGGCTGGTGACCAGCGCGCGCAGCCTCGCTTACTCGATGGCCGCCAGTGTCAGTTACTTTCGCTCATTGCCGCTGGCCTACCGGCCCATGGTGCTGGATCAACTGCGCAGTATGGGCGGCACCCGTTTCGTCGTCTCGCTCAACGATCACCCGTTGGATATGCAGATCATGCAGCCCACGCCTCGCAAACAGGCGGTGCTGGACGTGGTGGGCGAGGTATTGCGCCAGCGTCTGGGCAATGGGCCGGACATCACCGTGTGGTTTGCGCGGCCTGATGAACTGCGCATTTTCAACAGCGGCCTGAAGCTCGATGAACTGCCGCGTTCCTGGGCGCATTACGCGCTGACACTTGAACCGGTGAACCCGCCGGTGCTGGTCACGCAAATCGAAATGGCGCCCGGTGAATGGTTCTACATTGCCTCTCTGCTGCCTGAGCCATACACCTCGCTGGAGGAGCAGGAGCTGCCCCTTCAGCAGGTTTCATTCATCGTCCTGACCAGCATGTTTTTGCTGTTGTTCATCGGTTTGCTGGTGCATTGGCAGAGCCGGCCGCTCAAACGCCTGGCGCGGGCCGCACGGGACATGTCACTGGGCGCGGACGTCGAGCCGGTGGTCGAGGGCGGCGGCAGCGAGGTGATCGAGGTCAGCCGTGCGTTCAACGCCATGCGCACCCGTATCAGCCGCTACCTGACCGAACGGGGTCAGTTGTTCAGTGCCATCTCGCATGATCTGCGCACGCCCATCACCCGGCTGCGGTTGCGTGTCGAGCTGCTGGAAGATGAGCACCTGCAGCGTAAATTCAGTCGCGATCTGGACGAGCTGGAATTGCTGGTCAAAGGCGCGCTGCAGTGCGTCAAGGACACCGATATTCATGAAAACATCGAGCCGGTGGACCTCAATGCACTGCTTGATTGCCTGGTCGAGCCCTGGCTGCTTGCTGACGGCAATGGGCGGGTCACGCAGCAAGGCGAGGCTCAGGCTGCCTATCCCGGCAAGCCGTTGGCGCTGCGGCGCTGTATGGGCAACCTGATCGACAATGCCCTTAAATATGGCCATCGCGCTCATCTGAAAGTCGAGGATAACGCCACGGCTTTCGTCCTGCATGTGGATGACGAAGGGCCTGGTGTGCCCGAACAACGTCTCGAACACGTTTTCGAACCGCATTTCCGTCTGGCAGGCAATCAGCAGCAGGACTACGGTCTGGGCCTGGGTATCGCGCGCAACATTGCCCACAGTCACGGTGGCGAAGTCAGCCTGCAGAACCTGCGTGAGGGTGGGTTGCGGGTAACGTTGTACCTGCCGAGAACTGCGGAATGACGCGCTGCACAGTGGCTTTTAGCTAGCGATTGCACCGGGAGTTCGATTGTCACCATCCTGTGACAATCGCGCGTCCCTTCGTTACTGTCGGCGCTTCAGGCTTGGTTAGACTCCTACGAAGCGCAAGCATCAGACTTGCTCATGCATAACAACAAGAAAGGTCAATTCGATGAATTCCATGTCACGTCTCGCTGTTGTCATCTCTCTCGCTTCGTTGTTCCCTCTGAGCGCTACTGCCGCTGAATCCAAAGGCACTGTAGAAGTTGTGCACTGGTGGACGTCGGGTGGCGAAAAGGCTGCGGTCGATGTTCTGAAAGCTCAGGTTGAAAAGGACGGCTTTACCTGGAAGGGCGATGGCATCAGTGGTGGCGGCGGTGCCGCTGCCATGACAGTGCTTAAAAGCCGAGCAATGGCAAGTAACCCTCCCGGCGCTGCGCAGATCAAAGGACCGGATATTCAGGACTGGGCCAAAATGGGATTGCTCGACACTGACGCGTTGAAAGACGTCGCCAAAGCCGAGAAGTGGGACTCTCTGCTGGATAAGAAAGTCTCCGACACCGTTAAGTATTACGGCGATTACGTTGCCGTGCCGGTGAACATCCACCGCGTCAACTGGCTGTGGATCAACCCTGAAGTTTTCAAGAAGGCTGGCATTGACAAGGCTCCCACCACCCTAGAAGAATTCTACGCTGCGGGCGACAAGCTGAAAAAAGCCGGTTTCATTCCGTTGGCACACGGCGGTCAGCCTTGGCAGGACAGTACCGTGTTTGAAGCCGTTGTACTGTCGGTCATGGGCGCTGATGGCTACAAGAAGGCGCTGGTCGACCTCGACAAAGGCGCACTGACCGGCGAGGGCATGGTCAAGTCGCTGACTGAGCTGAAAAAGGTCGCCACCTACATGGATATCGATGGCAAGGGCCAGGACTGGAACCTGGAAGCTGCCAAGGTCATCAACGGCAAGGCTGGCATGCAGATCATGGGTGACTGGGCCAAGAGCGAATGGACCGCCGCCAAGAAAGTCGCCGGCAAGGATTACCAGTGCGTAGCCTTCCCGGGTACCGACAAGGCATTCACTTACAACATCGACTCGCTGGCGGTGTTCAAGCAGAAAGACAAAGGCACCACTGCCGCTCAGCAGGACCTGGCCAAGGTCGCGATGGGTGAGGACTTCCAGAAAGTCTTCAGTATCAACAAGGGTTCGATCCCGGTTCGCCAGGACATGCTAGCCGACATGGACAAGTATGGCTTTGATTCCTGCGCCCAGACCGCTGCCAAGGACTTACTGGCCGACGCGAAGACCGGTGGCCTTCAGCCAAGCATGGCGCACAACATGGCGACTTCGCTGGCAGTTCAGGGTGCCTTCTTTGACGTGATCACCAACTACATCAATGACCCGAAAGCCGACCCGGCAGAAACAGCCAAGAAGCTCGCTACCGCGGTCAAATCAGTCCAGTGATTGGTCTTTAATAGCCTGTAACCGCCGTCCGTGGTGTTGAAATCCGTCGTTGATTTCTCCCACGGCCTCGGCCTTGATTCGACACACCGGATGGGAAACGCCCGATGAGCTCTGTCGCTGCGATCAGCAAAGCCTCGCCAATGGATGCGCTGCAACGCTGGCTACCTAAACTGGTGCTGGCCCCCAGCATGTTCATCGTGCTGGTTGGTTTTTACGGGTACATATTGTGGACGTTCGTTCTGTCGTTCACTAACTCGACGTTTCTGCCTACTTACAGTTGGGCAGGTCTGGCGCAATATTCGCGACTGATGGACAACGACCGTTGGTGGGTGGCGAGCAAAAACCTCGCTGTGTTTGGCGGTATGTTCATCGCGATCAGCCTGGTGATCGGTGTACTGCTGGCAATTCTGCTGGATCAGCGTATCCGTCGTGAAGGCGTGATTCGCACTATTTATCTGTACCCGATGGCGCTGTCTATGATCGTCACCGGGACCGCCTGGAAGTGGTTGCTCAACCCCGGCCTGGGCCTGGACAAGATGCTGCGCGACTGGGGGTGGGAAGGCTTTCGTCTGGACTGGCTTATTGATTCCGACCGGGTTATTTATTGCCTGGTCATTGCTGCGGTGTGGCAATCGTCCGGCTTTGTAATGGCTCTGTTTCTGGCAGGACTGCGCGGTGTGGATCAGTCGATCATCCGTGCTGCGCAAATGGATGGCGCCAGTTTGCCAATGATCTACTGGCGCGTGGTGCTGCCAAGTCTGCGTCCGGTGTTCTTCAGCGCAATCATGATTCTGGCGCACATTGCCATCAAGAGCTTCGATCTGGTAGCCGCTATGACGGCCGGCGGCCCCGGCTATTCTTCGGACCTGCCCGCTATGTTCATGTATTCCTTTACATTCAGTCGTGGCCAGATGGGTATGGGCTCGGCGAGTGCGATTCTGATGCTCGGCGCGATTCTGGCGATTCTGGTGCCGTACCTGTATTCCGAGCTGAGGGCCAAGCGCCATGACTAGTCATGTTGAAAAACCGGGCATCAGCGTCAGCCGTGTTCTGATTTACGCCGTGCTGATACTGGCCTGTCTGATTTATCTGGTGCCGTTGGTAGTGATGTTGCTGACAAGCTTCAAGACTCCCGAAGACATCGGCACCGGTAACCTGCTGAGCTGGCCAAGCGTGATCACTGTCATTGGCTGGATCAAGGCCTGGGATATCGTTGACGGCTACTTCTGGAACTCGATCAAGATTACGGTCCCGGCGGTGGTCATTTCCACGTCGATCGGCGCACTCAACGGTTATGTGCTGTCGATGTGGCGCTTCAAGGGCTCGGAGTTGTTCTTCGGCCTGTTGCTGTTCGGCTGTTTTCTGCCCTTTCAGACCGTACTGCTGCCAGCGTCCTACACTCTCGGCAAGATGGGGCTGGCCAGTACGACCGTCGGGCTGGTGTTCGTCCATGTGGTCTACGGGCTGGCGTTCACCACGCTATTCTTCCGTAATTACTACGTCAGCATTCCTGATGCACTGGTCAAGGCGGCGCGTCTGGACGGTGCCGGGTTTTTCACGATCTTCGGCCGCATCATTCTGCCGATGTCCACGCCCATCGTGATGGTCTGCCTGATCTGGCAATTCACCCAGATATGGAACGATTTCCTGTTCGGCGTTGTGTTCTCCAGCGGCGATTCTCAGCCGATCACTGTGGCTCTGAACAATCTGGTCAACACCAGCACAGGTGCCAAGGAATACAACGTTGACATGGCGGCGGCGATGATTGCCGGCCTGCCGACACTGCTGGTCTACGTACTGGCTGGCAAGTATTTCCTGCGTGGGCTTACGGCCGGCGCGGTCAAGGGGTAATCATGGCGACTCTCGAATTACGCAACGTCAACAAGACCTACGGCAGCAACTTGCCGGACACGCTCAAGAACATCGACCTGTCGATCAAGGATGGCGAGTTTCTGATTCTGGTCGGCCCTTCCGGCTGTGGCAAATCCACCTTGATGAACTGCATTGCCGGTCTGGAAAGCATCAGCGGCGGTGAGATTCTCATCGATGGCCAGGACGTCAGCAGCACCAGCCCCAAGGACCGCGACATCGCGATGGTCTTTCAGTCCTATGCCCTTTACCCGACCATGAGCGTGCGTGAAAACATCGCGTTCGGGCTGAAGATCCGCAAGATGCCGCAAGCCGACATCGACGCGGAAGTGGCTCGCGTAGCCAAGCTGTTGCAGATCGAGCACTTGCTCAATCGCAAGCCGGGCCAGATGTCCGGTGGCCAGCAGCAGCGTGTCGCGATGGGTCGTGCCCTGGCGCGTCGTCCCAAGATCTACCTGTTCGATGAGCCGTTGTCCAACCTCGATGCCAAGTTGCGCGTCGAGATGCGTACCGAAATGAAACTGATGCACCAGCGCCTTAAAACCACCACCGTCTATGTGACCCATGATCAGATCGAGGCCATGACGCTGGGCGACAAGGTCGCGGTCATGAAGGACGGTATCGTTCAGCAATTCGGTACGCCCAAGCAGATTTACACCGATCCGGCCAACCTGTTCGTCGCCAGTTTCATCGGTTCGCCGCCGATGAACTTCATCCCGCTGCGTCTGCAACGCAAGGATGGCCAATTGATTGCGCTGCTCGACAGTGGTCAGGCGCGTTGCGAGCTGCCGGTCGGGGTATCCGATGCCGGGCTGGAAGATCGAGAAGTCATTCTCGGTATCCGGCCGGAACAGATTATGCTTGCTGGCGCTGAGTCGAATGGCATGCCGACCATCCGTGCCGAGGTCCAGGTGACCGAGCCTACCGGGCCGGACACGCTGGTGTTCGTCACGCTCAATCAGAGCAAGGTCTGCTGTCGCCTTGCGCCTGATGTCGCACCGCAGGTGGGCGAAAGTCTGACCCTGCAGTTCGACCCTTCCAGGGTGCTGATTTTCGATGCTCAGAGCGGTGAGCGTCTTGGAGTTCTGGGGGCACCACCTTTGGCTGAACGTGCAAACAATGTTCCAGTTGAGCCGCAAGTGATAAATTGATTCAGCACCGAGCATCGCTGGCCGGCTGTCTACTGCCACAATGACGCGGCCGACCGGCGAAAACGAAGCAGTGAATGAAGCAAAACGTCTACCAAAGCTAATAACAATAAAACGAGGATTGATGGGATGAAGAAGATCAACAAAGGTAAATCGCTTTCCCGGTTCCAGTTGGTAAGCACGCTGTCGGTGTTGGGTGCGATGGGGCTGGCAGGCAGCGTTCATGCTGCCGACGCATTTTCTGTCGATTCACCGTGGATGACCGGCGACTGGAACGGCAAGCGTACCGAACTGCTCGACAAGGGCTATGACTTCTCGCTGGAATACGTTTCCGAGATGGCCAGCAACATCAAGGGCGGTTACAACGACGACAAGACCGGCCGCTACAGCGACCAGTTCGCGCTGGGCATGAAAGTCGATTTGCAGAAGGCTTTCGGCTGGCAGGACGCAGAGTTCAAGCTGGCAATCACCGAACGTAGCGGGCGCAACATCTCCAACGACCGGATCGGCGACCCTCGTGCCGGTACCCTCAGTTCCTCCCAGGAAGTCTGGGGTCGCGGCCAGACCTGGCGTCTGACGCAAATGTGGATCAAGCAGAAGTACTTTGACGGCGCGCTGGACGTCAAGGCTGGTCGTTTCGGACCGGGCGAAGACTTCAACAGCTTCCCTTGCGATTTCCAGAACCTGTCGTTCTGCGGCTCGCAGGTCGGTAACTATGTGAACACCTGGTACAACTGGCCAATCAGCCAGTGGGCCTTGCGCGTGAAGTACAACATCACGCCGGAAGTGTATGCACAGGTCGGCGTCTATGAGCAGAACCCCTCCAACCTCGAAACCGGTAACGGCTTCAAACTCAGCGGCAGCGGCACCAAAGGTATGATCCTGCCGGTTGAACTGGTCTGGACCCCGACCGTCAATTCGTTGCCCGGTGAATACCGTGTCGGCTTCTACAAGAGCACGCCCAACGCCGACGATGTCTATGAAGACGTTAACGGTCAGCCACAGGCAGCTACCGGCGCTGCGTTCAAGTCGCATGACAGCAAGCACGGCTGGTGGGTTGTTGCTCAGCAACAGCTGACGACTCACGATGGCGATGCATCGCGCGGCCTGAGCATTTTTGCCAACGCTACCGTGCACGACAAGGCCACCAACTTCGTCGATAACTACCAGCAGATCGGTTTCACGTACAAAGGTCCGTTCAACTCGCGTCCGAAAGATGACATCGGTATCGGTATCGCCCGTATCCACGTCAACGACGATGTGCAGGATCGTGTGCGTCTGGCCAACCAGATCAGCGGCATCAACGACTACGACAACCCTGGCTACCTGCCGGTCCAGAGCACTGAGTACAACTCGGAAATCTACTACGGCTTCCACGTTACCAACTGGCTGACCGTGCGTCCCAACCTGCAGTACGTCAAGCACCCTGGCGGTGTAGATCAGGTTGATGACGCGATTGTGGCGGGCATCAAGATCCAGTCGAAGTTCTGAGTACTGATTGACGCGTAACGCGATCAAAGGTCGTGTGTGCTTTGCGGGCAGCCTGGCTGCCCGTTTTTTTTGGCTTGATCCTTTTATTTTTCAGGGACGCGATTGGCGATGACCTCTCTCGACGCGCAACTGCCTGAACATCCATTGCAACGCTTCTTCCGATCCCGACGTGCCAGACCCACTTTCGAGTGGGAGCGTCACCAGCTGCGCGATGTACTGGTTATCGATCATCCGCAGTGTCAGGCGGTCTTCAGTCGCCAGGGCGCGCAGTTGCTGCATTTTCAGCCGCAAGGCCAGAAACCCTGGCTCTGGTGCGCTGCACAATGGCCGCAGGTGGGGGCGATTCGGGGTGGCGTGCCAGTGTGCTGGCCCTGGTATGGCCGACACCCCGGTGAAAGCGGCTGGCCGGCACACGGCTGGGGACGCTTGCTGGACTGGAAACTGATCGACAGCAGCGAGAGCGAAAAGGGCGTCAGCCTGCACTGGCGCTTACAGCTGTGGGACTGGCAGGTCGACCTGCATGCCGAGCTGGGGCAGGGCATGGAGTTGCGTCTGAGCACACGCCACGAGGACAGTGAGCCGTGTCATTTCAGCCATGCGCTGCATGCGTACTGGCGGATTGGCGATGTGGCTGAAGTCGCGCTTGAGGGCCTTGATGGGGCGCAGGGTTATGACGAACTCAGCCGACAGGTCTGCCAGCAACAAGGCGAATTACGTGTGGCAGGCGGCTGCCAGCGAGTCTTCGAACATGCCGGTGCCTTGCAACTGCAGGACCCGACCTGGCAGCGCAGGCTGAACATCGACACCGGCGACAGCGCCAATACAGTTGTCTGGCACCCCGGCAACAGACCGCTACTGGGAGTGTGTGGCAGCGAAACCGCAGGCTTTGTGCGCGTGGAAGCCGCTTCGGGTTCCGGCGACGCCTTCAGCCTGCAACCGGGCGAGCAGGTGCAACTCAAATTGCAGGCCAGCCTGGCGGGGTGATTTGCGTGTGACGCGGAGCGTCACGAACTGCATGCCGACGCGGAGCGTCGGCACGATAGTCAAGACCGCAGTCATTGCCGAAAAAGCGCTTTTCTATCGCGATGGAACAGACAACGCAGAGTGCGACGTTAGTGACGGCTGAGTCCTGGCGCTGATCCGGGG
>NZ_LKBW01000330.1 GCF_002699855.1 Pseudomonas amygdali | reverse complement strand
TTCGGTAGTTTTTTCATCGCTCCATCCTCTCAAAGGTTGGAGTCTCCGAGAAACCCGGGGCGGTTCAGTGCGCACCCTGGCGCAGAACGTCAGTAAAGCCACTGACGATATCTCCCGGAACATCGACGCGATGCTTCAGGAGGTCAGCTCCACCCACGAACAGACCATTCAGATCAGCCACAGCGCCCGCGAAACCCAACAGGTCGTAGAGCGCGCATCCGGCCATTTCGAGAGCATGATCGGTGATTTCGAGTCCACCAATGACAAGTTGGCCGACATCGCTGCGCACATCCAGCAGTTCGCAACCACCAACACTGGCATCAACGAACGGGTGACCCGGATTTACTCCGACAGCCAGGCTATCGATCAGCGTATGCAGCACTCTGCCACCGCCACCCGTGACCTGTCCGGTGTAGCCGAGCAGGTTCAGGCCTTGCTGGGGCGTTTCGTGCTGGGGCATGGCGAACTGGACGCTGCCATTACCCGCGCGAGTCAGTGCCGGGACATCCTGCAGGTGCGGCTGGCCGAGCTGCACAAGCAAGGCGTCAATCTGTTCGATCAGAGCTACAAGCTGATTCCCGGCACCGACCCCAAGCAGTACATGACCGGTTACACAGAGCGCTTCGCACAAGTCTGTCAGGAAGAGTGCGACAAACTCACCAAGGGCACCCGGGGCGGCAAGGTCACCTTTATCGTGGATAACAAAGGTTACTGCCCGGTCAACAACAGCTGGGTGTCACTGAAACCGACCGGCGACCGTGCCGTCGACTTACCGGTGTGCCGCAACAAACGCATGTTCTCCGACCCGATAGGCTTGCGTGTTGCGGGCAACCAGCAGCGTTTTCTATTGCAGACCTACCTGCGTGATACCGGCGAGATCATGACCGAAATCGATGTGCCGTTCTTTTTTGAAGGGCGTCATTGGGGCAACTTGCGGATGGGCTTCGACGCAGCGCTGTTGCTGGGCAAGTGAGGCAGCGCTACTGTTACGTCGATAAGGCATACAACACGACTGAACGTTCGCGCCGGTAAAAGCTCCACTTCTACAAGGCGCTGATTTTCAGAACGCCACCGGAGGTGTGACTTTGAACATTCAAGATCTGACAAAACATGCGAAGGATAAAAAGGTTCGTGAACTCGATCTGATCTCCATCGAGGGCGGTTCCTATGTGCTCCATGCGCAACTGGAAGGCAAGTCTGTGCCGGTTGAAGACTCGACTGGCAAAACCTTGCACGTTGCCTCGGTGGAAGAGGCGCGCAAGGTGCTTTCTTCGGTATCTGATGTAAAGCTGTTCCTGACCCAGGCTGTGGCTCACGACGAAATGGTCGGTCTGAGCAGCGTTCAGGCAGAGTCATCACGCCAGGAGATCCCGTTGCGCTCAAGCCACTGATCGCGATGTCAGGCGCCGCGCCTGACCGCGATGCACTTGATTTCCAGCAGCAGTCCGGGATGCGCCAGCTCGGCAACGCCGATGCAGGTCCATGCACATTGGCCGCGCGGAAATATACGGTTTTTCACGTCACGAAACACCGCCATGTGCTCGCTCATGGCTACGTGATAAGTCGTCATGTCGACTATATCGTCGAACGTGCAGCCGCCCTCAGCCAGTACCGTGCGCAGGTTTTCCCAGCAGGCGATGAACTGCGCTTCGGGGTTGAGGATGACTTCCATTTCCCGTGTGCGTCCCACCTGACCGGCGCAGTAAAGGGTGTCGCCGACTCTGACTGCGGGTGCATAGCCTGCTCGGTCCATGATCGGCTGCATGGTGGGCGGAACGATGATCTCTCGGTCTGACATGTTGTAACACCTGTTTGTAACGCTTGAGTGTGTAACACCCGACTATGCGATGGCTGATCGGGTTGTATGTGAGCCAGTCATCTGGCCGCCGGTTTGGCTGTACGTCGCGGTTTTTTCGTCGCAGTGCCCGTTGCAGCAGAGGACGTAGCAGTGCTGCGCTTCGCGGTCTTGCGTTTTTTCTTCCAGGGCGGCGCAACGCCTGCCGGGCTGGCCGGGCCGCTGATGCTCATGCGCATGCCGACGCAGCGGCTGACCTGTTTGCTCATCCACGCTGCCTGTTTGGCGACGAACTCTTCAAGGCTCATTTCGCCGCTCTGTACCATGTCGAGTGCCTGTTCCCAGATCGCTGTAGTGCCTGGGTCGGCGATGGCGCGTGGGACGGCGTCGATCAGGCTGAATGCTGCGGGCGCTGCGCACAGGGCCTTGCCCTGTTTGGTCAGATAGCCACGGTCCAGCAGGCCCTGAATGATGCCGGCGCGGGTGGCTTCGGTACCGATGCCGGTCGTGTCCTTGAGCTTTTGCTTGAGCAGTGGGTCTTCCACCAGTTTGGCGACGTTTTTCATGGCCTTGATCAGGTCGCCTTCAGTGAATGGTTTGGGCGGTTGGGTCCAGAGGTCCTTGAGGATGACCTCAGCGACGGCGCACTCGCAGCCCTGGAACAATGCCGGCAACGGCTGCGGCGCAGGCGCTTCGCGACCCTTGGCCGGTGCCAGTGCCTCGGGCATGGCACGTTTCCAGCCTGGCTCGACAATTTGTTTGCCGACCGCCCGCAGCACATGGCCTGCGCAGTCGAAGTCGGCCTGGGTACGGTCGTATTCGTGGTTGGGCAGGAACTGCGCCAGATAGCGCGCCCTGATCAGGGTGTACACCGCTCGCGGCTTGCCGATCAGATGCTCGACGCCGCGCACGGCAGCAGTGGGAATGATGCCGTGGTGGGCAGTCACTTTGCCGTCATTCCAGGCCCGCGATCGGAGTTGCGGGTCAAGGTGTGGCGACAGGCTGGCCAGCGTCGGGTCTGCCTTGCACAGCGCTGCGATGATACCCGCGGCTTCGCCATGCTGACTGTTCGGCAGGTAACCGCAATCGCTGCGCGGGTACGTGATGACCTTGTGTGTTTCATACAGCGACTGAGCTATATCAAGGGTTTCCTGCGCCCCGAGCCCGAGCTTTTTCGAGCAGATTTCCTGCAGGGTGCCCAGATCGAAAGGCAGTGGGGCAACTTCGCGAATCCGCTCGGTGCGCAGCTTGACCAGCCGTGCGCTGGCCGCACTGCGCATCGCTTCGGCAGCCTGTTGCGCCAGCGGCTGATTCAGGCAGCGGTCCTGATCGTCGCAGGCGTCGGCCGGTGCGCGCCATTGGGCGATAAAAGCCTGGTTGTCGTGCAGCAGCCTGACGTCGATGGCCCAGTAGGGTGCCGGTACGAAGTTGGCGATGCTGCGATCACGGTCCACCACCAGCCGCAGGGTCGGGGTTTGTACCCGCCCGACTGGCAATACGCCCTGATAACCCGACTGGCGACCCAGCAGGGTGAACAGGCGGCTCATGTTCATGCCGATCAGCCAGTCGGCACGGGATCGACCCAGTGCCGAGTGATACAGGCTGAACGTATCGGCACCGGGTTTGAGCGCCGCCAGCGCCTTGCGGATGGAGGCGTCATCGAGTGCCGACAGCCACAAACGCTGAATCGGCCCGCGATAGCGGCAGTGTTCGACAAGCTCGCGGGCGATCATCTCGCCTTCGCGGTCGGCATCGGTGGCAATCACCAGCTCTTGAGCCTCGCCCAGCAATCGCTTGACTGCCTTGAACTGACTGGCAGTTCTCGGCTTGACGAGCATCTTCCACTTTTTCGGAATGATGGGCAGGTCTTCCAGCACCCAGCGTTTGTAACGCGCATCGTAGGCGTCGGGCGGGGCGGTTTCCAGCAAGTGGCCGATGCACCAGGTTACGGTGGCATTGGCACCCACCCAGCAGCCGTCGCCACGCCTGGTCGCGCCGAGCGCAGCCGCAATGTCTTTGGCCTGGGAGGGTTTTTCGCAAAGAAACAGCCGCATGACTACCGTCGTCGATTACCGGTGCAAGGGCTGCAAGGATGAACGTTGAATACGCTACGGGCAAGTTTTATCTGTATGGATATACAGATAAATGAGGAGGGCCATGGGGTGAAGCACTCACGCCATGACCGCTCTTGCAGCCGCGGAGAGTGGCCGGCTTAGCTCAACAGGTCGGAGAACGCCTTGTCGGCTTCAAGCACCGCTGGCAGCCCGGCAAACAGTGCGTCCAGATCGACTCCTTCCATCAATGGCCCGCCGCAGGCCTGCTGCGCTTGCACAGTTGCGCCGCCGTGGGCTTCCAGTGCATCGGAGATGGTGATGGCCTGAGCAACGATCTTTGGCAGCGGTGCGTCGGCCGGAGCCTTCAGCGGTGTGGCCTGATAGGCGATAGCCTGTTTGATCAGCTCTGGCAGATGCCAGCGACTGGCCAGTTCTGCGCCTACTTCCGGGTAGCTGAAACCCAGTTGCAGGGTTTCGTTGGCTGCACGCCCCGGTGTACCGGCCTTGGCTGCGTTGTTCAAGCGCTCTGCAACGTCGGGCGCGCCGGTCTGGATCAGCAGTTCGCCGATGTTATGCATGACCCCGCAGGTAAAGGCGATTTCTGGGTCGACACCCGTCTGTTTCGCCAGCATCCGGCAGATCCCTGCCACCTGAAAGCTTTTGAGCCAGAACCCTTTGAGGTCAAAACTTGGCCCGGCTTTGAACGCGCCGGTCACTGCCGAGGCCATTACCAGGGTGCGCAGGGTGTTGAAACCCAGGCGCATGGCCGCGTCTTCGATACTGGAGGATTCTCGCGAGCCGCGAAACCGCGCCGAGTTGGCAAGGCGCAGCACCTTGGCAGCAATCACCGGGTCTTTCTCGATGTTTCGGGCAATGCTTTCCAGGTTCGAGGAAGGGTTGTCAAATTGCAGCATCAGGTCCTGAGCCACTTTGGGGATGCTCGGGAGACTGTGCAAATCGTCAAAAAGTTTTTCGATACTCAGCATGGCAAGACCATCCTCTGCACGGCGGGGATGATTCAACCATAGCCAGTTTTTCCGGCTCTGCACGTTTCACCGTCGATTGTGGGAGACAGGTCTCAGCACGCTTCGAAAAAAATAATCAAGGACTCGTCCATCGCGGCCGATAAGGCGATACAAGCGTCTCTGTAAGGTTTCGGTACCTGAACCTGCCTGATGATCGACATGGCAGGCGCTGGTGTATCGACTCCGGTTGCTGAACGGCCTGTAGGTTGTTACGTGAAAAGGACGGCACAGTTGGAAGTTTGATTGGCGATTCAGAGATCGTCCTTATTGGTTTTTGCCGTGGAAGTAACCGCTATGAAAAGTCTGGGTTTCAGCAAGAAAATTCTTCTCGCCGCCGCATTGATTGTGGTTGTCGCGTTCAGTGTGTTCATTGTCATCAATGACTATCGACAACGTCAGTCGCTCAAATCCAGCGTCAGGTCCGAGTTGCAACAACTGGGTACGCTCACCACGCAGAACATCCAGACCTGGCTGGAAAGCCGCATGCAATTGCTGCAATCGATGTCGCAGCAAGTCGCCGCGGATGGCAAGGAGCTGCCACAGTTGCAGCGCGCGATTGGCCTGCCTGCCTACAGCGAAAGTTTTCAGTTGAGTTACTTTGGCAGCACCGATGGCGTGATGTTCTCGGTGCCGTCGGCCAATCGCCCCGCTGACTACGATCCGCGTGCACGTGGCTGGTACAAGGCGGCACAGAATGCGCCCGGCACCATTGTGACCGAACCCTACATCGCGGCATCTTCCGGCAAGCTGGTCATGACCATGGCCACACCGGTCAAGTTTCAGAATCAGTTCGTGGGCGTGGCCGGTGCTGATATCGCTCTGGACAACGTCACCAAGATCATCAACTCGCTGAACTTTGATGGCCATGGTTATGCGTTTCTGGTCAGTGCCGACGGCAAGATTCTGGTGCACCCGGACAGCAAACTGGTGCTCAAGAACATCAGTGAAGCCTACCCGACCAACACTCCGAAAATTGCTGCCGGGGTGAGTGAAATCGACTCCGGTAAAAAGCCGGAGATCATTTCCTTCACGCCCGTTCAAGGTGTCTCGACGGCCAACTGGTACGTGGCACTGGTACTGGAGCAGGATTCCGCCTACGCCATGTTGACCGAGTTCAGTACCTCGGCCATCACTGCGATGGTGGTTGTGGTTATGGTGATCATCCTGCTGCTGGGCCTGTTGATCCGGGTGTTGATGCAACCCTTGCATCAGATGGGCCGCGCGATGCGTGATATTGCCGATGGCGAGGGCGATCTGACCAAGCGTCTGGCCATCACATCGCAAGACGAATTCGGCGCACTGGCCGAGTCGTTCAACCATTTTGTCGAACGTATCCATACCTCGATCCGCGAAGTGGCCTCGACTGCCGCGCAACTGGGGGCGGTGGCCACACAAGTGGTCAAGGTCTCCAACGCGTCGATGGACAACTCCGACCAGCAGGCCAACCGCACTGAAAGCGTGGCAGCGGCGATCAACGAATTGGGTGCCGCCGCCCAGGAAATCGCCCAGAACGCCGCGCGTACCTCGCAGCAGTCGAGCGATGCGAGCGGCCTGGCCAGCGACGGCCAGAACGTCGTGCAGCAGACCATCAAGGCCATGAACGAGTTGTCCGGCAAGATCAGCGAGTCGTGCGTGAACATCGAAAGCCTGAATGGCAAGACCGCCAACATCGGGCAGATTCTCGAAGTGATCACCAGCATTTCCCAGCAGACCAACCTGCTGGCGCTCAACGCGGCCATCGAGGCGGCGCGTGCCGGTGAAGCCGGGCGCGGGTTTGCCGTAGTGGCTGACGAGGTGCGTAACCTTGCGCACCGCACTCAGGATTCTGCGCAACAAGTGCAGAAGATGATTGAAGAGCTGCAGGTCGGCGCTCGTGAGGCAGTGGTCAACATGACTGAAAGCCAGCGTCAGAGTGAGGACAGCGTAGGCATCGCCAACCTCGCCGGCGAACGCCTGAGCAGCGTGACCCGACGCATCGAAGAGATCAACGGCATGAACCAGTCGGTGGCCGCAGCAACGGAGGAGCAGACCTCGGTGGTGGAGTCGATCAATGTCGACATCACTCATATCAACACCCTCAACCAGCTGGGCGTCGACAATCTGCGCCAGACCCTGGACGCCTGCAACTCGCTGGAAGAGCAGGCTGCCCGCTTGCAGCAACTGGTCGGCAGCTTCCGGATCTGATCCGGCAGCTGTCTGCACCAAGCGGAGGGCTCATCGTGATGTACAGGTCCCGATGGGCCTGTAAATAGGGCTCAAACCACGATGACGATCGTTACCACGCTCCGCGTGGTAATGCATTTCGTGACGCTGCAACACCTTCTGCGACAAACTGTTATCAGCTAGTCACTCACGGTTCATGAGGCTGCAACAACACAGGTTCAGTTTGGTTGACAACCGAATACGACCTGTCCCGGGTCGTGCGCAGACCGAGAAGCCTCATGAACGATGCCATTCATGTACAGGGCCTGAACAAGACCTTCTCGCACAAAAGTGCGTTGGTTGACCTTGCATTGTCTATACAACCTGGTGAGATGGTTGCGCTGATTGGCGCTTCCGGCTCTGGCAAGTCAACCTTGCTGCGCCATCTTGCCGGCCTGGCGTGCTGTGATCGCAGCAATGGCGGTCAGGTTCAGGTGCTGGGGCGCGAGGTTCAGTCGTCCGGTCGTCTCAACAGTCAGGTGCGACGTCTGCGCGCCGATATCGGCTATATCTTCCAGCAATTCAATCTGGTCAATCGCCTCAGTGTGCTGGACAACGTTTTGCTCGGTTGTCTGGGACGCATGCCGCGCTGGCGCGGCAGTCTGGCGCTGTTCAATCGCGAGGAAAAACAGCGTGCGATGGCCGCGCTGGACAGGGTAGGGCTGGCAGATCTTGCCGCCCAGCGGGCTTCGACCCTGTCTGGCGGCCAGCAGCAACGAGTTGCGATTGCTCGTGCCTTGACCCAGCGCGCCGAAGTGATCCTGGCCGACGAACCGATTGCCTCGCTGGACCCCGAATCGGCCCGCAGGGTCATGGAAATTCTTGCCGACATCAATCGCAGCGATGGCAAGACCGTCGTCGTCACCCTGCATCAGGTGGATTACGCGGTGCGCTATTGCCCGCGTGCCGTGGCCCCCAAGGGCGGGCGGATCCATTTTGATGGCCTGGCGCAGGATCTCAGCAAACAGTTCCTCAATGACCTCTACGGTGCAGACGCGGACGCGAGCCTGATGATCACCGAACGAAGCCGTCGCGTTCGGCAGAAGCCGCGTCTGGAACTGGCCAAAGTCTGAAGCTTTTCAACATCAGCCTATTTATCAGGAGAGCCTGCATGTTCAAGCGTATCGGTCGTCTTCTCGCCTCTGCCGCCTTGCTGACCGCCTGCGCGTTGGGCACGGTCCAGGCTGCAGAAGAAAAAGCCATCAATTTCGGCATCATGTCCACCGAGTCATCGCAGAACCTGAAAAGTATCTGGCAGCCGTTTCTCGATGACATGAGCCGCAAAACCGGTCTGAAGGTCAATGCCACCTTTGCCTCGGACTACGCCGGTCTGATTCAGGGCATGCGTTTCAACAAGGTCGATGTGGCCTGGCTGGGCAACAAGGCCGCGATGGAAGCGGTATACCGCTCCAATGGCGAGATCTTTGCCCAGACGTCTGCCGCCAACGGCGATGCGGGCTACTGGAGCCTGTTGATCGTGCGCAAGGACAGCCCGATCAACTCCGTCGAAGACATGCTCAAGAACGCCAAGAGTCTGACCTTCGGCAACGGTGACCCGAACTCCACGTCGGGTTATCTGGTGCCTGGCTATTACGTATTTGCCAAAAACCACGTGGATGCCTCCACCGCCTTCAAGCGCACCTTGAACTCCAGCCATGAGGTCAATGCCCTGAGTGTTGCCAAAGGTCAGCTGGATGTCGCGACCTTCAATACCGAAAGCTGGGACCGCCTGGCCGTGACTCAACCGGACAAGGTCGAGCAGTTGAAGGTGATCTGGAAGTCGCCGCTGATTCCAGCCGACCCGATTGTCTGGAGCAAAGCTCTGTCGGACGAAAACAAGGCGAAGATCCGTGATTTCTTCGCCGATTATGGCGATACCGCTGAAGAGAAAACCGTCCTGAAGAACATGCAGATGGGCAAGTTCCTCAAGTCCAGCGACGACCAGTTGTTGCCCATTCGCCAGCTTGAGCTGTTCAAGCAGCGTACTGAGGTGGCCGCCAGCACCACGCTGGATGCTCAGGAGAAAGCGACCCGCCTCAAGGACATCGACGCCAGCCTGAACAAGTTGCAGGAGCGCATCACCGAGCTGAACCAGAAAACGGCAGACAGCTCTGCAGGTTGAGCCAATCGATCACTATCAGGAGTTCGCCATGACCACTCAAGTTGCCTATGCCCAGGCTGCGGGCAAGCCCAACTGGTCTCGTTACCTGGGCTGGGGGCTGTTGCTTGCGGCACTGGCCTGGGCCTGGCAGGGCGCGGAAATGAACCCGATGACGCTGGTTCGGGACTCGTCGAACATGGCGACCTTCGCCGCCGATTTCTTCCCGCCGGACTTCCGTGAGTGGCGCAGCTACCTCAAGGAAATGCTGGTGACCATCCAGATTGCCCTGTGGGGTACGGCGCTGGCGATTGTCTGTTCGATACCGCTGGGCGTTCTTTGCGCCGAGAACATCACGCCGTGGTGGATTCACCTGCCATTGCGGCGCTGCATGGACGCCTTTCGCTCGATCAATGAGATGGTTTTTGCGATGTTGTTTGTGGTCGCGGTCGGGCTTGGGCCGTTTGCCGGGGTGCTGGCGCTCTGGATCAGTACCACCGGTGTGCTCGCCAAGCTGTTCGCCGAAGCCGTCGAGGCCATAGAGCCTGGTCCTGTCGAAGGGGTACGTGCGACCGGTGCCAGTGCTTTACAGGAAGTCATCTACGGTGTAATTCCTCAGGTTATGCCGCTATGGATCTCCTATGCTTTATACCGGTTCGAATCCAATGTGCGCTCGGCGACCGTGGTGGGCATGGTCGGTGCAGGCGGCATCGGGGTCATTCTCTGGGAGAATATCCGGGCCTTTGCGTTCGTCCAGACCAGCGCCGTGCTGCTGGTGATCATCGTTGTGGTAAGCGTCATCGACATCATGTCGCAGCGCCTGCGCAAGCAATTCATCTGACAGAAGAGGGGTGTTCAATGAACACTTTTTTTAATCATGCAGTTGTCTAGACAAGCTGAGCCGATGTACCTCGAACTGGCTGAAACCCTGCGCGATGAGCTGGTCTCGTATCGGCCCGGCGATTATCTGCCTGCCGAGTTTCAGTTGGCCGAACGCTTCTGTGTCAACCGCCATACGATCCGCCGAGCGGTCGATGAACTGGTCCGTGAGGGCAGTGTGCTGCGACGACAGGGCAAGGGCACGCAAGTGCTGGAACGTCCGTTGATCTACCCGATGCAGGCCGACAGCGCCTACAGCCAGTCGCTGTCGGCACAAGGCATCGGCGTGGAAGCGATTCTGCTGTTGCGCCGCGAATGCCTCGCCAGTCACGAAGATGCGCTGCATTTGGGGCTGGCCGAGCATGCGCCGCTGATCGAAATGCAGACATTGCGCAAGCTGGATGGCCAGCCTGTGAGCCTGATCTGCCATCGCTACAGCGCCCGCTACAGCGATGTGCTGGCTGATTATCAGGGTGGCTCGGTTCGCCAGTACCTGGCTGAGCGCGAGTTGCCGCTGAGCCGTGCGCAGAGCCTGATCGGAGCCCGCCTGCCGTCCCGTGAAGAGGCCGGGCTGCTGCTGATGCCCCGGCACATGCCGGCGCTGACGGTGTTGACGGTTTCGTGTGACCGATCGGGGCGGCCGGTGGAGCTTTCCCGCTCGGCCAGCCGCTGCGACCGCTTCCAGTATCAGGTGGCGTTCAACCAGATCGCCGTCACCCCAACGACTGACTGACATTGAGGTGTTCCATGCAAGCAACCCCTGAAACGGCCGCACGGCAGCACTGGATGGGCGTACTGGCGCGCGCCCTTGTCGATGAGCCGAGCCGCGAACAGTTGCAGCTTCACGAGGCGGCGTTGCGCGACACCGATTACCAGATGATCCGCGCCCCGGAAATCGGCATGACCCTGGTGCGTGGTCGCATGGGCGGCACCGGTTCGGCGTTCAATCTTGGCGAGATGAGCGTTACCCGCTGCGTGGTCCGTCTGGCCGATGGCCGCACGGGTTACAGCTACCTGGCCGGACGCGACAAGCGCCATGCCGAACTGGCGGCGCTGGCTGATGCCCATTTGCAAGGCGCGCAACAGGCCTGGTGGCTGTCCGAACTGATAGGGCCCCTGGCGCGTGCGCAAGCCGAGCGTCGTGCACGCAAGGACGCAGAAGCCGCTGCAACCAAAGTGGAATTCTTTACCCTGGTCCGAGGAGAAGACTGATGAATGCCGTCCTTCTGCAACCTGCCTTCACCGATCCGGTGCTGGATGCCCAGCGCAGTTTTCGCGTAGCGCTCAAGGCCTTGTCCGGTCCGGGTGTGATTCAGACCCTGCCCACCAGACATCAGCCGCCTGCCTTGCAGGGCCTGGACAGCGCAACTCATGCCTTGTGCCTGGCGCTGCTGGATCTGGACACTCCGCTCTGGCTCGCCCCTGCATTTGATACCCCGGCGATTCGCGCGAACATTGCCTTTCATTGCGGCAGCCCGATTGTCACTGACCGGAGTGCTGCCCGTTTCGCGTTGCTCGATGCGTCGACTGTCGGGGACCTGCACGGTTTCGATACCGGCAACGACCGTTACCCTGATCAGTCCTGCACCTTGCTGATTCAGTTGCCAGGCCTGCAAGGCGGACAGACCCTTGCCTGGAGCGGTCCCGGCATCGAGCAGAAAAATTCTGTGGCGTTGCCGCTGGACGAAGCGTTCTGGACCGAGCGTGAAGCACGGAATGTCTTCCCCTGCGGGCTGGACGTGTTCTTTGTGTCGGGCAACCAGATGCTCGGCTTGCCACGCAGCACCCGCGTGCAGGAGTGTGCCTGATGTACGTCGCCGTGAAGGGTGGCGAACAGGCCATCGATAACGCCCACCGCCTGCTGGCCAACAAGCGCCGTGGCGATACAAGCATTGCCGAGCTCGATGTCGAGCAGATCCGCCAGCAGTTGCCACTGGCGGTTGCGCGAGTCATGAGCGAGGGTTCGCTGTACGACCCGCAGCTGGCCGCACTGGCGATCAAGCAATCGGCGGGGGATTTGATCGAAGCGATCTTTCTGCTGCGCGCCTACCGCACGACGCTGACGCGTTTTTGCGCCAGCGTGCCCATCGACACCTCGAACATGCAGCTCAACCGGCGCTTGTCTGCCACGTTCAAGGACGTCCCCGGCGGGCAATTGCTGGGCCCGACCTTTGACTACACCCACCGCCTGCTGGATTTCACCTTGCTGGCCGAAGGCGAGCACCCTGGCCCGGACGTGGCGCCGGATGCAACGCTGCAACCCTGCCCGCGAGTGCTGGGGTTGCTGGCCAAAGAAGGGTTGATCAAACCTGAAGTGGACGATGGCGAGAGCGTCGCGGACATCACCCGCGAACCGCTGGAGTATCCGTCCAGTCGTGCCCAGCGTTTGCAGGCGCTGGCCCGTGGCGATGAGGGTTTCCTGCTGGCGCTGGGTTATTCGACCCAACGTGGTTACGGCCGCAACCATCCGTTCGCCGGGGAAATCCGCATTGGCGAGGTAGAGGTCTGGATAGAGCCTGAAGAACTGGGTTTTCCGATTGTGATCGGCGACATCGAAGTGACCGAGTGCGAGATGGTCAACCAGTTCGTCGGCTCGGCCAGCGAACCTGCGCAGTTCACCCGTGGCTACGGCCTGGCATTCGGCAACGCAGAGCGCAAGGCAATGGGCATGGCACTGGTGGACCGCTCATTGCGCGCCGGGGAATTCAACGAAGAAGTCCGCTCGCCGGCCCAGCAGGAAGAGTTCGTGCTGGCGCATTGCGACAACGTCGAGGCGGCCGGTTTTGACTCGCACCTCAAGCTGCCGCATTACGTGGACTTCCAGTCCGAGCTGGAGTTGATCCGCAAGCTGCGCAAGTCCGCACCGCAACCGGAGAGCGACCAATGACTAATGCACCGATGAACACCGCAGAGCAAAGGCCCGCACGGGATGACGCCTACAACTTCGCGTATCTGGACGAGCAGACCAAACGCATGATTCGCCGTGCCTTGCTCAAGGCGGTAGCGATTCCCGGTTATCAGGTACCGTTCGGCGGGCGCGAGATGCCGCTGCCTTATGGTTGGGGCACCGGCGGGATGCAGCTGACCGCTGCGATCCTGGGCGCTGATGATGTGCTCAAGGTCATCGACCAGGGCGCTGACGACACCACCAACGCAGTCTCGATCAGGCGTTTCTTTGCCCGTACGGCCGGTATCGCCACCACCGAGCGCACCCCCGAGGCGACTGTCATCCAGACCCGTCACCGCATTCCGGAAACACCGTTGCACGCCGATCAGATCATGGTCTATCAGGTGCCGATTCCCGAGCCGCTGCGTTTCATCGAGCCTTCGGAAACCGAGACCCGCACCATGCACGCGCTGGATGATTACGGTGTCATGCACGTCAAGCTCTACGAAGACATCGCTACCTTCGGCCACATCGCTACCAGTTACGCCTACCCGGTCATGGTCGATGAGCGTTACGTGATGGACCCGTCGCCGATCCCTAAATTCGACAACCCCAAGCTGCACATGAGCCCTGCGCTGATGCTGTTTGGTGCGGGACGGGAAAAGCGTCTGTATGCCGTACCGCCGTTTACCCGGGTGGTAAGTCTGGACTTTGAAGATCACCCGTTTGAAGTGCAGCGCTGGGAGCAGTCCTGCGCAATCTGCGGCAGCCATGAGTCCTTTCTCGACGAGCTGATTCTCGACGATGCCGGGACGCAGAGCTTTGTCTGCTCAGACACCGATTACTGCGCCCAGCGCGTCAAACAGCAGGAGAACGACCGATGATCAGTGCACGTTCGTTGGACGCGGCGGGCGGGCGCCTTCCTGACGCTGTGCAGCCGCTGCTCAAGGTACGCGGCCTGACTCGCCTGTACGGTGTGCAGAAGGGCTGTCAGGACGTCAGTTTCGATCTGTACCCCGGCGAAGTGCTGGGCATCGTTGGCGAGTCCGGCTCAGGGAAGTCCACGCTGCTGTCGCTGTTGAGCGGGCGCTGCCCGCCGGATCGCGGCAACATCGATTATCGAAGCAAGGATGGCAACTGGTTTGATTTGTACAGTTCAAGTGAGGCGCAACGTCGCACCTTGTTACGTACCGAGTGGGGTTTTGTCGAGCAGAACCCGCGTGACGGTTTGCGCATGGGCGTCTCTGCCGGAGCCAATATCGGCGAGCGCCTGATGGCCCAGGGCGTTCGCAATTATCAGCAATTGCGCAGTGCAGCGCTGGACTGGCTGAGCCAGGTCGAGATCGACCCGCTGCGCATTGATGATCTGCCGCGCACGTTTTCCGGCGGCATGCAGCAACGCCTGCAAATCGCCCGCAACCTGGTGTCCAGTCCCAGACTGGTGTTCATGGACGAACCCACCGGCGGGCTGGATGTGTCGGTGCAGGCGCGTTTGCTCGACCTGTTGCGTGGTCTGGTTCGAGAGCTGGACCTGGCCGTGGTCATCGTCACTCACGACCTGGCGGTCGCGCGGTTGCTGGCTGATCGGCTGATGGTCATGCGTCGCTCGGAAGTGGTCGAGAGCGGCCTGACCGATCAGATTCTCGATGACCCGCAGCATCCGTATTCACAACTGCTGGTGTCCTCGGTATTGCAGCCATGAGCCGCACTGTCCGAACAGCCTGTAAAGAAGAGGTGAGCCCGATGACAACCTTGATCGAGGTCCGTGACCTGTCGAAAACCTTCACCCTGCACCAGCACAACGGCGTGATCCTCAATGTGCTGCGCGGGCTCAGTTTCTCGGTGCGCGCTGGCGAATGCCTGGTGCTCAGCGGGCAGTCCGGCGCGGGCAAAAGCACATTGTTGCGCACTTTGTACGGCAACTACCTGCCTGCCGCTGGCAGCATCCGCGTACAGCACGAAGGCGAGTGGACCGAACTGGTCGGGGCAACCCCGCGCCAGGTGCTTGAGGTGCGGCGCAAAACGCTTGGCTATGTCAGCCAGTTCTTGCGCGTCATTCCGCGTGTCTCCAGCCTGGATGTAGTGATGGAGCCGGCACTCTCACGCGGATGGTCGCGCGAACAGGCTCAGGAGCGCGCGCAACTGCTGCTGAACCGGCTGAACATTCCCCAGTGCCTTTGGCCACTGGCCCCCAGCACGTTTTCCGGTGGTGAACAGCAGCGTATCAACATCGCCCGGGCATTCATGGTGCCGTGGCCGGTTTTATTGCTCGACGAACCGACGGCTTCGCTGGACGACGCCAACCGTCATGTGGTGCTGGAGCTGGTCGACGAGGCTAAACAGGCCGGTGCCGCACTGATCGGTATTTTTCATGACCGCGACGCCCGCGAGGCAGTCGCCAATCGTCAACTCGACATGAGCCCGGTGGACCTCACCGCCAAGGAGTTGCTGCAATGCTGAACGAGCAGATCTTTAGTAACGCCCGTGTGGTGACTGCCGAGCATGTGTTCGTCGGCACAGTCGTGGTCCGCGACGGCCTGATTGCCGAGGTTCAGAGCGGGCGCAGCCAACTGAGCCAGGCTCAGGACATGCAGGGCGATTACCTGCTGCCGGGCCTGGTGGAGTTGCACACCGACAATCTGGAGAAGCACCTGTCGCCGCGGCCGGGTGTCGACTGGCCGTCGATGTCGGCGGTGATCAGCCATGATGCGCAAATTGTCGCGGCCGGGATTACCACGGTGTTCGATGCGCTGTCGATTGGCGACATCAACCCCAAGGGCAAGCGCATGCAGCAACTGCCCGCGATGCTTCAGGCTATTGCCGACGCCAACGCAGCGGGCCTGACCCGCGCCGAGCACCTGTTGCACCTGCGTTGTGAGGTCAGTCATCCGGATACCCTGAGCGTGTTTCGTGACCTGGTGGACCAGCCACTGGTGCAACTGGTTTCGGTGATGGACCACGCGCCCGGCCAGCGCCAATTTGCCCTGGAGTCCAAGTACCGCGAGTACTAAATGGGCAAGTACCACATGAGTCATGAGGAAATGGACCTCTTTATCGTCGAACAGGTGGCCAATTCCACCGAGTATGCCGACCGCTACCGGCGCGCGATTGTCGAACTGTGCCTGGCGCGCGGCCTGTCGATTGCGAGCCACGACGACGCAACCATGGCGCATGTCGAGGAATCGGCAGGTTTCGGCATGAACATCGCCGAATTCCCGACCACACTCGAAGCGGCCCGTGGCTGTCGGCAACTGGGCATGAGTGTGCTGATGGGCGCACCGAACATCGTGCGCGGCGGCTCGCACTCCGGTAACGTGGCGGCAGCATAGCTGGCCCGACACGGGCTGCTGGACATTCTGTCCAGCGATTACTACCCGGCCAGCCTGTTGCAGGCCGCGTTCATGCTGGCCGAACAGGACAACGACTGCGAGCTGCCGCAAGCGATCAATATGGCCAGCCGCACGCCCGCCGTTGCGGCAGGGTTGGCGGATCGGGGCGAGATTCGCATCGGTCTGCGCGCTGATCTGATTCAGGCGCGCAATCATGCAGGCCTGCCGGTTATCGACAAGGTCTGGCGACAAGGCAAGAGGGTGTTTTGATGGTTGGCAGGTTGATCTATCTCATCGGGCCGTCCGGTTCAGGCAAGGACAGCTTGCTGGATGCGGCCCGTGAAACGTTGGCGCAACGCAACTGCCGGGTTGTACGGCGGGTGATCACCCGTTCTGCCGAAGCGGTGGGCGAGGCGGCACAGGCGGTGACGGTCGAACAGTTCGAGCAGATGCGCGAGCGTGGTGCGTTTGCCTTGAGCTGGCAGGCGAATGGCTTGCACTACGGCATCCCCATCGAGATCGATCAGTGGCTGCTGGAGTGCCACGACGTGTTGATCAACGGCTCCCGGGCGCATCTGCAGAAAGCGCAAATGCGTTACCCGACGCTGCTGGCGGTGCTGCTGACCGTCAATCAGGACGTGCTGCGCCAACGGCTGTTGGCGCGCAACAGGGAAACCCTTGCGGAAATCGAGGAGCGCCTAGCGCGCAACTCGCGCTTTGCCGGGGATTTACTGGCGAACAATCCGCAGGTCTTCCCGCTGGATAATTCGGGTGATCTGCAACAGACCGTCGCCACGCTTATCGGCCTGATGGAGCGGCGTGACGCATGCGCCTGACCCTGCTGGGCACCGGTGACGCACGACAGGTGCCCGTCTACGGTTGCCAGTGCCCGGCCTGCTCGGCGGCGCGGGCGAATCAGGACCTGCGACGCTTGCCGTGCAGTGCGCTGATTGAATGCGCCGATCAGCGCTGGTTGATCGACAGCGGCCTGACCGACCTTACCGAACGTTTCCCGCCGCGCAGCCTGAGTGGCATCCTGCAGACGCATTACCATGCCGACCATGCCCAGGGCCTGCTGCATCTGCGCTGGGGCCAGGGGCTGGTGATTCCGGTCCACGTCCCGGCGGACCCGGAAGGCCTGGCCGACCTATACAAGCACCCCGGCATTCTCGATTTCAGCCAGCCGTTTGCGGCCTTCGAAACCCGGGCACTGGGCGCATTGCAGGTCACGGCGTTGCCGCTGACGCACTCCAAGCCCACGTTCGGATACATGTTCGAAGGCGACGGGCGACGTTTCGCCTACCTGACCGACACAGTCGGCTTGCCCGACGCGACCTGCGAGTTTTTGCAACGCCAACCGCTGGAAGTGTTGATTCTCGATTGTTCCATGCCCCCACAGCCTCAGCCGCCACGCAATCACAATGACCTGACCCTGGCGCTGCAAACCATCGACCAGTTGCGACCGGGCAAGGCGGTATTGACGCACATCGGCCACACGCTGGATGCGTGGTTGATGGGGCTGCCGCCAGGACTGCCGGGCCATGTATTGATCGGTCGGGACGGCATGGCGCTATAGACGTGCGCATAAACGCAAAAACTGTGCGCTGATCGCCCGCAAAGGCCTGTTCCAGAAGCTTGGCAGCCTGCGACAATTTGTCATTATGAACCGTTTGGTATATTCTGTTCGGCTGTAAAAATCCGACAGGTTTGAAAAATGACAAACAAGCAAGACACAGGAACTGGCGGCAGGTTGCTGCTGCTTGGGCTGGGAGTACTGATCGCCCTGATCGGGCTCGGTCTGGCAGGTGGCGGCGGCTATCTGGTGACATTGGGCGGCAGCTGGTTCTTCCTGCTGATGGGACTGGCGATGCTGATCAGTGGTGTGCTGATCGCCGCGCGCAAACCCAAAGGTGCTTTGTTGTATGGCATCGCCCTGGTACTGACCGCCATCTGGGCTATCTGGGATGCAGGCCTGCACTATTGGCCGCTGGTGTCCCGCCTATTGACCTTTGCCGTGATCGGCCTGGTGATTGCGCTGATCTACCCGACACTGGTGCGCGCTTCGGGTGCTCAGGCGGGTCGTGGCGCATATGGCCTGGCCGGCATGCTGGCCATCGGTGTTGTGGCGACCATTGGCTACATGTTCGTTCCGAGCCATGTGGTCAGCGCCAGCAGCGTGCCGCCTATTGTCCCGGTGGCGCCGGGTGCCGAGCAGAAGGACTGGGCACACTGGGGCAATACGCCGGCAGGTAACCGGTTCGCTGCTCTGGATCAGATCAACAAGAGCAACGTCGACAAGCTGCAGGTTGCCTGGACCTTCCACACCGGCGACATTCCGCAGAGCACAGGTGCCGGTGCAGAAGACCAGAACACCCCGCTGCAGATCGGCGACACGGTCTACACCTGCACCGCCTACGGCAAAGTATTCGCACTGGATGCTGACACCGGCACTCAGCGCTGGAAGTTCGACCCGCAGGGCAGTGCGCCCAAGTGGCAGCGCTGCCGAGGCCTGGGCTACTTCGCCGCACCCGCAGCTGCACCCGACGCACCTGCCCAGCCAGCCGCCGCGTGCGCCACACGCGTGTTTCTGCCGACTGGCGACGCTCGCCTGATCGCACTCGATGCCAGGACCGGCGAGACCTGCAAGGACTTTGGTAATCAAGGCGTAGTCGATCTGAAAACCGACATGGGCGAAGTCAAGGAAGGCTACTACCAGCAGACCTCGACGCCGCTGGTGGCGGGCAATGTGGTTGTGGTGGGCGGTCGGGTTGCCGACAACTTCTCCACCGGCGAACCTCCAGGCGTGGTGCGTGCTTTCGACGTACACAGCGGCGAGCTGGTCTGGGCCTGGGATCCGGGTAACCCGAATACCAACAAGCGTCCGCCAGCAGGTGAAACCTATACGCGTGGCACGCCGAACGTCTGGTCGGCCATGTCCTACGATGACAAGCTCGGCCTGATCTACCTGCCGACCGGTAACGCTACACCCGACTTCTTCGGCGGGACGCGTACCGAGCAGGACGACAAATGGTCCTCGTCAGTGGTTGCGGTAGACGCCAAAACCGGTCAGGTGCGCTGGAACTTCCAGATGACCCACCATGATCTGTGGGACTTCGACATTCCGGCGCAGCCGTTGCTGTATGACATTCCGGACGGCAAGGGCGGTACGCAGCCGGCATTGGCGCAAGTCACCAAGCAGGGCGAGATTTTCCTGCTCAACCGCGAAACCGGCGTGCCGATCTCGCGTGTCGAAGAACGCCCTGTGCCGCAGGGTAATGTGCCGGGCGAGCGCTATTCGCCGACCCAGCCGTTCTCGGTGGACATGCCGTCGATTGGCAACCAGACCCTCAAAGAGTCGGACATGTGGGGTGCTACGGCGTTCGACCAGCTGATGTGCCGCATCGCTTTCAAAGGCATGCGTCACGAGGGCGTTTACACACCGCCAGGCCTGGACCCTGCGTTGCAGTTCCCCGGCTCGCTGGGCGGCATGAACTGGGGCAGCGTCTCGGTCGACCCGACCAACAACTATATGTTCGTCAATGACATGCGCCTGGGCCTGGCCAACTACATGATCCCGCGCGACAAGATCGCCGCTGGTGCCAGTGGTATCGAGATGGGCGTCGTGCCGCAGACCGGCACGCCGTTTGGTGCCATGCGCCAGCGCTTCCTGTCTGCCGTCGGCATACCGTGCCAGGCACCGCCGTTCGGCACCATGTCGGCGATTGACCTGAAAACCAAAAAGCTGATGTGGCAGGTTCCGGTCGGCACCGTGAAAGACACAGGTCCGATGGGCATCCGCATGGGCCTGCCGATTCCGATTGGCATGCCGACGCTGGGCGCTTCGTTGTCTACCCAGTCGGGCCTGCTGTTCTTCGCCGGTACCCAG
>NZ_LKBW01000329.1 GCF_002699855.1 Pseudomonas amygdali | reverse complement strand
CAGGATGCAGGCCGCCAAGGCAGCGTAAGTGGATAATTGTCCAACCTTCGGGGGGCATACCATTGGCGCACGTGTTGACGCTGCTGTTTGTGTGCCTCGTCTGGACGCTGTTCCGCGCCCCGGACTTTACCACTGCGCTGACCATGTATGCCGGACAGTTCGGCCTGCATGGCCTGGGGCTGGGCGATGCACTGGCCGTAACCCTGCGCCCGGCGCACGGCATGGCGGCGCTGCTGGGCGTGGCCTGTGTGCTCGCGCCGTTGTTGCTGGTTCGCGTTGAGCAGCGTTTCGCCAGCCACCCTGTGTTCATAGCGGGCGCCGCATTGTGGCCGGTGGCCGGCTTTCTGTTGTCGTTCGCGCTGATTGCCAGCCGCGAGACAGTTCCTTTTCTTTACTTCCAGTTCTGAGGTCAGTGGCCATGACTGCTCCGTCTGCTGTACCGCCTCCGCCCAGCGAACTGGCCGTGCGCACCTGTGGCGTGGCGGGAATCACGCTGGTGGCTTTCATCGGCGTCGGCTTGCTGGCCTCGTGCATGCTGCTGGCCAGCGGCAAGGTCGAGTTGCTGCCCAAACCCCTGACCCTCGATGCAGCGCTGCATGGCGAGGTGACTCACAAACTGGCCAAGCAACTGTCAGGGACTTTTCTGGCGCAGCGCGCAGCGAATATCGAGCGTGGCGCAAGCTGGTTGCTGTTTCACGACACCGGTCCGCGGGTCCGTCAGGGGTGTCCGGGCTGGCTGTTCCTGACCGATGAATTCAGGCTCAATCGCGACGCGCAGGCCAATGCGCAACACAAGGCGCAGGCGGTTATCGATGTGCAACGCAGCCTGAAAAAGCGCGGCATCGACCTGCTGGTCGCCGTGGTGCCAGACAAAAGCCGCATTGCTGCCGCCCAACTGTGCGGGCTTTATCGCCCCGAGGTGCAGCAGGCCCGTGTTGTGCAATGGACCAACAGCCTGAAGGACGCCGGTGTCGATACGTTGGACCTGACCACTACCCTGCAACCGCTGGGTGACACAGCGTACCTGCGTACCGACACACACTGGAGCGAAAGCGGTGCCAACGCGGCCGCCAGAGCGCTGGCACTGCACCTGCGCAAAGTCGGCTTTCGGGCCACTCCGCAACGGCAGTTTCAAACCAGCATCGCCCCGATTGCCGAGCGCCCCGGTGATCTGGTGCGTTTAGCGGGTCTCGACTGGCTACCGCTGTCGTTGCAACCCGCGCCGCAAAGCGTAGCCGCCACGCAAATCACCGAGCTTGCCAGTGAAGCAGCGTCAGGCGGCGACAACCTCGACGACCTGTTTGGCGACAGCAACCTGCCCAACGTCGCCTTGATCGGCACATCGTTCTCACGCAATTCGGGCTTTACCGGTTTTCTACAGCGCGAACTCGGCGCACCGATCGGCAGCTTCGCCAGGGACGGCGGCGAGTTCTCGGGTGCAGCCAACGTCTATTTCGACAACCCGGCCTTTCGCCAGACCCCGCCAAAGCTGGTGATCTGGGAAATCCCGGAGCGGGATCTGCAAACGGTTTATGAGGTGATCAACCTTCGGCCATAACGCTATCAAATTCGCACCTGACGCTATCGAACAACTGGCTGCCCTGTATCAATCTCATTTCAAACGTGGATCAACCACAAACTCCAGCTCTCTGGCCGTTGCCACAACGGCCAGGAATTCCGGGTGCTGGACGTTGAGCAGGTAGTTGGACTCACGCGGGATGATCACGCTTGGCACGGCCAGTGCCAGGCTCTGACCCGAGGCAAGCCAGTCGTCGCCGAACGAGGCTGTTGCCGGTGGTGCGGGCTCTTCGCGCCAGTCGGGAGGCAGGGTGTCCGGCCGTGCATTGAGGATGTGCTCTTCGCCAATCTGCAGCTCAAGCATCGCGTAATGCCGGGCCACGCCAGCGTTGCCCAAGTGCACCAGCACTTCCAGCAGCGCCAGCGATTCGCTGCCTGCGCAGTACACGCAGGCGTTGCCTTTGCTGTTCCAGCGTCCGCCATAGAGCTTGGCGCCTTCACCGTCGAACGCCTGAGCCAGCCATTTGCGCTTTACCAGTCGATAGACTGCAATCACGCCACGACACCGTGTTCCAGCCGACCGATAAGGTCGAGCACTGCCTGCGCCTCGGCCGAGGTAGCGAGCATTTCCAGCGGCCTGCGATTGCCCAGCCCATAGACCGGGTTGGCCAGCCACAGACGGGTCGCTTCGGCATCGTCTTCGAACAGGTCCAGCGCCGCTTTGTAAACCGCTGCCAGGCGGAACAGACGATCGCTTTCCTCGGCATTGAAGCGGCGCACCTTGAGGCGTCGCTGCAAGGTGGCGGGAGCGATGCCCAGATGCTCGGCCAGGGTCGAGCGGTTCAGGTCGGTGTAATGCGCCAGACGCTCGAATACTTCATACGGCAAACCGTCGTGCAGCGCCGAGTACAGCCGCGTGCCACGGGCCGGAATACCCAGATGCTGCCAGAAATCGTCCTGCCGGGGCAGGGCCGGATGGTAGTCGCTTATGGGCAGAGACATGGACACACCTGTCTATCGAGTGATTGCTATTAAATCTATCACTTGATAATAGGCTGGTTTGGGGGGGCGCGGTAGTGATTTGCAGCAACAGAAAGCGACTTAAATTACAGAAACTGCAAACATCGCCGACTTAAGGCTATAGGTTTAGTTTGAATGTTGCTGATCGAGCGTTATAGGCTCAGTGTCAGTCGATTTCGATAGTGCTGTCGAACGTATACGTGCTGTCCGCCGTTGTCAGCCTGATTTTTTTGCAGTGAGAACCACACGATGTCCACGCTTGCACTATTGATATGCGATGACTCGAACATGGCGCGAAAGCAGCTTTTGCGTGCCCTGCCTGCTGATTGGGATGTATCGGTAACGCTCGCTACCCAGGGGCAGGAAGGTCTGGAAGCTATCCGTAAAGGCCAGGGCCAGGTGGTGCTGCTCGACCTGACCATGCCGGTGATGGACGGTTACCAGACCTTGACGGCGATTCGTGCCGAAAACCTCGACACCAAGGTGATTGTGGTGTCGGGTGACGTGCAGGACGAAGCGGTGCGCCGGGTCATGGAGCTGGGCGCGCTGGCGTTTCTGAAAAAACCTGCCGACCCGGACGAACTCAAGAGCACGCTGGAACGCCTGGGCCTGCTGGGCAAGCCGGCGGTGTCACCTGTTGCGCTGCCGGCCCTCAACAACAAGGGCGGGGTGATCAGCTTTCAGGATGCCTTCCGCGAAACCATCAACGTTGCCATGGGCCGCGCTGCTGCATTGCTGGCCAAGGTGCTGGGCGTGTTCGTGCAGTTGCCGGTGCCCAACGTCAACATGCTCGAAGTCGGCGAGTTGCACATGGCGCTGGCCGATGCCCACGCTGATCAGCATTTGACGGCAGTGTGTCAGGGCTACATCGGTGGCGGCATTGCAGGTGAAGCGCTGCTGATTTTCCATGACTCGGAAATCTCCGGCATGTCGAAACTGATGGGCGACGATAACTCCGACAGCTCCAACATGGAGATGCTTCTGGACCTGTCCACGATCCTGATCGGTGCCTGCCTGAGCGGTATCGCCGAGCAGATCGACATCGCGTTTTCGCAAGGCCATCCACAGTTGCTGGGCGCGCAGGGTGGCATCGACGAGCTTATTCGTATTAATCAGCAGCGCTGGAAAAAGACCCTGGCGGTTGAAATCAGTTACAGCGTAGAAGGCCATAACATTCATTTCGATCTGTTGATGCTGTTCACCGAAGACTCGGTCGAGCTGCTTACCAAAAAACTCGCCTACATGATGAGCTGACCCATGAGCAACGCTATCGAAATCAACGAGCTCCATTGGTTGCTGGCCGTCACGCAGAACATTGACGTAGGCATTGTGGTGCTGGACCTGAACTATCGGGTGACGGTCTGGAATACTTTCATGGAAAACCGCTCTGGCGTGGTGCCTTATGTGGCCATCGACAAGACCTTCTTCGAGTTGTTTCCGGAGGCCAACCGCCAATGGTTGAGCAAGAAAATCGATAACGTCGTGACCCTTGGCACACCGGCATTCACCATCTGGGAACAGCGGCCGTATCTGGTGCGCTTCAAGAATTACCAGCCGGTCACCGGGCACGAAGAGTTCATGTACCAGAACACCACGCTGTTTCCGCTGCGCTCAACCACCGGGGCGATCAGCCATGTGTGCCTGGTGATCTATGACGTCACCGACGTGGCAGCCAACCGCAATCAATTGCAGGCAGCCAATGACAAGCTGCAGCAACTGTCGGGTGCTGAACAAAAGTAAACGGCTGTCTGGCTCGTTGGGGCAGCAAAACCGCACTGCGGGCTTGATCCCGCTCGTGCTAGGATCGCGATTTTTCCGCTGACGCTCAGGGACATCATGCGACCTCAAGCCACCCTCACTGTTTTGCCTGTCGAGCGCCCGCTGGTCGGGCGCGTCAGCCCGCCGGGCTCCAAGTCGATCACCAACCGCGCATTGTTGCTGGCCGGGCTGGCCAAAGGCACCAGCCGCCTGACCGGCGCGCTGAAGAGTGACGACACCCGCGTGATGTCCGAAGCACTGCGTCTGATGGGCGTGCAGGTCGACGAGCCGGATGACAGCACCTTCGTGGTCACCAGCAGCGGCCACTGGCAGGCACCGCAGCAGGCACTGTTTCTCGGTAACGCCGGAACCGCAACGCGCTTTCTGACCGCTGCACTGGCCAACTTCGAAGGCGACTTTGTGGTCGACGGCGACGAGTACATGCGCAAGCGCCCGATCGGCCCGCTGGTCGATGCCTTGCAGCGCATGGGTGTGGAGGTCAGTGCGCCCAGTGGCTGCCCGCCGGTGGCGATCAAGGGCAAAGGCGGTCTGGAAGCCGGACGTATTGAAATCGATGGCAACCTGTCCAGCCAGTACGTGTCAGCGTTGCTGATGGCCGGAGCCTGCGGCAAGGGCCCGGTCGAAGTCGCCTTGACCGGCAGCGAGATTGGCGCACGTGGTTACGTCGACCTGACCCTGGCGGCCATGCAGGCCTTCGGCGCCGAGGTTCAGGCCATCGGCGAAACCGCCTGGAAAGTCTCGGCCACTGGTTATCGCGCTACGGACTTCCATATCGAACCGGATGCATCGGCGGCCACCTACCTGTGGGCCGCCCAAGCATTGACCGAGGGCGATATCGACCTCGGCGTGGCCAGCGACGCATTCACTCAGCCTGATGCCCTGGCCAGTCAGATCATCGCAAGCTTCCCGAACATGCCTGCCGTGATCGACGGTTCGCAAATGCAGGACGCGATTCCGACGCTGGCGGTACTCGCCGCCTTCAACCGTCAGCCAGTGCGCTTTGTCGGCATCGCCAATCTGCGGGTCAAGGAATGTGACCGTATTTCAGCATTGTCCCACGGCCTGTGTGCCATCGCGCCGGGCCTTGCTGTAGAGGAGGGCGACGATCTGCTGGTGCACGCCAACCCGGCGCTGGCAGGCACCACGGTAGACGCATTGATCGACACCCACTCCGACCATCGCATCGCCATGTGTTTTGCGCTGGCAGGTTTGAAGATTGCCGGTATTCGCATTCTCGACCCCGATTGCGTCGGCAAGACCTACCCGGGTTACTGGGATGCACTGGCTTCGCTGGGGGTGCGTGTTCAGCGCTGAGAGCAGCTATGGAGCCGTTTTTCAGATCCCGAAGAACGGCTGCATCATCCGCGCCAGCAGCCCGTGAAAGCGCAGCCTTGATTCTGTCGCCAGTACGCAGATGCATTCCCGGTCAGGGTAAGCGATGGGCTGGTGCTGGATGTGGCTGTCCAGATCGGCCACATCATTGAGCGCGAACGCTCCCTGTATGTCGTGATACGCGCCCTTGAGCACCATAGTCATCTCGCCGCTTTCATGGCTGTGCACCGGCATGCTGACGCCGGGGGCGATTTTCAGCAGCATCAGGTTGCCTTGTTCAATACCTTGCGCACGTACTCGTTGCACGCCAGGAACCAGTGTCTTCCACTTCAGTGTGCTCAGCTGCCGACCGAAATGCGCGTGCATGCAGACAGGCAGCAAGTCCGGGTCCTGATTGGCTGCCGGCGTCGAATACATTGCCGGCTCAGCGCCCGTTTGCCGTTCATCGAGGCGCGCCAGCATTGCTGACCTGCCCTTGAGCGGCACCACGCTGCTGGTGTGCTGCTGCATCAATACACCGCCAATCTCTTCGGCTTGCCTGAGTCGCGCACGGCACTCGGCACAGCGTTCAAGGTGCGCCGCAGTCACCACCGCAAGGACCTGCGACAGCGCCCCTGCTGCATAGCTGACCAGCGTCGCGTCACCCGGATGATGTCGTGGGCTCATCATGATTCCTCTATCCGCGAACGCAATTTTTGAAACGCCAGGCGCAGGCACGATTTCACCGTGCCCAGTGGCATACCAAGGCGTTCGGAAATTTCCCGATGGCTGAGCGCTTCAAAATAAGACATTCGCAATACCCGGGCCTGATCGGTGGGCAGGTTCTGAATGGCAATGTTCAGTTGTTGCTCCTGGCGCTGGCTGTAATCGAGCGTTCGATCTACCGGGGCCTCCAGGCGCTCGAGTTGTTCCAGCGAATTCTGCACCTTCACCCAGCCGCGGTCCTTGCGCACGCTGTCGATGTACAGGTTGCGGGCAATGCGAAACAGCCACGTCCCCAGGCTGGCCTTGGTCGGGTCGAAGGAATCGGCCTTGTGCCACAGCTTGAGCAGCACTTCCTGCACCAATTCTTCGGCTTGCCCCTCAGGCACATTCAGCCCGGTCAGATAACGTAACAGGCGCGGCGCGAAGTGATCGTAGATGCGCATGAAGCTTTCGCGGTCCCTCTGGCGGGCCACGGCGGCGACTTCATCAATCCAAAGTCGGGTTATTGTCGATTCGCTGTGAGGGGGGGACAAGTGACAGAAGGTCCTGAGACTGGCAGTAGTGCGCATGATCCACCTTCTGATCACCATTGTCTGGTTTTGGTTCGCAATGCAGAGGTGTTACGCAACGGGATGGGGAGTGGATCACAGGATATGACGAGCGGCGTGGAGGAATTTTACAGGTGTGGCCATGGCAATGACCACGGGCCAGTCATGCAGACAGTCGCTGTCATTTCTGCCAGTAGCGCTATGAGCAGCTGGCTGCTTAACCTGTGATCTGGATGCTATCAAGGTCAGGGAGACCATTATGGACACTCACGTTGCACGTGCTTCATCTACGCTGGCCAAGCTGGCCTGTGTACTGCTGGTTATCATTTGTATGGGGCTTCTTTTTGCACCTTGGCGAGCTCAGGCTGAGGCTGTAAATCTGGTTACCTGTACAGGAACCCATACTACAAACTGGTCGCCAGGATTGACCAACACCAGTCAGACGATTGTTGTATCGACGACGAGCAGTTGGAACACGTGTGTTTCGCTCTCATTCCCTTTGGTTACCAGCGCTTCGTCCAGCGAAAGCTTCCAGTCTACGTTTTCCTGCGAGTCGTTACTGCTACCAACGTCCAGCAGAACATGGGTCATTAGCTGGAGCGATGGAGTCACCAGCACTTACAAATTCAACGCGACGATCAATAATATTGGTACTTTGAACACGACCATTGTTGGTGTCGGAGCAATTGTGGATGGCCGTTATAAAGGCGCCAATGCGACAAGTACATTTTTACTTGGCAATCTTCAGTCAACGTTGAACAACAGCTGCGACACCGCCACCGGCGTTACCCGCGTCAGCGGTCTTTCAACCCTGTTGATTACCCCGTAACGAAAGGCATGGAGCATGCACGCATAAAGCCTGCTACAAGGGCTTGTAGTGCAGACTGACCCTCAACTCCATCGACTCGCCTTGCCGCAACAGCTTCAAACCAGGATGCCCAGGCAAATGATGGGCATTCACCGGGTGGCTGACCGGCTCGAAGCAGAAGAAACCCAACCCCGGTGGGCAGAACACCAGAAAGTAGTCGCTGCCAGTGGCCTGACAGTGCAGCTCATAGCCCAGGTCCGGCTGGCTGATGATGCTCAGGCCATCCCAGCCGGTGAAGCCGTTGTCCAGTCGTGCTTCAGGCAGCGTATTGCTGTGCCGGAAGTCCCACTCAGCGGGTAAGTCCCGCAACTCGGCAGGCAAGCCAGCGTCGTTGCACATCCATACCTGCGCAGCCTTGGCCTGCAAGCGTGTGTGGGGCGTGCGCGGCAGGTAAGGGTGCAAGCCCAGCCCGTGCCAGGCGGCACGACTGTCCAGGTGGGTGGTGGTCAGTTCGATGCTCAGCTTGCCGTCTTGCAGGGTGTAGCGCAGTTGCGCGCGGTAGGCGAACGGCGTCTGGCTGTCGAGTTGCAGGCAGACCTGCTCTGCGGTCTGCTCGATAACACTCCAGACCTGTTGCCAGGCGCTGCCATGAATCGGCAATGGGTCGTTGGCGCTGTTGGCGGCCAGTGCGAGCCAGCCATCCGGGGTGTCGAAACCGCCGTTGCCGATCCGGTTAGACCAGGGTGCCAGCGGGTAGCAGGCCAGTCGGCGAGGTGTACCGGCAGCCAGTGCCAGTTCGTCGCTCTGGCGCAGCAGGGGGTGCCCGCTGGCCAATACGGTCCAGTTGACGATACTGCCACCGATGTCGGGAGCCAGAGTGAGGCGGGTCAGGCCATCTTCAAGGGTCAGTACGTTCGCGGGCATGATGCAAAACCTTCTTGGATGATGGGCTGGATGGTTGAGAGGCAGATGGCGTGGCGCGCCGCCAGGTCAGCAGGACGATACCGCTGACGACGATCAGCCCGCCGATGACCTGGCCGCTGCTGAGTAACTGATCAAGAATCAGCCAGCCGAACAGCAGGCTCGCCACCGGCTCGATGTTCATCACCGGCGCATTGCGGGCGATGTCCAGCCGCGCCATGCAGATGAACAGCAGCGAAAAGCCCAACCCGTAGAGCACCACCAGACTGGCCAGCGCAGTCCAGCCGATGCGGCTTGACGGCAGATCCACGCCACCGGGCAACAGGCCACTGGCACCGGCCAGCGCAGCCGCCGCGAACACCACGACCATGGTCAGCATACTGCGCACAGTGCCGCGCATGCTTGCCAGTTTGTTGTCGGTGATCCATAGCGCAAAGGCGAACACCACCGCTGCGGTAAACGCATAGGCGATACCTTCCAGCCACTGCGGTTCGCTGCTGCCAGGGTTTGACAGCCGCTGCGGCACATCCAGCGTCAGGCCGAACAGAATCAACGCCATCAGGCCTGCGGCACGTCGTGTGGGCCTTGCGCCGCCCAGTGCCCAGGTCAACAGCGCCAGCAGAATCGGCGAGACGTTGACCACCAGCAATGCCAGAGCCACCGGAATACGTGCTACCGCCGAATAAATGCAAAAACTCTGAGTCGCGATCAGCAAGCCCAGAAGCAATTGCCAGCGCCAGGTGCTGGCAGGAAGACTGAGCTTTTCACGTTGCCAGAGCACCAGACTGACCAGCACCAGCAGGGTGACGCCGGAGCGGCAGAGAATGGCCAGCAGCAAGCCGGTGTCATGATCGAAGGCAATGCGTGCCGCAATGTGGTTGCCGGCAAACGAACAGGCCAGCAGCGCCAGAATAAGCACGGCAATGTGGCGGGGGAACAGGGCAGGGGCAGACATACGCAACCAGCCTCCTTGGCTGGACAACAGAGGTGCGTACCGGAGCGGTTTGAGCGCTCCGGTAGCGTTGCAACTGATGACGTTAGAGCACGACGCTCGGCAGCCACAACGAGATGGCGGGAATGTAGGTGACCAGCATCAACACCAAAAACAGCGCGACGTAGAACGGCAGCAAAGCTTTCACGGTGGCTTCGATAGTGACTTTGCCCACCGCGGCACCGACGAACAGCACCGCACCCACCGGCGGGGTAATCAGCCCGATACCCAGATTGACCAGCATGATCATGCCGAAGTGCACCGGATCGATACCGACACCGACGATGACCGGCAACAGAATCGGGGTCAGGATCAGAATCAGCGGCGCCATGTCCATGACCGTACCGAGCAGCAGCAACATTATGTTGATGCACATCAGGATCACGTAGCGGTTGTCGGACAGGGTCAGGAACGCTGTGGTGATCTTCATCGGAATTTCCATCAGCGTCAGGATGTAACCGAAGCTGGCGGCAAAACCGATCAGGATCATCACGATGGAAATGGTGCGTGCCGCCCGATGCATCAGTTTGGGCAGATCGCGCCATTTGTAGTCGCGGTAGATGAACATGGTAACGAAGAACGACCAGAGCACGGCAATGGCGGCCGACTCGGTGGCAGTGAAAATCCCCGATAGAATGCCGCCGAGAATAATGACCATGGCCATCATGCCCCAAAGCGCTTCACCGGCAATTTTCAGTGCCTGGCGCAGCGGGATCACTTCACCCTTGGGGTAGTTGCGCTTGCGCGCGAAGATCATGCACAGGCCCATCATCACCGCGCTGAGCAGCAGACCCGGGAGGATCCCGGCCATGAACAGCGAAGCAATCGATACCGTACCGCCTGCCGCCAGCGAATAGAGCACCGAGTTATGGCTGGGTGGCGTCAGCAAGGCCTGAACCGAGCCGCTGACGGTCACTGCCGTCGAGAAGTCCCGAGGATAGCCGTTGCGTTCCATTTCCGGGATCAGCACCGAGCCTACCGAAGCGGTATCGGCCACCGAGGAACCCGAAATCGCGCCGAAGAAAGTGGATGCCACAATGTTGACCAGCGACAGCCCACCGCGCACGAAACCCACCAGCACAGCAGCAAAGGCGACCAGCCGTCGTGACATGCCGCCTTCGGCCATGATTGCCCCGGCCAGCACGAAGAATGGAATCGCCAGCAGCGAAAACTTGTTCACGCCGCCCGCAATCTGAATCATCAGCGCATCGGCCGGAATATCGATCCACCAGGCGCCTATCAGGGCTGAAAGCCCCAGCGCATAGGCGACAGGCATGCCGATGAGGATCAATGCGATGAAGCTGCCCAGCAGTATAAAAGCGTCCATTTATGCGGCACCTTCGCTTTCTTCAATAACATCGAAGCGCATCACCGCGCGATGACTCTGGTCGCCCAGAAACAGTCTTTCCAACACGAAAATCAGGGTTACGATGCCGCCAATGGGGATTGGCAGGTAAGTGATGCCGACCCTCAGAAACGGCAGCTCTCCGACAAACTGATTCCACGTGGTGGCGCACAGCTTGAAACCCTTGAAGATCATGAACAGGGCCACGATCGCCATCAGGACCTGCACAACCACCGAGGCACTGCGGCGTACCTGTTGCGGCATACGGTCCACGGCCATAGAAACGGCCATGTGCGCACCGGCGCGGTAACTGGCGGCAGCGCCGAAGAAGGTAAATACCACCATCAGCAATATGGCCGTGGGTTCCGGCCAACTGGAGCCGCTGCCGAGTATGTAACGGGCAAAGATGCCCCAGGGGATGATCAGGGTCATGATCAGCACCGACAGACCGGCAATGCCGATGCAGACCCGATAGATCGTGTCGTCGATGCGCAATAGCGTATTTTTCATGGGCTCACCACTGCGGCGGCGAACGAGCTTTCACTCATTCGCGCAGCATAATCGGACAGGCTTATTGGGCCGCTTGGGTGCTCGGTGCAGCCAGTGCCGGATTGGTCTGGACCGCTTCGATGCGGCTGATCAAATCCTTGTAGGGCGCACCGAATTTGTCACGCACCGGCTGGGTGGCGTCGTAGAAGGCTTTCTTCTGCTCCGGCGTCAGGGTGATGAACTCCACGCCAGCAGCTTTGAGCTTGGTTTCGGCATCGGCTGACGACTTGTCCCACAGCGCGCGCTCCTCCATCTGCGCTTCTCGCGCGAGCTTTTTCACCAGCGTCTGTTGCTCCGGCTTGAGCTTCTCCCAGGTGGCTTTCGCCATCACGATGGGCTCGGGCAGAATCAAGTGCTCGGTAATCGTGAAGAACTTGGCGTTCTGGTAGTGGTTGTGCTGGTAATAGGTCGGCGGGTTGTTTTCCGCGCCATCGATCACGCCGGTTTGCAGGGCGCTGAAGATTTCGCCAGTGGCCATGGCGATGCCGTTACCGCCCATGTCATTGATGGTTTCGATGAATACCGGGTTGCCCTGAACACGAATTTTCATGCCTTTGAGGTCGGAAATCTGGCGTACCGGTTTCTTCGTGTACAGGTTGCGTGTGCCGCCATCCATCCAGCCCAGCGCGACCATGTTGAATTGCGAGTTGGTGATCTTGTCGAGAATTTCCTGGCCGATCTCGCCNCGGCAGGTTGAAGACGTTGACGTCCGGTACGACCGGGCCGACGATGCCCAGGCTGACGCGAGTCATCTGCACGGCACCACTCTGGACCTGTTCAACGACTTCCTTCTCGGAACCGAGCACGCCACCCGCGTACATCTTGAAACTGATCTCGCCCTTGGACTGTTCTTCGAGTTTCTTGCCCATGTTCTGCTCCGCCACGACCGGCGCGTAGCCTGCGGGGTGAACCTCGGCGAACTTGATTTTGACTTCTGCCTGAGCCATGCCTGACACGCAGAAGGCCAACGGAAGTGCAGCGATGAGAAGCTTGCGTTTGAAATCCATGGATATCTCCGATTTTGTTATTTTTGGTCGAGCTATGGGATTTTCGTTGGGCACTGTCAGCCCTGAAACACGGGTTCCTCCAGGCCTTTGACACCAGGGCGCAAAGCGAACAGACCACCGGCGAATGGCTGGTCGCTGATATCGCCACCCGGGCGAATGGACGTTACGAACAAGGTATCGAGATTGGGGCCGCCAAAAGCGCACATGGCCGGTTTTTTAACCGGCACGACCAGCGAGCGGTCGAGTTTTCCGTTGGGCGTAAAACGGTGGATCAGGCCCGCGTCATTGCCGCAGATCCAGTAGCAGCCATCGGTGTCGATTGCTGCACCGTCAGGGCGGCCCAGGTGGTGGTTCATGTCCACGAACAGGCGACGGTTGTGCGGCGTGCCGCTATCGGTGTCGTAATCGAAAGCCCAGATCTTCTGCACGCTGGGATGCGAGTCGGACAGGTACATGGTCTTGCCGTCCGGGCTGAACGCCAGGCCGTTGGGGACAATGAAGTCCTTTAAATGTGCATCGAGTGTCTTCTGCCCGGCGCTGTAGCGATACATCGCACCTACCACTGCGCCTGCTGCCATGTCCATCAGCATGGTGCCGGCCCAGAAGCGTCCTTGTCGGTCGCATCGGCCATCGTTGAAGCGCATGCCTGTCTGTGCATGTTCGACGCTTGCCAGAAGAGTACTGATCAGGCTGCCGTCTTCGCAGGGCTGCAGATGATAAATGCCGTCTTCCATCCCCGCAATCCAGCCGCCGCGGCTGTCGGCTGCGATGCAGGCCAGCATCTGCGGCGCTTTCCAGGTGCGTATGCTGCCGTCGGCGAAACTCCAGCGCTGCAGCGTACCTTTCGGAATATCTACCCAGTACAACGCCTGGTCACGTGCGCTCCAGACCGGGCTTTCGCCTGTGGCGTTTTGTGCATCGACAATCAGTTCGGCATCCATGACAGGTCGTATCTCCAACGTCTGCAAGCAGAGTTCTTCAACAGGTAGGGGCTGTTTATTGATCGCCGAAGGGGCCTGAGGCCACAAACGCACCGCCCTGATAAACCATCGCCGGGTCGTCAGCCGCAGGCTCCGGTTGGGCTTCAACCTTGGCGCGGAAAACTTCCGAGCTGTCTTTGGGGGTGTAGTCCAGTTTGCTGGCGAAACGGTTGTCCCACCATACGGTCTTGTTGTCCGAAACACCGTAGACCACGGTATGACCGACGTCTGGCGTGTACAGGGAGCGCTCGATCAACTGGGTCAGGTCGCCAAAGCTCAGCCAGGTGCTCATCATTCGACGGTTCTGCGGTTCAGGGAACGACGAGCCGATGCGGATGCTGACGGTTTGGATGCCGTAACGATCGAAGTAGAAGCTGGCCATGTCTTCGCCGTAGGACTTGGACAGACCGTAGTAGCTGTCCGGGCGGCGCGGGGAGTGCGCGTCGATGGTTTCGGTCTGCTTGTAGAAACCGATCACGTGGTTGGAACTGGCAAAGATCACGCGTTTCACGCCATGACGACGGGCCGCTTCGTAGATGTGGAACACACCGCAGATGTTGGCACCGAGGATTTCCTCGAACGGCCGTTCGACTGACACACCGCCGAAGTGCACTATCGCGTCCACACCTTCGATCAGGCGGTATACGGCGTCCTTGTCAGCCAGATCGCAGACCTGAACTTCTTCACTGTCGTCTACCGCCGGTGCCATCTCGGCAATGTCGGACAGGCGTAGCACGTTTGCGTAGGGGCGCAGTGTTTCGCGCAAGACCTTGCCCAAGCCACCTGCCGCACCGGTCAGCAGGAGGCGATTGAAGGGAGTTTGAGTGGTATGAGCCGATGCCATGAGAAAAGTCCCGATTGTTATTTTTGTCATCTGTTGTCGTATGACTTGCCGAATTATCGACACCGCATACGCTGATTGTCAACGCGGCCAAAGTATAAAAACGACCTGTGTGCCCGCCTGTGCAGACACATTTGTAACAAGGCAAAACCTGCCCCTGTAGATGGGCTTTCAGGCAGGCTTTGCCACAGGTTTCACAGCAGCGAAATAGGGTAGCTGATGAATACGCGGTTCTCGTCGAACTCATTGGTGCTGAAATCGCGACGCAGGCTGGAGTTGCGCCATTTGACGTTCAGGTTCTTGAGTGCACCGCTTTGTACGGTATACGCCAGTTCAGACTCTCGTCCCCATTCCTTGCCGTCGGTGATGTTGCCGGTATGCACATTGTCGCCGCTGATATAGCGGTTCATCAGGGTCAGGCCGGGTACGCCGAGCACTGCGAAGTTATAGTCATGGCGTAACTGCCAGGACTTCTCCTTGGCGTTGTCGTAACTGGAGTTGTAACTGTCGTTGGCCAGCGTGCCGCCGCTGGTGCCGTTGACGCGCATCCACGCCGTATCGCCGGTGAGCTTTTGCAGGCCGACATAGAACGTGCTGCCGCCATAGCGCGCCGAGAGCAATGCATAAGCGGTCTTGTTGTCGAGGTCGCCGGCCAGTTTGTTTCCGTCTTCCTTGCCGATGAAGTAACCCAGGTTGGCCCCCAGGGTCCAGTCGCCGACCGGCTGGCTGTGCAGCAGGTTGAAAAACTGCTGCTGGTAGATGTCCTGCAGCTCCGAGTACCAGACACCTACCTGGGTACGCTTGTCGTTGAAGACATACTCGCCGCCGCCGAAGTTGAAGCGATCGGACGTAAACGCGCCTCGGCCGTTCATCGACATGTCTTCCATGCTTGCATCGTTGCGCGGGCTATTGCCGCGGAATTGCCCGCCATACAGCGTCAGGCCGTCGATTTCCTTGGACGTCACCTGGCCACCGCGGAAAGTCTGCGGCAACGAACGACCGTCATCGGAGCGCAGAATCGGCAGCACCGGCATCCATTCGCCGACTTTCAGTTCGGTTTTGGAAACCCGCGCCTTGCCTGCAACGCCGAGACGGCCGAAATCATCGGCCGGGCGACCGTCGCTGTGGATCGGCAGCAACTGAGTGCCCCCTGTGCCTTTGCCACCATCGAGCTTGAGCGAATACAGGCCCAGCACGTCAACCCCGAAACCGACCACTCCTTGGGTGAAGCCCGACTTGGCGTCGAGAATAAAGCTTTGTGTCCATTCCTCGGCTTTGCTCTGCGGAGCTGCGCTGTTGGGAAAGGCCGGGTTGGTGAAGTTGCGGTTGAAGTACGCATTACGCAGCGTAAGTGTGGCTTTGGTATCGTCGACGAAACCCTCTGCCATGCCGAGCATCGGGAAAATCAGTGTCATGCCGCCAACACCCAGCAGGATGCGTGAGCGGGAAGTGTGAAATGTCATTATTGTTTTGCTCCCTTGTTTATCGAAACCGTCCTCTTTTCTGGCCGCGCGCAAGCAGCAGCCGACACCTTTGAGGATTACGTGATGCCTGTTGCCAGGCATGGCCTCGACCGACAGACGGCCGAGTACCGTTCGCCATGTATCAGCGAATGTTATGAATCTGAAAGGATGTCGGGTGCTGCGAAACTGTCGGAACAGATGAGGCTTCGATAATCGGTGGAGCAGACGTACAGACGAGAGTTTTCATGGTTGGCAAAGTCTTGTTTTTATTTTTGGCGTTATAGGTTGTCGTACAACTTCGGTGATATTTGCAGCGCGGCCTCGGTTTGTCAACGCGCTGTTAGTCGAGGTTTACCGATTCACCTGATTTTTAACCCCTCGTAAGGCAGTGAATGATTTGGACTGAACGCTGTGTGCAACCGGGCAGTCCACCTCATAACCCCATTATTTTTTTGGAGCTGCTGCATGAATCGTTTCACCCAGAAAGTTGTTGTCGTGACCGGGGCTGGTTCCGGGATCGGCGAAGCCACCGCCAAGCGTTTTGCCCAGGAAGGTGCAAGCGTTGTACTGGTCGGCCGTAATCGCGACAAACTCGACAAAGTGGCCACGCAACTGGCGGGCGAAGGGCATTTGGTCCGTGCTACCGATGTGGCGGACCCCAGCGATGTGGAAGCGCTGTTCAAGAAAGTCGCCACGCATTTCGGGCGTCTGGATGTGCTGGTCAACAATGCCGGCATCGTCAAGTCCGGCAAAGTGACCGAGCTGGGCATAGAGGACTGGAAAGAGCTGATGTCCGTGGACCTGGACGGCGTGTTCTATTGCACCCGCACCGCCATGCCGGCGCTGATCGCCAGCAAAGGCAACATCATCAACGTCTCGTCGGTTTCCGGCCTGGGCGGCGACTGGGGCATGAGCTTCTACAACGCGGCCAAAGGCGCAATCACCAATTTCACCCGCGCGCTGGCGATGGACCACGGTGCCGACGGTGTGCGGGTCAACGCAGTCTGCCCGTCACTGACTCGCAGCGAGCTGACTGAAGACATGCTCGGCGACAAGGCACTGATGGCCAAATTCATGGAGCGCATCCCGCTGGGGCGTCCAGGCGAAGCTGAAGATGTCGGCGATGTCATTGCCTTTCTGGCAAGTGAAGACGCACGCTTCGTGACCGGCGTGAATTTGCCGGTGGATGGCGGATTGTCAGCGTCCAACGGACAGCCGCCGCAGGCGTGACTGTCAGGAGTGCAGAAACAATCAAGCCCGGTAAAGACCGGGCTTGATGTCAACGCTGGGTGATCAGATCCGGAAGTGGCTGACCATCGTTTGCAGCTGCCCGCCAAGGCGTGCCAGTTCGACGCTGGAGGCAGCGGTTTCTTCGCTGGCCGAGGCGGTTTGCTCGGACACATCGCGGACGTTAACGATGCTGCGGCTGATTTCCTCAGCTACGGCACTCTGCTCCTCGGCGGCGGCAGCGATCTGCTGGTTCATTGCCTGAATGTTGGAGACCGTCTGGGTAATACTGCCCAGCGATGTACCCGCCTGACGGCTGAGCTGTACGCTGCTGACGGTCAGTTCGCGGCTGCTGAGCATGATGCTGGACACCTGGCGCGTGCCGCTTTGCAGGGCTGCAACCAGTGTTTCAATCTCGACTGTGGACTGCTGCGTGCGTTGTGCCAGGCCGCGGACTTCGTCGGCAACCACGGCAAAACCACGCCCGGCTTCCCCGGCGCGGGCCGCTTCGATGGCTGCGTTGAGGGCCAGCAGGTTGGTTTGTTCGGCCACAGCCTTGATGACGTCCATGACCTTGCCGATCTTGTCGCTTTCCTGCTCCAGCTGGTTCATGGCATCGGCCGAGCGACCCACTTCGTTGGCCAGACGCTCGATCTGCACAATCGCTTCGCCCACGACTTTGCCACCGTCGCGCGCTTCGCGGTCGGCGTTGGACGCTGCCTGCGAGGCCTGTTCGGCGTTACGAGCCACTTCTGCAACCGTTGCCGACATCTCATGCATGGCGGTGGCCACCTGGTCGGTTTCGACTTTCTGGCTGTTGACGCCGGCGCTGGTCTGCTCGGTAACCGCTGACAGCTCTTCGGCGGCACTGGCAATCTGCACAACGCTGTCGCGGATACCGCCAATCAGCTCGCGCAACGTGCTGCCCATGCGTTGAATGCCTTGCTGCAGAACGCCCAACTCGTCACGACGAGTGACTGCCAGGGTCTGGGTCAGGTCACCTGATGCAATACGGTCGACCACTGCCAGAGTTTCCTGCAATGGACGGGTAATCTGCCGGGTGATGATCACCGCTGCAATCATGCCCAGAATAATTGCCAGCAGCGTACAGGTGATCTGCGTGGTGCGAGCCTGTGCGCTTTCCTGATCGCGGCGATCCAGTTGCAGTTGGTACATGGCTTCGCTGATCTTGACGATATCCTGGCCCTGTACGGTCATCTCCTTACGAGCCTGAGCGATGTCGGCAGTTGCGGCCTTGAAGCTCTGCAGGGCTTTGCGGTACGCGGCCAACGAGGTTTCCAGCTGCTTGAGCTGATCAGCCTGGGTGCCGCTGAACGTCGTTTTCAGCGTGTCCAGATCCTTGATGGCAGAATCCAGCCTTGCAACGGCGGTCTGTTCAGTTTCTGCCGTAGGGTTGGTGGTGTAGCCACGCACCTCATAACGCGCGAGCCTGAGGTTTTCCTTTGCATCGGTGACGATCTGGTATTGCTCGAACCGATTGGCATCGGCAGGGTCCATTTTTTTCACTTCAGCCTGAAGCAGCTCAAACACATCAATGCTTTTGTCAGCATTCGTGCTCAGCTCATCACGCGCCACAATGCTGGCCTTGTACCCGCCGCGCATGCTGTTCAGCGATTTCTGGTAGTCAGCGATCACCACTCCCAGTTGCTCGAGCATTTTCACGTTTTCGGGACTTTTGAACGAGGTCAGCAGCTTTTGCTGATAGTTCTTGAAGCCGTCCAGCGAGACCTGAACGGTCTCTGCGACTTTCTCGTCGCCGTCAGCGACCATGTATTGCAGACGGGTCACACGCAGTTTGGTCAACTGGGAGTTGAGCGAAGTAATGTCACTCATCCAGTTGCTGCGATTGATCAGTCCGCTCATGCTGGTCCAGCCAGTCAGCGCAAGAATCGCAGTAAAAACAAGTACTAGACCGAAACCGAGGGCCAGTTTCATATTGACGCTGATGTTTGCAAACCAGCTACTCATTGAATTCTCCAACAACAGCCATTTAAAGCAGTAGAGCCCCTGAAAGGCATGGCATACAGGTCAGGGGCAGGGGGTGGTATACAGACACTATCGGCAGGTGGTGGCCAAGCTGAAATAAAAAAAAGAGAAAGTTTCAAAACGCTTGAAATACTTTTTCAGGCCCTATCGTTCACGGCAATGCACCGCTATAAAGAATCGCTGAAAAGACTGAAATAGAGCGCCGCCTCTCATAGGGTGCGGCAAAATATTGTCTATGCTCGCGACAGTGGAAACCTTACCCGCTTCAGGTTCATTGCTTTTGAAGTGCGTGACATTTTTACGTCACAAGTTGTTCTGGCATCTGAGCCTTCTTCCCGTCACGTTGAGATGCTTTGTCATGAATTTGAAGTTTCGTCATAAAATTCTTCTGGCTGCGGCCGGTGTTGTGGTGTTGGCCTTTGCCTTGTTCACCCTTTACAACGACTACCTGCAACGCACCACCATCAATCAGAACCTTGAGTCCTCGGTGGGCCAGGCGGGTCAGTTGACGGCCAGCAGCGTGCAGAACTGGCTGAGCGGACGCATTCTGGTGCTGGAAAACCTCACCCAGAACGTAGCCTTCCAAGGGGTCAATTCCGACCTGAGCGGACTTGTGTCGCAGTCTTCGCTGGTGTCGACCTTTCAGTTCACCTACGTCGGTGACAGCAAAGGTGCGTTCACCCAGCGGCCCAATGTCGATATGCCGGCTGGCTACGATCCACGTCAGCGGCCCTGGTACAAGTCCACCGTCGACGCCGGCAAAACCATTCTCAGCCCGCCTTATCTGGCTTCCGTGGGCGGCCTGGTGGTGACTATCGCCAGCCCGGTCAAGACTGCAGGCCAGATAACTGGCGTGGCTGGCGGTGACCTGAGCCTGGACACGCTGGTCAAGATCATCAACTCGGTGGAGTTCGGCGGGCTCGGTTACGCCTTTCTGGTCAGTGGGGACGGGCAGATCATTGTCAGCCCGGACAAGGAACAGGTGATGAAAAACCTCAAGGACGTCTACCCGGGCCAGCCCCTCAGTCTGGATGCGCGCCTGCGTGAGGTCACGCTCAATGGTCAGCAGAGGTTGCTGTCGTTTACCCCGATCACCGGGCTGCCTTCGGCCGACTGGTACATTGGTCTGTCGATCGACAAGGACAAGGCTTATGCACCGTTGAGCCAGTTCCGCAGCTCGGCGATGGTCGCCGTACTGATTGCGGTGGCCGTGATTGCCTTGCTGTTGAGCCTGCTGATCCGTGCGCTGATGCGGCCGCTGACCGACATGGGTCGTGCGATGCAGGACATCGCCCAGGGCGAGGGTGATCTGACTGAACCGCCCCGGGTTTCTCGGAGACCCTTTTGTTTGAGTCATGCCACCTGGGCAGACTCGG
>NZ_LKBW01000328.1 GCF_002699855.1 Pseudomonas amygdali | reverse complement strand
TTCTAGGTTGGCGTTAGGGGGTCATTTTTACAGTGGCGGTGACAGTCAGGCCGACATTCGCATTGGTGCGCCCAACGCTGGGCGCACCCGCAGCGAGCTGGAAGGCCTGATTGGTTTCTTCATCAATACTCAAGTGTTGCGTGTGCAGGTGGACGAACAGCAGAGCTTTGCGCAGTTGCTGGCTCAGGTGAAACAGGTCGTGACCGGTGCCCAGTCGCATCAGGAACTGCCCTTTGAACATTTGGTGGATGCGCTGGCACCCGAGCGTAATCTGGGCCACAACCCGTTGTTCCAGTTCAAGATCAATCAGCACGTGTTGGCGGCCGACGACAGCGGGCAACGTGTGTCGGGTCTGACTGTCGATGAATTTCCGATTGGCAGCAGCGATGCGCGCTTTGATCTGGCCTTCGACTTCACCGACACGCCGGGCGGCATACGCGGTTATTTCACTTACGCCACCGACCTGTTCGAGCCATCGACCATCGAGCGCATGGCCGAGGCGCTACGCGCTGTACTGCAAGCGCTGGTCGCAGACACCGACCAGCGACTTGCCGATCAGCCGCAAGCAGTGTCGCTGCCGATTGCTGAACAGACCGCCGATTTTGCCTGCGATGACTTCCTCTGCCTGTGGCAACAGGGCCTGCGTATCGGCCGTGGCAAGACCGCGTTGCGCGTTGGTCAGCAAGTGTTGAGCTTTGACGAACTTGAACAACGCAGTAACCAGTTCGCCCGCTACCTGCATGCGCAGGACATCAAGCCGGGCATGACCGTTGCGCTGTGCCTGGACCGCTCTGTGGAATGGGTGGTCAGCCTGATGGCGGTGCTTAAACTCGGTGCCGTTTACCTGCCGCTGGACAGCGCACAGCCCGCCGAGCGTTTGCAGCAACTGGTTCGTGACAGCGGCGCGGCGTTGTTGATTCACGCGTTCGGCGACGACAAGGCCGCGCAACTGGGTGTGTGCCCGGTGCTGGCCTTCGATGCTGCGCTATGGTCCGAGGTGGATGGCAGTACGCTTAATGTGCGTGTCATCGCCGAACAACCGGCGTACATCATCTACACCTCCGGCTCCACCGGGCAGCCGAAGGGCGTGGTGATCAGCCACGGCGCGCTGGCCAACTACGTGCAGGGCGTGCTTGAGCGCCTGTCGCTGGATGACGGGGCGAGCATGGCGATGGTGTCGACTGTCGCCGCAGACCTGGGCCATACCTTGCTGTTTGGTGCGCTGGCGTCTGGGCGCCCGCTGCATCTGCTGTCCCACGAGCAAGCGTTCGACCCTGATGGCTTCGCCCGTTACATGGCCGAGCATCAGGTTGCAGTGCTGAAAATCGTACCCAGCCATTTGCAGGGGCTGCTGCAAGCCGCCAACCCGACCGACGTGCTGCCGGGCCAATTGCTGATTCTGGGTGGCGAGGCCAGTTCCTGGGCGTTGATCGAGCAAATCCGCACGCTCAAACCGGGCTGCCGGATCGTCAACCACTACGGCCCGACGGAAACCACGGTCGGCATCCTCACCCATGAAGTCGCCGAGCGCATTGACGCCTGCCGCAGTGTGCCGGTCGGTCAACCACTGGCCAATGGCAAAGCGCGGGTGCTGGACGCCTATCTCAACCCGGTTGCCGAACGGGTGGCGGGCGAGCTGTATCTGGGCGGTCGCGGTCTGGCGCAGGGCTATCTGGGCCGTGCGGCGATGACCGCCGAACGCTTCGTGCCGGACCCGCACGCCGAGGGTCAGCGCCTGTACCGTGCGGGTGACCGCGCGCGCTGGGTGGACGGCGTGCTGGAGTACTTGGGGCGCGCGGATGATCAGGTGAAAATTCGCGGTTACCGGGTCGAGCCGGGGGAAGTCGGCCAGTTGCTGCAAACCCTGGAAAACGTCGCCGAAGCCGTGGTGCTGGCGCAGCCGCTGGAAAGCGACGAAACACGCCTGCAACTGGTGGCGTACTGCGTTGCGGCGGCCGGTGCGAGCCTCAGTGTCGACAGCCTGCGCGAGCAACTGGCTGCGCGCTTGCCCGAATACCTGGTGCCCGCGCAGATCATGCTGCTGGACAGACTGCCCGTGACGGCCAACGGCAAGCTCGACAAGCGCGCCTTGCCTAAACCCGGCGTGGTCAAACAGCGCTACACCGCGCCGGTCGGCGAGATCGAGGAAAAGCTCGCCGCCGTGTGGGCGGACGTACTGAAGCTGGAACAGGTCGGCAGCACCGACAACTTCTTCGAACTGGGCGGCGACTCGATTCTCAGTCTGCAGATCATCGCTCGCGCCAAGCGCCAGGGCATCAAGGTCAGCCCCAAGCAGTTGTTCGAAAAGCAGACCATCGGCCAGCTGGCCTCGGTGGCAAAACTGATCCAGAAAAAGCCTGCTGCGGCGGCTGAACAGGTCAGTGGCTCGCTGCCGCTGCTGCCGATTCAGGCACGTTTCTTTGAACAGGATATCCCAGAGCGTCAGCACTGGAATCAGGCGCTGATGCTCAAGCCCCTGCAAACGCTGGATGCAATCCACCTTCAAGCTGCACTGACCGCGCTGATCGAACAGCACGACGCGCTGCGCCTGGGTTTTGCTCAGCAAGACGGCCAATGGCGAGCCACGTTCGGTGCGCTGAACACTCGCGACCTGCTCTGGACCCACGAACTGGACAGTGCCGAGCGCTTGCCTGAACTGGCCGATGAAGCACAACGCAGTCTGGACCTGAAAAACGGCCCGTTGCTGCGTGCGGTGCTGGTCGACTTACCGCAGGGCGAGCAGCGTTTGTTGCTGGTGATCCATCACCTGGTGGTGGATGGCGTGTCGTGGCGGGTGCTGCTGGAAGATATGCAACAGGCGTATGTCGCCATCGCAACAGGCCAGCCATTGGCGCTGGCGACGAAAACCAGCTCGCTGCAAAGCTGGGCCGAGCACTTGCAGGCCTACGCGCAAAGCCCTGTGCTGGCGCAGGAACTGGATTATTGGCAGACGCAGTTGCAGGACGTCAGCGACACCTTGCCCTGCGATCACCCGCACGGCGGTCAGCAACAGAAGCACGCGCTGTCGGTGGTAACGCAACTGAATGGCGAGCAGACCCGGCAACTGCTGCAAGACGCTCCGGCGGCTTATCGCACGCAGATCAACGACCTGCTGCTGACCGCGCTGGCGCGGGTGGTCAGTCGCTGGACCGCGCAGCCGCATGCCCTGATTCGTCTGGAAGGGCATGGCCGCGAAGACCTCTTCGACACGCTGGACATCACCCGTACGGTCGGCTGGTTCAGCAACCTGTACCCGGTCCGGCTCACGCCGCAGGCCACGTTGGCCGATTCGCTCATGACCATCAAGGAACAGCTGCGCGCAGTGCCCGACAAGGGCATTGGTTACGGCGCCCTGCGTTATCTGGGCAGTGAATCGGCGCGGCAGACCCTGCAAGCGTTGCCGCTGGGCAGTATCGTGTTCAATTACCTCGGGCAGTTCGACGGCAGCTTCGACGCACAAGGCGCGTTGTTCACGCCCTCGGCCGAGAGCAGCGGCGCGTCGCAGAGCGCCGATGCACCGTTGGCTGCGCCGCTCAGCATCAATGGCCAGGTGTATGGCGGCGAATTGCGCCTGAGCTGGACCTTCAGCGGTGCGGTATTTGAACGCGACACCGTGCAGCGGCTGGCCGACGAATATGCCGTTGAACTGCAACAATTGATTGCGCATTGCACCCGCGAAGGCGTGGCAGGCGTGACGCCGTCGGACTTCCCACTGGCACGCCTGAGCCAGTCGCAGTTGAGCAGTTTGCCAATCCCTGCGGCGCAGATCGAAGACATCTACCCGCTGGCACCGATGCAGCAGGGCATGCTGTTCCACACCCTGTTCGAGCAGGACGCGGGCAATTACATCAACCAGATGCGCGTCGAGGTCAGTGGCCTGGACGTGCCGCGTTTCCGTGCCGCCTGGCAGGCCACGCTGGATGCCCATGAAGTACTGCGCAGCGGCTTTGTCAGCCATCTTGAGCAGTCGCTGCAAGTGGTATTGCGCAATGTCAGCATGCCGTTTGTCGAACTGGATGCCCGTGCGCAATCAGGCGAATGGATCGACGATTGGGCGAATGCCGATCGCCAGCAGGGCTTCGACCTGGCTCGGGGGCCACTTCTGCGCCTGGCCGTATTGCGCACTGGCGAACAGACGCATCAACTGATCTACACCAGCCATCACATTCTCATGGATGGCTGGAGCAGCTCGCGCCTGCTGGGCGAGGTGCTGCAACGCTACAGCGGCCAGACGCTGCCGAGGCAAGTCAGTCGTTATCGCGACTATATCGAATGGCTGCAACGCCAGGATGCTGCGCTCAGTGAACGTTTCTGGACCGGCCAGCTTGCCGAACTGGACGAGCCGACCCGGCTGGTTCAGGCCTTCAAAGCGTCCGGGAGCGAGCAGGGGCATGGCGATTACCTGCAACTGATCGATGCCGATGGCACCCGCCAGTTGAGCGAGTTTGCCCGCGAGCAGCGCGTCACCCTCAACACGCTGGTGCAATCGGCCTGGCTGCTGGTGCTGCAACGCTACACGGGGCAGTCCAGCGTGACCTTCGGCGCAACCGTGGCCGGGCGTCCGGCTGACCTGCCGGGTGTTGAGGAGCAACTGGGGCTGTTCATCAACACCTTGCCGGTAATCGCCAGCCCGCGCCCGGAACAGCGGGTGGCGGACTGGGTTCAGCAAGTGCAGGCGAAGAACATCGCCCTGCGTGAGCATGAACACACACCGTTGTACGAGATTCAACGCTGGGCACGCAGCGCTGGCGAGGCGCTGTTCGACAACATTCTGGTGTTCGAAAACTACCCGGTGTCCGAAGCGCTGCAACAGTCCGCGCCGCAGGGGCTGGTGTTCGGCGGCCTGCACACCCAGGAGCAGACTCATTACCCGCTGACTCTGGTGGTCAATCTGGGCGAAACCCTGTCGATGCGCTTCAGCTATGCCCGCCAGCATTTCAGCGAGCAGCACATGGCGCAGTTGTCGGCGCATCTGCGCCAGGTTTTGCAGGCATTGGTGCGTGATCCGCAGGCGGCGATTGGTGAGCTGGCGCTGTTGGATGATCATGAGCAGCAGCAGATTGTTCGCGACTGGAACGCCACGGCTGTCGATTTCCCTGGTGAGCACTGCCTGCACAGCCTGCACAGCCTGATCGAAGCCCAGGTACAGGCCACGCCGGACGCTCCGGCACTGATTTTTGCGGCTGAACAACTGAGCTATGCGCATCTTAACGCCCGCGCCAACCAGCTTGCCCACCGCTTGCGTGAAGCGGGTGTCGGTCCGGACGTGCTGGTGGGGATTTGTGTCGAGCGTAGTCTGGAACTGGTGGTCGGTTTGCTGGCGATTATCAAGGCAGGTGGCGCTTACGTGCCGCTGGACCCGGATTACCCTGAAGATCGTTTGGCGTACATGATGCAGGAGAGCGGCATCGGTTTGCTGCTGACCCAGACTTTGTTGCTGGAAAGTCTGCCGGTTCCTGCTCAGGTACAAAGTCTGTGCCTGGATCAGGACGGCGACTGGCTGGCCGGATACAGCACTGCCAACCCGGAAAACTTCAGCCATCCGCTGAATCTGGCGTATGTGATTTACACCTCGGGTTCGACCGGCAAGCCAAAAGGCGCGGGCAACAGCCATCGCGCCCTGGTCAACCGCTTGCACTGGATGCAGACGGCTTACGCGCTGGATGGCAGCGATACGGTGTTGCAGAAAACCCCGTTCAGCTTCGACGTGTCGGTGTGGGAATTCTTCTGGCCGCTGCTGACCGGAGCACGTTTGGCCGTGGCGTTGCCGGGCGATCATCGCGACCCTGAGCGGCTGGTGCAGACCATCCGCGAACATGAGGTCACGACACTGCACTTTGTCCCGTCGATGCTCCAGGCGTTTCTCACCCATCCTCAGGTGGAAAACTGTAACAGCCTGCGTCGTGTGGTGTGCAGCGGCGAAGCACTGCCTGCCGAACTCGCCGGTCAGGTGCTCAAGCGTCTGCCGCAGGCGGGCTTGTTCAACCTGTACGGCCCGACCGAAGCGGCTATCGACGTCACTCATTGGACCTGCACCCCGGACGACGTGCTCAGCGTGCCGATTGGTCGACCCATCGATAACCTGAAAACCCACATTCTGGATGACGGCTTGCTGCCTGCCGCGCAAGGCGTTGCGGCAGAGCTGTATCTGGGTGGCGTTGGTCTGGCGCGGGGTTATCACAACCGTGCAGCGCTGACGGCTGAACGCTTTGTGCCGGACCCGTTCGACGAGCAGGGCGGGCGTCTTTACCGCACCGGGGATCTGGCGCGTTATCGTGACGAAGGCGTTATCGAATACGCCGGGCGTATCGACCATCAAGTGAAAATTCGCGGGCTGCGTATCGAGCTGGGCGAGATCGAAGCGCGTCTGCATGAGCATGCCGGTGTGCGAGAAGCCAATGTAATCGATATTGACGGGCCTTCCGGCAAGCAGTTGGTGGCGTATCTGGTGCGCACTGATGCTGCTCAGGACTCGGACGCTCTGCGCGAAACCCTGAAAACGCACCTTAAGGCTCACGTGCCGGATTACATGGTGCCGACATACTTTGTCTTCATTGATGTGATGCCGCTGACCGCCAACGGTAAGCTGGATCGCCGGGCACTGCCCAAACCGGACGTGGCTCGTTCACAGCAAGGCCACGTCGCGCCACGTACGGAATTCGAGCAACGTCTTGCCGCATTGTGGGAGCAGGTGCTGCAAGTCGAACGGGTAGGGCTCAACAACAACTTCTTCGCCTTGGGCGGCCACTCGCTGCTGGCGGTTTCGCTGGCAGGCAGGATTCGCGAGACGTTTGATGTCTCCATCAAACTGCATGATTTCCTGTTGATGCAGACCCTCGGTGAGCTGGCCGATTTCATGCGTACCAATGAGGCTAAGGTCAAATCGGCGGTCATCGTCATGAACGCCAATCGATCGGACAATGCGCCGTTGTTCTGCCTGCCACCGGGCGGTGGCGGCACCTACTCGTATTACCCGCTGGCTGGCCAATTGAGCGACAGCCGACCGGTTTACGGGCTGGTCAACAAGGCTTACGTGGTGCCGGGCTGGTTTGATACGTCGTGGCAGGAAATGGTCGATTACTACGTCGAGCAAATCCGTATGACTCAATCGCACGGGCCTTACAACCTGCTGGGCTGGTCGATGGGCGGTGCGTTGGCCATCGAGGTGGCGCATGTACTTGAGCGTGAGGGCGACACGGTCAGCTTTCTCGGGCTGGTGGACACCCAGTTGCCTGCCTCGGTGGGGATGGAGTGGGTCGAAGAAGCGCCGGAAGTCACCACGCAAAAACAGGGCGAAAACTACTACCGCAGCCTGATCAAAAGCTTGCAGGCGTTTATGCCGGGCTTGCAGGAAGCGTCGATTGTGGGGCTTATCGAAACCGCCCGGCAGTCGCTGTCCAGCGAGGGTGAGGTGATTGACTGGGTGGTCGACCATGTCGCGCTGGAGGCCGGCATGAACGCCGACAACCTGCGCAGCATATTCCAGGACATCACCGTGCAGGACGAGATCGAAACCGGTTACAAACTACTGGAAGCCAACGCACAACTGAGCCAGGCATTTACCCTGAAAACGCTTAACGTACAGGCCGATTGCTGGTGGGCCGGGCAGAGCCGTGCGCCAGGACAGATTGCCCGGGCTGAAGCGGTGCTGCTTGAACAGTGCTCGGTCAACGGGCTGCGCAGCTCGACAACGGTTGATCAGCGGCATGACAACGTGGTGCTTGCCGAGGCGTTTCTGCACGGGCTTGCCGAGCGGCTTGTGTGACGCAGAGCGTCACGAACGGCATTCCCACGCGGAGCGTGCGGAACGATAATCCCAGCTATCGTGCGGCGCTCCGCGTCGCATGCAGTTCTGGACGCTCTGCGTCCGATCTTGATTGTAAGACGCGAGCGCGGGCTTCTAAAAATCGCCGCGCAACGTCAGGACGTAGTTGCGCGGGTCGCCGTAGTAGTTGCCGCGGTCGATGTCGCCGGTTGCCTTGTAGTATTTGCGATCCAGCAGGTTGTTGCCGTTGAGGGCCACCGACCAGTGTTCGTCGATCTTCCATGAGGCGCGTGCGTCCCAGATGGCGCGGCCAGGGTTGTCGATGGGCTGGGTCGACTCGTGCTCCGAGTAGCCGCTTTGCGCCGACACACCGCCGCCGACGGTCAGTCGACGCCAGGTGCCTGGCAGGTTGTAGCTGCTGGACAAGCGCAGCATGTGCCGGGGTGTTTCTGCTGAAATCGATTTCCCGTCGCTGCCGCGCGTGAGGTTGAAGGTGTAACCGGCGAGGGTCTGCAAGCCCGGTAACGGCTCACCGCTGATCTCCATGTCGATACCCTTGCTGCGCCGGATGTCGCCATTCACATAGCAGGTGCCGTAAGCGTCGTTGCTCAGGCACTGGCCCGCATTGGCATCGTCCTCGACCGCCACGTCTTTCTGTTTCACATAGAACAGCGCGAAAGACACGTTCAGGCGCTTGTCGAACAACTCGCCCTTGATGCCGGTTTCATGGCTGGCACCGATGGCCGGGTCAAGAAATGCGCCGGATGCCGTTCGATAACCGCTCTGCGGCAGGAAGATATCGGTGTAGCTGGCGTACCACGACCAGTCTCGGTTCAGATCGTAGATCACGCCAACGAACGGCGTGACCTGGTTTTCCTCCTGAGCGCGAGTAGTCACGCCTGCGGACTGGCTCTGATAGTCATACCAGCTGACCCGGCCGCCCATGACCAGGCTCAACGACTCGGTCAGGCTCAGGCGCAGGTTGCTGTAAACGCCATAACGCTTGTCGCTGTAGTCGGTGCTGCGCCAGGCTGGACGAGCAGGTTCAGCAATCGCGTCGTGATCGGGATTGAAGATGTCCAGCGGCCGATTGCTGTTGACGGTGGCATAGCGCGAATCACGTTTTTGCTCAGACCAGTTGCCGCCGATGGTCAACTGGTGGGTCAGGCCAAAGGCGTCGAAACGACCGTCCAGATGGCTGTCGAAACCGTCGCTTTGCAGCGTGTCCGAGCGAAACAGGGTTCTGACCAGTCGTGAACCGCTCTGGGTCGCAGGGTCTATGGCGCCTTGTGCGTACGCGACTTTCTGATCGAAAGCCCCATCGGAGTGAGTGGCAGACAGTGTGCCGCTCCAGTTCTCGTCAAAGCGGGTTTCCAGTTCGCTGAACACCTCGTCGGTGCGGGTCTGATGACGGTTCCAGTCCTGGGCCAAGGAGGTGGAACGCGGCAGATCAATCGCTTTGCCGTTGCTGTAGCGGGGCAGGCCGAAAATCGAATAGCCGTGGGTATCCGCGCTTTGATGGCGCAGGCCCAGCGTGAGCGTGGTGTCTTCGCTCAGGTCGGTTTCCAGAATGCCGTACAACAGCGGCGCAGTCTTTTTCAGGCCGTCGATGTAGTATCCACGGTCTTCGTAAGACGTGACAAAACGCCCGCGCACGCTGCCCGAGTCGTTGAGCTTGCTGCTGCCATCCAGATCGACCCGGTACTGGTCCCAACTGCCGGCGCGGGTGGTGATCGAGAACTGCGGTAAGGCGGTCGGCCGCTTGCGCACCAGATTGACCGCGCCACCGGGGTTGCCCGCGCCGATCAACAGCCCGGCAGCACCGCGCAGCACTTCAACGCGGTCGTAGATCTCCGTGTCCGGGGTCATCCAGCCGGTCACGCTGTAACCCTGACCGGCAACGCCATCGATGGTGTAGCTCTCGTCTTCCAGCGCGAAGCCCCGCGAGCTGAACACATGAGAGCCAAAGTTGCGTTGCGAAAAGGTGATGCCAGGCGTCTGCGCCATCACCTCGTCGAGGCCGTTGAGGTTTTTGTCGTTCATCAACTGACGGGTCATGACCGTGACCGATTGCGGGGTTTCGCGCAGCGATTGTGATGCCTTGTTGATGCTCACGCCGGTCGCCGCATACGAGCCGCTGCCCTCGGTGGTGATACCGAACGGGTCGCCCTTGATCGCCACTGGCCCAAGGTTCATGGGTTGCGCTGACGCCGCGCTGCCGAGGGTCAGGGTGTCGGCCTCGAGGTTGTGCGTTACACCAGCCTGTTTCAGCAGATCCGCGACCGCCTGTTCAGGCGTCAACCTGCCGTGCACCGGGCTGCTGAACTTGCCGTTCACATCATCGGGGTTGTAAAGAATTTGCAGGTCGCCCTGGCGCCCCAGCTCTTTAAGGGCGCTGTTCAAGGGTTGTGCGGGGATATCGAAGTCGAACTCTTCAGCCAGTGCCTCGCCCTGAAAAGCCAATGCCAGCACCAGCCCGCCCAGACGCAAGCCAAGCGTTTTCACGCGGCCTGTGCGCAGACGGCTGAAGGGTGTTTGCATGGGAGGGATGGCTCTTTGAAATCGAGGGTGCAGGATAATGTATTTGCGCGGTTTGGTCGTGGGCACCGCTGTGCATCACAAGCCGACAACGCGTCGCACATCAAAACCGGACGCAGAGCGTCCAGAAAGGCGTTCCAACGCGGAGCATTGGAACGATAGGTGTTCTTACGGACACCTATCGTTCCGCACGCTCCAGCGTGGGAATGCCTTGGGTGACGCTCCGCGTCACAAATCTGCGCCGCGCCGCGTATTCAAGAACGGACGCAGAACGTTCACAAAGGCATACCAACGCGGAGCATTTGCACAAGAGTCAAAGCCTGGACTCAGATCAGAAATCCCCCCGCAAGGTCAGGACATAGCTGCGCGGTTCGCCGTAGACGTTGGAGCGGTCGGTGGCGATCGAGGTGCTGTAGTACTTGCGGTCGAAAAGGTTTTCGGCGTTGAGCGACACCTTCCAGTTCTCGTCCAGTTTCCACGAGGCTCGCGCATCCCAGATGGCCTTGCCAGAAACGCCCAGCTGTTTGTTGGACGGCACTTCATAGCCCGAATCTGCCGACACGCCGGTGCCCAGGGTCAGGCGGTTCCATGCACCCGGCAGGTTGTAGCTGGTGTTGAGGCGCAGCATGTGTTTCGGTGTTTCGTAGGCGACATCCGCATCGCCGTTGTTGCGCAGCATGTTGAAGGTATAGCCGCCGAATACTTGCAGGCCTGGCAACACTTCACCGCTGGCTTCGACGTCGACACCCTTGCTACGGCTGATGCCGTCCTGCAGGTAGCAGGAGCCGTCGGAGCTGGTCGGGCAGGTCTGAGTTGTGTTCACGTCCAGCGCGGCGACATCTTTCTGTTTGATGTAGAACAGCGCCATCGACAGGTTCATGCGCTTGTCGAACAGTTCACCCTTGAAGCCGGTTTCGTAGTTGGAGCCGATGGCCGGGTCCAGCGGCGAGCCGCCTGCGGTTACGTAGTTGGCTTGTGGTGTGAAGATGTCGGCATAGCTGGCGTACCACGACCAGTTGTCGTTGATGTCGTAGATCAGGCCGGCGAACGGGGTGAATTCCTGAGTCTGCTTGGATTCATAATCCGTGGCTGCACCGGTTTTGACGTCGTACTTGTAGTCATACCAGCTCAGGCGGCTGCCCAGAACCACGCTCAACGGCTCGCTCAGGTGAATACGCGTGTTGGCGTACAGGCCTGCGCGTTCTTCGGTGGTGTCGATGTCGGTGGTCCAGGCCGGACGGACCGGTTTGGCGAAAGCGCTCTGGTCGACATCAAAGACGTTGACTGCGGTGCGTCTCGTCACGGTCGCCTGATGCGTGTTGGCGTCCTGCTTTGACCAGTCAGCCCCCAGGGTTACCTGATGCTCAAGGCCGAACGCGTTGAAGTTACCTTCAAGTTGACTGTTCAGACCGACGCTGTCGACCTCGTCCTTGCGAAACAGTGTGCCCTGAAAATTGGAGCCCGCCAGCGTCGTTGGGTTTACTGCGCCTCGTGCGTAGGCAATGTTCTGATCAAAACCGCCCTGCGAGTAAGTAAGCGACGTGCGGCTGGCCCAGTCCTCATTGAAGCGATGCGCGACTTCGGTAAAGACCTCGGTCATGTCGCTTTCAAGACGGTTCCACTTCTGCGCCAGATTGGTCGAGCGCGACAGGTTCAGCGACTGGCCGTTGCTGTAGCGCGGCAGGCCGTAGATCGAGTATCCATTGATGACCTGTTCCTGGCGACGCAGGCTCATGGTCAGCGTGGTGTCATCGCTCAGGTCGGCTTCGACGATGCCGTACAGCAGCGGGGTGCGGCTGTCGCGCCCATCCAGGTACGAACCACTGTCATCGTAAGCCGCGACCATGCGCCCGCGCAGCGTACCCGAATCGTTGAGCTTGCCGCTGCCATCCAGATCGACGCGGTACTGATCCCACGAACCTGCGCGAGTGGTGATCGAAAATTTGTTGTCGGCGGTCGGGCGTTTGCGCACCAGATTGACCGCGCCACCGGGCTGACCGGCACCTACCAGCAGGCCAGACGCGCCGCGCAATACTTCCACACGGTCATAGATGGCCATGTCCGGCTGCATCCAGCCGGTGATCTGATAGCCCTGGCCGCCAATGCCGTCGACCAGAAAGCTCTCCGCCAGCAGCGAGAAGCCGCGCGAGGTATACACGTGACCGCCGAAGTTACGGTACTGGAAGGTGATCCCCGGAGTGTCTTCCAGAACCTTGCTCAGGCTGTTGAGGTTGTTGTCATCCATGACTTGCCGAGTCACCACGCTTACAGACTGCGGTGTTTCACGCAGCGACTGTGGCGCGCCCTTGCCGATACTTACCGCGCCGGTGGTGTAAGAGCCAGTGCCGTCAGTGGCGGTGCCCAGGTACTGCGAGTCGATCGCGGTCGGGGCCAGGTTGACCGTGCCCGTGGTGGTCGAACCGTCTGCGGCGGTTTCCTGTGCCTGGCTGGCCACCGGCATACAGAGCGCAAGGCCCATGGCCGCCATGGATGGCCGGGAGCGGAACATCTGACTGAGCATCAACGCTTTGCTGAGCGGGGTAAGTCGTGACGGGTTGTGCATGAATTGGCTCTTTCCAGTGGGTATCGGCAAGGAGATTGAGAGCGTTGTTCAGGTCTGCGCAGTCGGGTTCAGCCGTCGACGGGGCAGGCGTGAGCAACTTTTTTATAAGGAGCTGCGTGGGAGATGGCTGTGCACGCAATTCGCTGTTAATGAGAACGAAAGCGAATAACGTTTATTTAATGAATTTTTCACAATTCCGGAAAAAAGATGGCGCTTGGCTATCTGGCTGGGGCCGGTATGGCTTCGCCGGGTAACAAAAAGCCCCGCTCGCGGACTGGCCGGGCGGGGCTTTCGAGGCGTGGATGAATCAGGCCGGAATGGTTTTTTCGTAAGTGTCGTTCTGCACCTGCTCGACCTGAATCTGCCCGGTCTGCATGCGCACCAGTTGGTCGGCGATGTAGAAATAGCGGTCGTCATGGGAGATGACGATGATGGTCTTGCCTTGCTGCTTCAGCTCCGGCAGCAGTTCGGTGTAGAACACGCGCCGGAACGCCGGGTCCTGATCGGCAGCCCACTCGTCGAAGACCAGCACCTGACGCTCGTCCAGCCACGCGTTGATCAGTGCCAGACGCTTGCGCTGACCGGTCGACAGGTCGGTGGTGGTGAAGGCACCGTCCTTTATGCTGACCTTGTGCGCGATGTCCAGCCGCTCCAGGTATTTGCCGGCGTCTTGCGGCAGCGCGGCCTGCCCCTGCAACGGCTCATCAAACAGGTAGTAATCGGCAAAGATCGTAGTGAATAACTGGCGGTAGTCATCCAGGTTTTCCGGGGTGACGGTCTGCCCATTGAGGCGGATTTCGCCCTGTTGCGGCGTGTATAGACCCAGCAGCAGCTTGATCAACGTGGTCTTGCCACAGCCGTTTTCGCCGACGATGAACACGATATCGCCCTGTTTGATGCTCAAATCGACCGGGCCGAGATGAAAGGCGTCGCTGCCCTCGACCGGAGGGTAGTCATAGCGCAGGTTGTGCAGTTCCAGGGTTTGCATATTGGCCAGCGAATTGGGGCGGTCGCTGACCAGCAAGTGGGGTTCGGGGTTGGAAAACTTCCACGACAGTTCGGCGATACGGCGCATGGCGATCTGCGCGCGGCTGATGCCGGGCAGGGCTGTGATCAGGCGTTCCAGCGGGCCTTTCATGTACAGCATCACCAGCACGAAGCCGCCCAGCACGGTTTTTTCAGTGGTCGGCCACATGGCCTGGAAGGCGATGGCGATGCCGATCACGGCAAAGAACAGCATCGAACCGAAGGTTTCCGCGCTGACGAAAATGTTGGCGGCGCGAATGTTCGAGCGGCAGATGTGCTCGGTGGCACCGTGAATCTTCTCGTCGAGCATGTGCTGGCGACGCTTGCGCTGAATGCGCAGCTCCTTGGCACCCGCAGACAGCGCCTGATAGTGCTTCTGCAATTCGTCTTCGCTGTTGCGCGCCGCCAGAATGCTACGCATGCCGTACGCATGGGCCAGGTACTGCGCGCCGGTGCCGAGCACCACGGTGAGCACGGTCAACGCCAGAATCTGCCAGGACAGCAGTGCCAGATAGGTCAGGCAGCCCAGGGTGACGGTGAACGAGATGACCATCGGTGCGACCGACAGGGCGAAGGTGCTGATGGTGTTGACGTCGTTGAGCAGCACCGGAATCAGACGGTGCGAGCGATAACGCTCCAGTTGCTCGATGGGTGCCACCAGCACCTTGGCAGCCAGCTCGCGGCGCAGGTTGGCGACCACGCGCTGGCCAACGTAGTTGGTCGACAGGTTGGACAGTGTCGAGCAGGCCAGGGTCAGCACACATAACCCGGCGAACAGCAGCGCGGTCTGCGTGTCCGGTCCGCCGGGCATGTTCATCGCATTGTTGATGGTGGCCAGCAGGCCGGTGACGCTCAGACCGCTGACAATCCCCAGCACGGTCGACAGCGCCACCAGCCACCAGAAGGGCTTGAGGATTCTCAGGGTTTCCCGGGCGAGGCTTTCAGTTTTGCGGGTCATGGGTGTGTCTCGTCAGTGTCCGTGAGTGCGGCCCGCGTCTGTCGCAGGCCGCAGGCGCGCATGAAGTCCGTTACAGGTCGCGGGCGACCCGGAAACCCAGCCAGTCGCCGCGTACATCCGGCTGACGGCTGTTGCGGTTGCCGGAGCGGGAGAAGATCGGCGCTTCGGTCCAGTCATTGCCGCGAATCATTTTCCAGGTGCAATCGCCGGCCAGCCACGCGCTGCCGTCAGTGGGTGCGCCGTTGTAGTTGCTGGTCTCGCAATCGGCGGTCCATTCGTAGACATTGCCGTGGGCGTCGTAAATGCCGAAATCGTTGGGGCTGTAGCTGCCAGCGGGCGCGGTGTAGCTGAAGCCGTCTTCCGGGCCGTAGGTGTTGGCGTGTTTGGCGATGCTGTAGGGCTTGCCTTCATCCATCGGGAACGGGAAAGAGCCCTTGCTGCCGCCACGTGCCGCGTATTCGCGCTGCGCTTCGCTGACCATGTGATAGGACTTGCCGGTCTTCTTCGACAGCCATTCGACATAGGCCTTGGCTTCGTTCCAGTCCATGCACACGGCGGGCTGGCGCGCCGTCAGCGGGTAGCGTGGCTTGCCGGCCTTGCACTCGCGGCCAGGGCGGGTATCGCCGTCTGGCATCTTGTAACCGGAGCTCTTGATGTAGGCGTTCCATTCGCCACTCAGTACCTGAAAGCGGCTGATGGCGAACGGTTTGGCGAAGGTCACGTCGTGCAGCGGGCCTTCGTCCGGCTGGCGACCCAATTCCTCTTCGGGCGCACCCATGGTGAAAGTGCCCGCAGGCAGCACGACCATTTCCGGGCAATCCTTGCAGTCCTTGAACACTTTTCCGGGCGCGGGCACCGCCGCAGGCGTGGCGGCGAGGGTGGTGCCGCAGAGCAACAGGCCGAGCAAAGCGGAAAGGGGCAGCAGTGTTTTTTTCATGACGGGTCTCGATGGAAAACGGAAAACAGTGGATTCAGTGCGTGCACGTCAGCTGCGCTGGCTGAGCAGGGCCATGAATCGATCGATTTCGGCCTCGTTGTTCAGCAATCCGGGCGCGGTGCGCACCACCGGGCCGACATCACGGCTCACGGCGTCCACGACCATGCGTTGTTTCATCAGCCAGGCGGCCACCTCGTCGCTTTCCTGGCCCTTGAGCCGGAAGAAACTGAAACCCGCCGACAGTGTCGGGTCCATCGGTGTCACCAGTTCGACGTTGGGCTGCGCCTTGAGGCGCTGCTTGAGGTAGCTGTTAAGCTCGTGAATACGCGCCTGCACGTCGGCTTTGCCCAGTTGCAGGTGCAGCTTGAACGCCTCGTTCAGTGCCCAGCGGTGTTCGAACGAGTGATAGCCGCCGGGCGTCATGATCGTGCTGAAACCGGTGGCTTCCGAGAACGTCGGGATCAGTGGGGTGAGGTCTTTGACCTGCTCCGAGCGGGCGCAGACAATGCCTGTGCCGCGCGGGCCGAACATCCACTTGTGAGTGCCGGCGACATAGAAGTCGCACTTCATGTCCGGGAAATCCAGGTTCTCGACGCCAAACCCGTGTACGCCGTCGACCACATACAGAATGCGGTCTTTGTCGTCACGGTTGCGGTTGTGTTCCTCGATCAGATCGCCGATGGCGCCGATAGGCAATTTCACACCACTGCCGGACTGCACCCAGGTCATGCCCAGCACTCGCGTCTTCGGCTGAATACTGCGCGCAATGGAGCCGATGATTTCGTCTGCCGACACGGTCGCCGGGTCTTTGAACAGGCGAATCTTGCGCACCTGAGTGCCTTCGCGCTGCTGGCGGAATTTGAGGATGTCGCGGGTGCAGGAATGCTCGTGCTCGGTGGTCAGAATCTCCTGATCCGGGCGCACATGCAGACCGCCGTAGATGATCGCCAGCCCTTCGGTGGTGCTGCCGGTGAGGGTGATTTGGCCAGGCTGGGCATTCAGGTACTTGCCCGCCCAGACGCGAACTTCATGTTCGCGGCGCTCGGTTTCCCCCAGGTCCCAGTCCATCGCTAGTCCGGGGTTGCGGTCGATGCGCGCGCGATGCTGTTCGATGGCCTCGCGAACCGGAGTGGGGTGCGAGGTGACCAGAAAGTTGGAAAGGTGGACGTAATCCGGGTCCTGATTGAACAGCTGTTTCAAGCGCGCCCATTTGTCTGTGGATGTCGGTGCAGGTGCGGACGCCAGTGCCGTTGACGCAAGACCGGAGCCCAGTGGCAAGGCTGCGGCCAGCACTCCGGCCTGTTTGAGGAAGGTTCTGCGGTCAGTCATGAGCGGTAGCGCCTGATGTTCGGCTAGCGGCATTCGAAAGGTTGGTTTGTTTCGCATCCGGACGCGCCGAAGCCTGCACCTGCTCCCAGACGCGCAGAAAATTGCCGCCCCAGAGCTTGGTGATATCCGCTTCGGCGTAACCGCGCTCGATCAGCTCGGCGGTCACGTTGCGAACCTCGCTGACATCGTTGAAGCCTTTTACGCCACCGCCATCATTGAAATCGGAGCTGATGCCGACATGGTCGATACCGATCTTTCTGACCGTGTAATCGATGGCGTCGACGAAATCCTTGACCGTGGCCTTGGGCTCTTCTTCAAGGATCGCGTACAGCTTGCTGGCGTAGGCACCGAAGCGCAGTTCCGGCCAGACCGTGATAATCGCGTCGCCGGGCATCAGTGCCATGGCCAGGTTGGGCAGTGGCGGCAGGTCGAAGTCCTTGCGCAGGGCGTTGAGCTTGTCCTGAGTCTTCTGGGTCAGCGGCTTCAAATAAGCCGGGAACGCCACGATCTGCACCACGCCGCCACTGCGCTTGATGAGCTGCATTTCCTCGTCGCTGAGGTTGCGCGGGATGTCCACCAGCGCACGCGGGGCCGAGTGCGAGGCGACCATTGGCGTACGGCTCAACTGGCTGACCTGCTCCAGCGCCTTGCTCGACATTTGCGAGACATCAATGATCACGCCCAGGTCGTTGAGGCGTTGCACTGCCTGCTTGCCGATCTCCGACAGGCCACCCAGCGCGTCGGGCGTGTCGTTTAGAAAGGGCAGGGGGCGTGAAGAGTCGGCCCAGCTGTTATTACCGACGTAACTGAAGCCGAACATGCGCATGCCGCGCGCTGTCCAGTGGTCCAGCAGGCTCAGGTCATTGCCCAGCGGGTAGGCGTTGAGCATGCTGATAAAAATCGCAAACTTGCCCTCGCCGTGCAGGCGGCGCATGTCGTCGGGGGTATAGGCGATGCCGACCTGATTGGGGAAATCCCGAACCATGCCGGTGATGATCTTGTAGCGCACTTCCTGCTGGTGGCGCGCTTCGTCGACAAAGCCGGGTGTCGGGCGATGCGGGGCATTGTCGCCGTTCCAGATTTCCGGCCAGCCGAATACCGTCAGTGCTGCGCCGGACAAGCGCCCGCGTGCGGTTTTCACCAGGTCGAACTGGCCCGAACCGTCCTTGTCGGCTTCATTGCCCTCGCTGCCGAATTTCATCGGCACGGTGATGTGGCTGTCGAAGGAAATGATCCGCTCTTGCAGGTCGTCGGCCTGCTTCATGACCTTGACCGGGTAACCGGCAGGCGACCAGTAATTCCAGGCCAGAAAACCCGCGCCTGCACTGATGGCCAGGGCCAGCGGCAGGCCGATGAAGAGAGCCTTTTTCCAACGCGGTCTTGTCATTTCCGTCTCGTTCAGATTAACCGTTGCGCAGCCTGCAAGGGCTGTTGCTATCTGGTGGAGAACGAGCGGATGGGCGAAAAATTTAGCGCCGTATCCTGGATTCGGATGCTGAGCTAAATTTGTCTGCCGGGTTTACGTTCTAGCTTGGATAACGGCTGTCTCGGTGCTGGAACAGGTAGGGTAATGACGATTTCTCGACGAGGGTTCATAGCAGGGCTGGCGCTGACCGGCGCGGCAGTTCCGGCTGCCTATTATGCGCATCGGGAATTCACCCGTGTCGAGGAACCCGTGACACCGGGCGAGGCCACGGCCGGGCCCGCAGATAAGTCCACCCAGCGCCTGGCCGACAAGCTGCGCGGGGTATGGACGCTGCGTTTCGAGGGGCGTGATGCCGGATTGGCCGATGCGCCGCTCGAAGGTCTGGAAATGTTTCTCGACATTGCCCCGCGCGGTCGTGGCCTGCGCGGTTATATCGATACGCCGGAGCAATTGCGCAGCGACGCACAGCCACGCTTCCGGGTGATTGGCGACCTGCAACCGGCCAACGCGGCAAAACTGTATCTGCGGGTGATGGACGGCCATGCTGGCAATGATCCGCACAGCGACACTCCGGATTACGAATTCAGCCTGACCCTTGATGAAGTCTGGGGCGCGTTCGGCAATGCGGGCAGCGGCACGTTGAGCGGACGTATCGAACGTCTGGACCGGCCGTTGGCCCTGCCGGAGCTGGAAAACCGCCTGATTGCCATCAAGCAGGTGTTCCCTGAGGCGCGCGAGCGGGTCGGCCTGAGTCCGCCGTTTCTGGCCTGGCTGGTTTCCAAGGAGCATCGCTTGTTTCACCAGCTGTGGCATGCCTCTCGGGACAAATGGCACAAGCTGCCCGAAGACAAGCGCAACGCCCTGCGTGGTATCGGCTGGCAGCCGGGGCCGCGCGAGAAAGAGCGTGATGCGCGTGGCCCGCACAAGGACCGCAACGGTTCGGGTGAAGACTTCTTTTACATGCACCGGCACATGCTGATTCAGGCGCGCAAGATTCAGGACCTGCCGTCGTGGCCGCGGTTTCCGTTGCCTCAGCCTGCGCTGGAGCGTGACCGGTTGGGTTTCGCACGTTATTTCGATAATCACGACGGTTGTTCGCTGCCGCCCAACTGGCTGGCCCAGGGCGATGAGGAATACACGCAACTGGTCAGCGATATCAAAAGCCACGAGACGTTTCACACGCACTTTCAGGTCTGGGAGTCGCAGTACCGCGACCCGCGCTTTCTGTCGAAGCTGACGTTGGGGCAGTTTGGTTCGCAGGTTGAGCTGGAACTGCACGACTGGTTGCACATGCGTTGGGCCTCCGTCGCTCGCGACCCCGCCAACGGCCAGCCGGTGCCCATGGCGCGTCGTTCGGACGACTTCGCCGAGCGCTGGTTCGAGCCGGAAAACGACTTTCTCGCCGATCCGTTTTCATCGCATGTGAACCCGGTGTTCTGGATGTTTCACGGCTGGATCGACGACCGCATCGACGACTGGTTCCGCGCCCACGAGCGCTTTCATCCGGGTGAAGTGAAGCGCCTGGAAGTCAATGGCGTGCCGTGGTTCGCGGCGGGCCGCTGGGTTGAAGTCAGCGACCCGTGGCTGGGGCCGGAAACCCACGGCTGCAGCACCGTGCCCGGGCAGGCGGCAGGCGGCAGGCACGACCATGGAAATGGACCCGGAAGTCATGAAGCTTGCGCTGCGTATTACCTTTGCGGCGGATGACAAATTGAGCAACCTGCTACGCCGCGTGCCGCGCAGGCCTTGGTATGCAAGGAATCTGTTGCCGGAGAGGTGGTTTTAGCGAACGGTCGTTGAGATGATCGTTCCGCACGCTCAAGCGTGGGAATGCAGGTCACGACGCTCTGCGTCGCAAAGAGGACGCGGAGCGTCCCGAACGGCATCCGACGCAGAGCGTCGCACGATAATTGAGTTATCTGCGCAGACCGACGCAGAGCTTCAGTACGATAGTTGGGATTATCGTTCCTCACGCTCTGGTATGCCCCCCGAAGGTTGGACAATTATCCACTTACGCTGCCTTGGCGGCCTGCATCCTG
>NZ_LKBW01000327.1 GCF_002699855.1 Pseudomonas amygdali | reverse complement strand
CCGAGCTGGTAAAACAAGGGCCTGCCTGACGGCAGGCCCTAACCAGCCCGAACACAAAAAAACTGATACTCCCGACCCACGACGGCAAACACCGTGACACTTTTCAGCGACCCTGCAGATCAGTGCAACAGACACTGGCAATAATGTGCGCCACGCCCTACGCTGATCCACCGCCATCACTCAGGGAAGCGTCATGTCCATTGAATCCTCCTCCTCCGAATCCTCCCCGAATGCCGACGCCCTGCACCTCAACAGCTCTGAAGTGCGTGTTCTGGGCTGCCTGATCGAGAAACAGGCGACCAACCCGGAAACCTACCCGCTGACCCTTAATGCACTGGTACTTGCCTGCAACCAGAAGACCAGTCGCGATCCGGTCATGAGCCTGACTCCGGGCCAGGTCGGGCAGAGCCTGCGCGCTCTTGAGGGTCGAGGCCTGACGCGTCTGGTGATGGGCAGTCGCGCTGATCGCTGGGAGCACCGGGTCGACAAGGCCGTTGAGCTGGTCCCCGCGCAGGTGATACTGACCGGCCTGTTGCTGCTGCGCGGCCCGCAAACCGTCAGCGAACTGCTCACGCGCAGTCACCGCATGCACGATTTCGAGGACAGCGAGCAACTCATCCATCAACTGGAACGGCTCATCGCCAGAGGCCTGGCGATGCTCGTACCCCGCCAGTCCGGTCAACGGGAAGATCGTTACATGCACCTGCTAGGCGACCCGGATGATCTGCAAGAGCTGCTTGCAGCCCGTCAACACGCGCCTGAGCGTAATGCGGCAAACCCGGCTGCCAGCCAGCGTTTTGATGAGCTGGAAGCGCGCGTCGCGGCCCTTGAAGAGCGCCTTGCCAGACTGGAGTAATGCCCGTCGCCCACGTCCGACTCTGTGCGCAGGCCACCACTATCCGGCTCTGGCGAACGCCGCAGCCTGTTGATACTGCTCATCGGTCGGGCGAATGCCGGTATACAGCACAAACTGCTCCAATGCCTGGATCGCCGCGACTTCATCGCCGCTCACGACGCGCTTGCCCTGGCGGCGGGCAGCCTGGATCAGCGGCGTTTCGGCCGGGGTGGCCACCACATCGAAGATCGTCTCGGCCGCATCGATGGCCTGCAAGTCAAACGATAACTCGTCAGCCTGGGCACCTTGCATGCCCAGCGGCGTGACGTTGACCAGTAAAGGTGGTCGCACGCTTCCCAGCTCCGCCTGCCAGCGAAAGCCACACGCCTCGGCCAGGCGTCGACCGGCCTGCTCGTTGCGGGCCACGATCAGGCCATCGGTGAAACCCGCATCGCGCAACGCGAACGCAACCGCCTTGGCCATGCCCCCGCTGCCGCGCAGGGCAAATGCGCTACGAGGGACGGCGTGGCTCTCCATGAGCTGCGCAACCGCGATGTAATCCGTGTTGAACGCCTTCAAATGCCCGTCGGTGTTGACGATGGTATTGATCGACTGGATGGCGGCGGCGGAAGCATCAAGTTCGTCGACCAGTTCAATGCAGGCTTCCTTGAACGGCATCGAAACCGCACTGCCACGTATCCCCAGCGACCGAATGCCCGCCACGGCATCGGCAAGATCATTGGGCGAGAAGGTCTTGTAATAGAAGTTAAGGCCCAACTGCTGATAAAGATGATTGTGGAAACGCACGCCAAAGTTGCCGGGACGGGCGGCCATGGACATGCACAACAATGTGTCTCTGTTTGCAGTAATGGGCATACGGGTTTACTCCAGACGGTAATGGCTTGAATATTCGATAAAAGCGTATGCTACGCACCAGTGAACGCGAGGACACGCGCCGCACACCTTACATAAAATTTACTCAGCACTTTCGCAGATTCTTACAATTTCGATGTCATAGTGTTATCCCGTGGCAGTGCTTGAGAGTGATGCAGGCGCGCGACAACGGGTTGAGAGCGAGGAACAATCATGATTCGTCAAATCCCCAAGATCGCCTTGTTTGTAGGTGCCCTGGCCCTTGCTGGCCAGGCGAATGCTGACCGTGGCTGGGGTGGCCCTGCCGTGGTAGGTGCTATCGTAGGCGCTGCCGTTGTCGGGGCGGCGGTATCTTCAAGTCGCGATAGAACCGTGTACGTAGAGCGCGAGCCGGTTTATGTGCAACAACAGCCGGTCTACTACGCACCACCACCGGTCTATTATCAGCCGGCCCCGGTCTACCAGGTTGTCGAGCGCTACCCACCGCCTCTACCGCCAGGCTACTACCATCGCTACGGGCCACCCCCAGGCCCGGGCTATTACTACGGCCCGCCACGCGGCCGCTGGTAACCGAACAAAAAACCCGCCTCTTCAGGCGGGTTTTTCATTGGTGTGCTCACACTATCGCCTGCCGATGCAATGTGCCCGACCCTCGTTGCTATCAATGACCACTATTGAGACTGTCGATTTCTACCTTTCCCGATCGGCCACTACAGTAGCGGCATGGATTGAGGAGGCAGTTATGACCAAGGTACACATCATGTCCGTCGTCGGCAGTGCAGTTCCAGCGCCGCTCAGAGAGCGAGGTCTGCTGGCCTGCTGGTACCTGATTCAGGATGGCGAGCCGGTCAGCGGCCCTCTGGCGTCTTTGCCTGTCGCCGAAGAGTTGTCCCGGCGAATGCAGTGCCAGCCCCTCAACAGCTGACTTTTTCTGCGAACCTCGTGCGTTGCTCCGCACATCCCCTTGCCCGCCTCTTTGAAGGCGGGCTTTTTTTGAGCCAGGGAAAGCAGACGATCCGCCTCAGCCGCGCTCGGCCATAGCGGCATTGACCTGACAACGATGCGCCAGCTTCTGCAGGCGCTTTTCCAGTGCCATGAACACCACACGATCGGTCCGACCACTGTCGAGTTCATCGATCAGGTCATTGGCAACCTGACGCAACTCGTGAGCCAGCACCACGCGATCATCGTTCAGGTCCTGTTTGTGAGACTCGAACAAACGATGCAGGTAATCCTGCAATGTGTATTTCAAGCTGTGCCGGTCAGTGGCGCGTAGGTGCGTCAGGTTGAGACTGATACGGCCCTGCAATTCGCTTAGCTCGCCACACAGATACTGCATGCGCCGTGCGTAGCCAACTTCGCGGTCACGTACCTGCTTGCGCGCCTGCTCCGCTTCCTGCTTGCGCTGAATGGCGGGTACAGCCACGGCAACCATCAAACCGACGATCAGGCCAATGGCCTGCATCCAGCCTGCCCAGTCACTGGGGCGTGATGTAAAGCCGACACCCAGCAGCAGGATGACAACCAGCGAAGCGATGATCACCAATACTGCGTAATCCTTGCTGACAAACCCCTTGAGCATTGCATGACTCCTTGAATCGGTGACCTGAATGGCATGGAATGCTAATCGGTGCAGGCCTTTCACACCACGACTATTCAATTGTGGTTCGGTTTTAAACAGGTTTGAGAGCAAAAAGCCACTTAACCGCAACTTAACGAAATCCCGTTTCCTGCATTTGTTAATGAAACGCCCTACGACACCCATCGACATACCGCAAAGTCTGCTCATAAAATGCAGCGTTTTGACGCGATCCCTTCCATTACCACCTTTATCGAGTGAGCCTTGCTCTTGAAAATTCGTCTGTCTCTTCTGGGCCTATTATTTGTACTTACCGGCCCGGCGCTTTCCACTACCACGCTGGCAAACGAATCCGCTGTTCTGAATCGTGATCCTTCCAATCTGCACCTTGCTTCAGGCAGCGCAATGGTCATCGACCTGCAAACCGACAAGGTTCTGTACTCCAGTAACCCGGACGTGATTGTACCGATTGCCTCGGTCACCAAACTGATGACCGCGATGGTAGTCCTTGATGCCAAACAATCGATGGACGAAGTCATACCGGTCAATATCTCCCAGACCCCGGAAATGAAAGGTGTTTTCTCCCGGGTCAAACTCGGCAGTGAAATGAACCGCCGCGACATGTTACTGATCACCCTGATGTCGTCGGAAAACCGCGCTGCGGCGAGCCTGGCGCACAGCTATCCCGGTGGTTATCCCGCGTTCATTCTGGCGATGAATGCCAAGGCCAAGGCACTGGGCATGAAACATACCGCCTATGTCGAACCTACCGGCCTGTCGGTTTACAACGTATCCACCGCACGCGACCTCACCAAGCTGGTGATGGCGGCACGCAAATACCCGATGCTCAGTGAACTGAGCACCACCGAGCAAAAGACGGTGACGTTCCGCAAACCGACCTACACCCTGGGTTTCAGCAACACCGACCACCTGGTGCGCAAGGACAACTGGGATATCAAACTGACCAAAACCGGCTTTACCAATCAGGCCGGCCACTGCCTTGTGCTGCTGACCAGCATGGCCAATCGTCCGGTTTCCGTGGTTATTCTCGATGCTTTCGGCAAGTACACCCACTTCGCTGACGCCAGCCGTATACGCAAGTGGATGGAAACCGGCCAGAGCGGCCCGGCACCTGAAGTTGCCCTGCAGTACAAGAAAGAAAAGAATCTGGTCATGAGACAGACCGGTATTCAAGCCAAAGACTGACGGGTACGTGCAACAAAAAAACGGTCGCGATGCTTGCACATCGCGACCGTTTTTATTTACCCGTTGGTCACTCAGTTGTACTGAGTGACCAACTTGGTGTTCAGGTAAGCCTCAATGGCCTCGGTGCCGCCTTCGGAACCGTAACCGGAATCCTTGATCCCGCCGAACGGGACTTCCGGCAAGCCGATACCCTGATGGTTGATCGACAGCATGCCCGCCTCAATGTAAGTACTCAGCGCCTGAGCGGTCTTCATCGAGGTCGTGAACGCGTAGGACGCCAACCCGAACGGCACTCGGTTGGATTCGGCAATAGCCTCTTCAACCGTGTCGAACGGCACCAGCAGCGCAACCGGCCCGAAAGGTTCTTCGTTCATGATGCGCATTTGCGGTGTCAGGCCACTCAATACGGTTGGCTCGAAGAAATAGCCCGGCCCCTCGACAGCCTTGCCTCCGGCAGACAGGGTTGCACCGCCACGCACAGCGTCTTCGATCAGATCGACCAGCGCAGGAATACGTCGCTCGTTGGCTACCGGCCCCATCGTGGTGCCCGCCTCCAGACCGTTGCCGACCTTGATCTCGCGGGTCAGGCCCACAAACCTCTCGGTGAACGCATCCAGCACCTTGCGTTGCACCAGAATCCGCGTCGGCGATACGCAGACCTGTCCGGCGTTGCGGAACTTCGCGGTGGCCAGCACGCGCGCAGCGAGGTCGATATCAGCGTCATCGAACACCAGCGCCGGCGCATGACCACCCAGCTCCATGGTTGCCCGCTTCATATGTTTCCCGGCGAGTGCAGCCAGTTGCTTGCCGACCGGTGTCGAACCGGTAAACGTGACCTTGCGAATCACCGGATGCGGGATCAGGTAGCCAGAGATTTCAGCCGGATCGCCGTAGACCAGACCAATCACGCCTGCCGGAACACCGGCATCGGCAAACGCCCGAATCAGCTCGGCAGGCGACGCCGGAGTTTCTTCCGGAGCCTTGACGATGATCGAGCACCCGGCTGCCAGTGCAGACGACAACTTGCGCACCACCTGATTGATCGGAAAATTCCACGGCGTGAACGCCGCAACAGGACCGACCGGCTCCTTGACGACCTTCTGCTCAATGGCCACGCTACGCGAAGGCACGATACGGCCATAGCTGCGACGCCCTTCCTCGGCCAGCCAGTCGATGACATCAGCGGCAGAAAGGGTTTCCATCCGCGCCTCGGCCAAGGGCTTGCCCTGCTCCTGGGTCATGATCCGGGCAATGTTGTCGGCACGCTCGCGAATCAGGTTCGCGGCTTTCTGCATCAGCTTGTAGCGATCATAGGCCGAGGTCGCACGCCAGGTGGCAAAGCCACGCTCGGCCGCCGCCAGGGCTTCGTCAAACCGGCATGTGCCACACTGCCCAGCGACTGGCCGGTTGCAGGGTCTATGACCGGAATGGAACGGCCATCGCGGCTCGCGCGCCATTGGCCATCGATATAAAGCTGTACGTCTGGATACATGAAAATCTCCATAGGTAATTGAAAAAACGGCGTTACTGAGCGATCAGACTCGCTGCTCGGCACCAGCCATTGGCAAAGGGGGCTCGATGTCGTGCTCGCCGCCCATGGCTTCGTATTTCTTGCGCAGGGCCCTGAGGTCCTTCTGCGTGAGGCCGTCGAGGTTCAGCAACGAGTTCTGCGCATCCTTTGTCACGCGCAACAGCTCGTCGACTTTCAGGTGCAGGACGTCGTTGTCACGGTTCTGCGTATTCTGGATCAAGAACACCATAAGGAAGGTAATGATGGTAGTCGACGTATTGATGATCAACTGCCAGGTATCGTTGTAGTGAAACCACGGACCGGTGAATACCCAGAGACAAATAAGCACGACGGCTGAAGCAAAAGTGGCCGGGCTGCCGGCCCATTTCGAAAGGGATTGGGAAAATCTGGAGAACTTCATTAACAACTGCCTGAACACGGAATGTCTTACATGGACACCGCTAACGCATTGAAATTTCTTGCAACAGTTGGATCCGTTCAGCTTACTGACAGGCTTCAATGCCTATTCAAACCCGGAAAGGTGTGTATCCGCAGTGACACCGGACCATTCATCGCGCCTGAAATATCACGCCTGATGCGGGAGAAACGGCACCCGCCGGGCACCGCTTCAACCGCACAAACGTTCTATGAATTCACAGGATCGGCTTGCCGCCCGTCACTGCATAGCGCGAGCCGGAAATGTAACTGGCTTCGTCCGAGGCCAGCAAAACGTAGATGGGCGAAACTTCCACCGGCTGACCTGGACGGCCCAGCGGGGTCTCGCTGCCGAAGCTTTTGACGTCTTCGTCGGTAATGGTCGCCGGGATGAGTGGCGTCCAGATCGGGCCGGGGGCCACGCTGTTCACGCGGATACCTTTGTCGCCCAGCAACTGCGCCAGGCCACCGGTGAAATTGGCAATCGCGCCTTTGGTGGTCGCATACGCCAGCAGCGTCGGTTTGGGCATGTCCGAATTGACCGAACTGGTGTTGATGATCGAGCCACCCCGCGGCATATGCGGGACCGCGGCCTTGCAGATACGAAACATCGCAGTGATGTTGATATCGAAGGTCTTGACCCACTCTTCGTCGGAGATTTCTTCCAGCGTCTCGTGATTCATCTGGAACGCGGCGTTGTTGACCAGCACATCGATACGGCCAAATTCAGCCACCGTCTTGCTCACGATGTCTTCGCACTGTTGCTTCTGGGCCAGATCACCCGGCAACAGCAGACACTTCCCGCCGGCCTCTTCGACCCAGCGCTTGGTTTCTTCCGCGTCTTCATGCTCGTTCAGGTACGAGATTGCAACCTGCGCGCCTTCTCGTGCAAAGGCTATGGCGACAGCGCGACCGATGCCGCTATCGGCACCGGTGATCAATGCAATCTTGCCCTGCAGGCGCCCGGAGCCCTTGTAGCTTTTTTCGCCGCAATCCGGATAAGGGTCCATCTTACCCTGCAACCCTGGAACCTCTTGCGGCTGACTGGCAAACGGTGGCTTTGGGTATTCTTCGTTCATCTGAATAAATCTCCCTGGCTCAATAAAAACTGACTGAAAAAATAGCGCTGCCCCTTGTCGCCGGGCACGGCCAAAGACGACAAGGGGGTTGATCAGTTGCAGCGATCAGGCACTCGGCTTGAGAACCACTTTGGTCCAACCTTCATCGCGCGCGTCGAAATGCTGATAGGCCGCAGGACCTTCCTCAAGTTTCAGACGATGGGAAATGATCTGCGAAGGCTTGGCCCGATCATGGTGGATCAGCTCGGCCAGGCGACGGTTGTAGGCTTTGACGTTGGCCTGTCCGGTGCGAATCTGCTGGCCTTTGAACCAGAACGAGCCGAAATCGAAGGCCATTTTGCCTTCCTTCGCCAGATCGTTATGCGCGCCCGGGTCCTGTGGCACGAAAACACCCACGACACCGATACCGCCAGTGGCCTTGGTCGAGGCCACGAGGTTGTTCATGGTGACGTGATTGGCCTCATGCCCATGACGGTCGCAACACTGATAACCCAAGCACTCGCAACCGCGATCGGTGCCTTTGCCATTGGTCAGATTGAGAATCTGATCCACCGCACCCTGCTCCAGCGAATTGATCGGCGTCGCGCCCATTTTCGCTGCAAGTGCCAGACGATCCGGGTGGTTGTCGACCACGAATACTTGCGAAGCACCCTTGATCATTGCCGAGTGCGCAGCCATCAGACCGACCGGACCGGCGCCATAGATAGCAACGCTTTCGCCAGGCAGCAGCCCGGCTAGCTCGGTGGCATGCCAACCGGTAGGAAAGATGTCCGAGAGCATGACGTAGTCTTCTTCACGCTCGGCAGCATCTTCAGGCAACAGCAGGCAGTTGAAGTCGGCGTACGGCACGCGCAATAGCTCGGCCTGGCCACCTTCATGATCGCCCATGTCGGCAAAGCCGTAAGCCGCACCCGCGCTGCCCGGGTTGGCGGTCAGGCAATAACCGGTCAGGCCCTTCTCACAGTTTTCGCAGAAGCCGCAGCCAATATTGAACGGCAGGCACACCCAGTCGCCCACTTTGATGCGGTCGACGCCGGCGCCGACTTCGATCACCTGGCCGAGGTTCTCATGACCGAAAATGCGCCCGGTCTCGAAAGACGTGCGGCCTTCGTACATGTGCAGGTCCGAGCCACAGATGTTGGTGGAGGTCACTCGGACAAGAGCATCTGTTGGCTTCTGGATCTTCGCATCCGGTACGTTTTTGACACTGACGTCACGCGGACCGCCATAGACGATGGCTTTCATGTTCTGAGTCTCCTTAGGTGAAAAATTCGGTAGAGCTTTTTAAGGCTCACCGAATATCTGTCACGACCAGAAGACGCCTGTTCAAAGTGATTGCCTTCATACCTGACGAGTGGTCATTGATGAGCGCGAGCCAGAGCGGTTAGTGCGTATTGATCCGGGAATATGAGATGAGTCACGGCCCCTGAATTCACCGCAAAGAAAGCATTTGCACGCCTAATCTTATGGTATACCATCATACGAAATACAAAAGCACTCACTCCGGGATTCGTTCATGGGTTTTGAAATTCGCAAGATCGTCACGTACACCGAAGAAACCTTTATCGAGGGCGGCAAGGCCGCCGACAAGCCGGTCACCATGATCGGGCTGGCGGCCGTGATCAAGAACCCTTGGCTGGGCCGTGGTTTCGTCGAAGACCTGAAACCGGAGATTCGCGCCAACTGCTCCGCACTGGGCGAGTTGATGGTCAAGCGCCTCACCGATGCGATTGGCGGCGCGCAGAACATCGAGGCCTACGGCAAGGCTGCAGTGGTCGGGGCGGAAGGCGAAATCGAACACGCTTCGGCCGTGATCCATACCCTGCGCTTTGGCAATCATTACCGTGAAGCCGTCAAGGCCAAGAGCTACCTGAGCTTCACCAACAAACGCGGTGGCCCAGGCACGTCCATCCAGATTCCGATGATGCACAAGGATGATGAAGGCCTGCGCTCGCACTACATCACGCTGGAGATGCACATCGAAGATTCGCCCCGTGCCGACGAAATCATCGTAGTCCTCGGTGCCGCCAACGGCGGACGCCTGCACCCGCGGATCGGCAATCGTTATATCGACCTGGAAGAACTGGCCGCCGAAAAGGCTCAGTAATCCATAAAAGCTGCGATCAATCTTCCAACCTCTGCGCAGGAGCGATCCATGATTCAGCTCACCGCTGAACACACCCCGGCGGGTACCAGCTATCTGGCTACCGGCCAAGGTCACCCCGTGGTGTTGATTCACGGGGTGGGCCTGAACAAGGAAATGTGGGGCGGCCAGATCGTTGGCCTGGCCACGAATTATCAGGTAATCGCTTATGACATGCTCGGCCATGGTGCCAGCCCGCGTCCGGACCCGGACACTGGCCTTCCGGGCTATGCCGAGCAACTTCGTGAGTTGCTGGAGCATTTGCAACTGCCCCAGGCGACGGTCGTCGGCTTCTCGATGGGCGGGCTGGTGGCTAGGGCATTCGCGCTGGAGTTTCCGCAGCTTCTCGCCGGGTTGGTGATTCTCAACAGCGTGTTCAACCGCAGCCCTGAACAGCGTGCAGGCGTCATTGCGCGCACCAGCCAGGCCGCCGAGCACGGGCCGGACGCCAACGCAGGCGAAGCTTTGTCACGCTGGTTCAGCCGTGAGTATCAGGCGGCCAACCCGGCGCAGATTGCGGCCATCCGGCAGAATCTGGCCAGTAACGATCCGCAAGGCTACCTGACTACCTACAAGCTGTTTGCTACCCAGGATATGTACCGCGCCGAAGATCTGGGCGATATTCGCGCACCGACCCTGATTGCCACTGGCGAACTTGACCCTGGATCAACGCCGGAAATGGCCCGTGAGCTGGCCATGCGCATCAGCGGTGCCGAAGTCGCGATACTGCCCGATCAACGCCATATGATGCCGGTTGAGTCGCCGCGCCTGGTCAACCAGGTGTTACTCGACTTCTTTGAAAAAACCGGTCTCGACAAATTGGCGACTGCCCACAACTCGATCAAGGGGATAGTTGCATGAGCCTTACCCGCTTTCAGATGTGCATCGACGGCCAATGGGTCGATGCGTTGTCCGGCAAGACTTTCGACAGTCTCAACCCGGCGCTGGCTGAACCGTGGGCGCAACTGCCCGACGCCGACGAAGCAGATGTCGAACGTGCTGTGCAGTCCGCGCAGAAAGCTTTCGAGGGCCCAGCGTGGCGAGGCCTTACTGCCACGGCACGCGGCAAGCTGCTGCGCAAACTGGGCGACCTGATCGCCGAAAACAAAGAGAATCTGGCGCAGCTGGAAAGCCGCGACAATGGCAAGCTGATTCGCGAAACCCGTGGTCAGGTCAGTTACCTGCCGGAGTTCTTTCATTACACAGCCGGGCTGGCTGACAAGCTCGAGGGCGGCACCCTGCCCCTCGACAAGCCGGACCTGTTCGCCTACACCGTGCATGAACCGATGGGCGTGGTCGCCGGAATCATTCCGTGGAACAGCCCGTTGTACCTGACCGCCATCAAGCTGGCCCCGGCGCTGGCGGCTGGCAATACCATCGTCCTAAAGCCATCGGAACACGCCTCGGCCACCGTGCTTGAGCTGGCGCGGCTGGCGCTTGAAGCGGGTATCCCGCCCGGCGTGGTCAACGTCATCACCGGTTACGGCCCGACAACAGGCGCTGCACTGACCCGCCACCCGCTGGTGCGCAAGATTGCCTTTACCGGTGGCGCGGCCACGGCGCGCCACGTGGTGCGCAGCAGCGCCGAGAATTTCGCCAAACTGTCATTGGAACTCGGCGGAAAATCACCGAATATCATTTTCGCCGACGCCGATCTGGACAGTGCCATCAATGGTGCGGTCGCAGGCATCTATGCAGCGTCCGGGCAAAGCTGTGTTTCCGGCTCGCGACTGCTGGTGCAGGACGAAATCTACGATGAGTTCATTGAACGCCTGGCCGAGCGCGCCAGTCGTATCCGGATCGGCAATCCGCAGGATGAAACTACCGAAATGGGTCCGATGGCCACAGCCCAGCAACTGGCCGTGGTAGAAGGCCTGGTGGCGGACGCGCTGGCCGAAGGTGCACGCCTGCGTCTGGGCGGCAAGCGCCCGAGGCTGGACAGCAAAGGCTGGTTCTATGAACCTACGCTGTTCGAATGCGACCGCAACTCGATGAAAATCATGCAGGAAGAAGTGTTCGGCCCGGTGGCATCGGTGATTCGTTTCAAGGACGAAGCGGAGGCGCTGGCCATTGCCAACGACTCACAGTTCGGCCTGGCTGCCGGAATCTGGACCCGTGACCTGGGCCGTGCGCATCGCCTGGCGCGGGATATTCGCTCGGGTATCATCTGGGTCAACACCTATCGTGCCGTGTCGGCCATGGCGCCTATCGGCGGTTTCAAAAACAGCGGCTACGGCCGCGAGAGCGGGATAGACTCCGTACTGGCCTACACCGAACTGAAAACGGTGTGGATCAACCTTTCGCAGGCGCCCATGCCTGATCCATTTGTCATGCGTTAACGAGGCCGCTGCGATGATCGAACCGAGTATCTACAAAGAAGTCATGGCGTCATTCCCTTCAGGCGTCACGATTGTCACCACGCTGGACCCCGAGGGCAATCTGGTCGGTATCACCGCCAGTGCGTTCAGTGCGCTGTCCATCGACCCGGCGCTGGTGCTGTTCTGCCCCAACTACGCATCGGACACTTACCCGGTGCTGCGCGACAGCAAAAAATTCGCCATTCACTTGCTGTCTGCCGACCAGCAGGTCGAAGCCTATGCGTTCGCCAGCAAGGGCAAGGACAAGACCAAAGGCATCGAGTGGCACTTGAGCGAGCTGGGCAACCCGCTGCTGGGCAAGGCAACCGCTATCATTGAATGCGAGCTGTGGCGCGAATACGACGGTGGCGATCATGCAATCATTGTCGGCGCAGTGAAAAACCTGATCCTGCCCGCTGTACCAGTCACACCAATGGTTTATCACCGCGGCAAGATGGGCGCACTGCCAGCCATCGTCTGAGGCTGCGCCGGGCGGTTTTGGTGGTTGCAGGCATCGGCGTGATAAACTCGGCCGCGACCCGGGTTCATCCGTCCGGGCCATGCAGCAGCCCGCGTGGTTCGTGGGCTGCCGACATGAGCGAGACTTTGTTTCCAGCCACGGTTTCCAGTCACGTTTTTACTTTGACAGCCCCATTCCGAGCACACCCGATGAAACGCCTGCCACTCGATGACACCTTCAAGGTCAACCGCAACCCCGTCACCCTTCGGGAGATTGTGCTGGACAAGCTGCGCAGCGCGATCATGAATTTTCAGCTGCTGCCGGGCGATCGTCTGGTCGAGCGTGATCTGTGTGACCGTCTGGGCGTCAGCCGCACCTCGGTGCGCGAGGCGCTGCGCCATCTGGAATCCGAAGGCCTGGTCGAGTTCGCCGATGCCAAGGGCCCGCGCGTTGCCATTATCACCCTGGCAGACGCGTGCGATATCTACGAGCTGCGGTGCGTACTGGAGGGCCTGATTGTTCAGCTGTTCACCCTGCGCGCCAAGCCCAAGTACATTCGCGCCCTGGAAAAAGCCCTGGAGGAAAATCGCCAGGCGCTCAAGGAAGGCGAGCTGCAGCAAGTGATCGATTCGGTTCAGGGTTTCTATGACGTGCTACTGGAAGGCTCCGGTAATCACATCGCCGCAACGCAGCTGCGTCAGTTGCAGGCGCGCATCAGCTATTTGCGCGCCACCTCGGTCTCCCAGGAAAACCGCCGCGGTGCGAGCAACAAGGAAATGGAACTGATGGTCGAGGCCATCAAGAGCGGCGACCCCATGGCCGCGCATCAGGCCTCGGTCGATCACGTGCGCAACGCCGCACGCGTGGCACTGGAATATTTGAAATCCAAGCAGGACGAAGACACCAAAGTCCGCGAAATCATCGCGCCCGTGGCACTCAAAGAACCCCGCATAGGGCGCTGACATGGTCACACCGCGCTTCTGCCCTCAATGCGGATGCGCTGACCTGGCTCAGCGCGTCCCCGAGGGCGATACCCACACGCGGTTGATTTGCGGCGGCTGCCAGTACATTCATTACGTCAACCCGAAGATCATTGCCGGCTGCATCATCGAGCAGGAAGGCAAATATCTGCTGTGCCAACGCGCCATCCCGCCGCGGCCCGGCACCTGGACACTGCCTGCCGGGTTCATGGAAAGCGGCGAAACCACCGAGCAGGCGGCGCTGCGTGAGGTCTGGGAAGAAACCGGGGTGCGCGCCGAAATCGTCTCGCCCTATTCCATCTTCAGCGTGCCGCGGATCAGCGAAGTCTACATCGTGTTCCGTGCCATCGCCCTGGAAGTCACCGGCCAGTTCGGCCCGGAAACCCTGGACTACCAATTCTTCGCCCCTGAAGACATCCCGTGGGACAGCATCTATTACCCCGCCATCCGCCAGATACTGGAACGCTATATCGAAGAGCGTCAGGCGGGGGTGTATGGCATCTACATCGGCAACGACGACACCGGCAAGGTGCATTTTATTCGTTAAGTGCAGCTCCAGGCGAAGCAGTCCGGGCCGCACCTGGATTTTGCCTGCTGCTCAAAGCTGCCCCTCGACTATCACGATTTCGGCCTTGGCTGCGCCCTGTCGATGGCTCATGGCGTTCTGGTATTGCGGCGAGTGATAGCAGGCAACTGCCTGCTCGTACGACTCGAATTCGATAATCACCGTGCGTTGTGGCGTCGCACGCCCTTCCAGCGCTTCGGAACGCCCGCCCCTCGCCAGAAATTTGCCACCAAACAACACGAACGCTGCCGGGGCACGCTGGGTGTATTCAGTGTACTGCTGAGAGTCAGTTACATCGACGTGTGCAATCCAATAAGCCTTCATCGTGATCTCACTGTTTCAATGATGGGGAATCTGTGAAATATGCTGTCTTATGGTATACCACGATTCGTTTACCCATAAAACCGGGATACTGAACATGGCATTCGACCGCATCGAAGACATTATTGAAGACTACCGCCTGGGCAAGATGGTTTTGCTGGTTGATGACGAAGACCGGGAAAACGAAGGCGATCTGCTGCTTGCCGCTGATTGCTGTTCAGCACAGGCAATCAGCTTCATGGCTCGCGAAGCACGCGGGCTGATCTGCCTGACGCTGACCGATGAGCACTGCCAGCGTCTTGGCCTGGAGCAAATGGTGCCGAGCAACGGCAGTGTCTTCGCCACCGCGTTCACGGTGTCCATCGAAGCGACAACGGGCGTGACCACCGGCATCAGCGCGGCAGATCGTGCGCGTACCGTTCAGGCCGCCGTCAACCCGCACGCAGTACCGGAAGACCTGGTGCAGCCGGGTCATATTTTCCCGTTACGCGCGCGTGACGGCGGTGTTCTGACCCGCGCCGGGCACACTGAAGCGGGCTGCGATCTGGCACGTATGGCTGGTTTTCCCCCCGCCTCGGTGATTGTCGAGGTCATGAATGACGACGGCACAATGGCGCGTCGCCCTGATCTGGAGCTGTTCGCCGAAAAACACGGAATCCGTATCGGTACCATCGCCGACCTGATCCATTACCGGCTTAGCACCGAGCACACCATCGTCAGGATCGGCGAGCGCGACCTGCCCACGGTACACGGCACCTTCCGCCTGTTCAGCTACGAAGACCGCATCGAAGGTGGCGTACACATGGCCATGGTGATGGGTGATATCCGCCGCGACGACCCTACTCTGGTGCGCGTGCATGTGGTCGACCCGTTGCGCGACCTGGTCGGCGCCGAATACACCGGCCCGTCGAACTGGACGCTCTGGGCCGCGCTGCAACGGGTGGCGCAAGAAGGTCGCGGCGTGGTCGTGGTGCTGGCCAATCACGAGTCCTCACAGGCGTTGCTGGAGCGAATTCCGCAACTTACCCAGCCGCCGCGCCAATACACTCGCTCGCAATCGCGTATCTATTCCGAGGTCGGTACTGGCGCTCAGATCTTGCAGGATCTGGGTGTCGGCAAACTGCGCCACCTCGGCCCGCCACTGAAATACGCAGGTTTGACCGGCTACGATCTGGAAGTGATTGAAAATATTCCGTTTCCCGGCTGACCGGCAAAAGTACCACGGGCACGCCCCACGGCCTCCGCTCGGCAACCGCATGGGTTTACCGCAAAAACACTCGATGAAGGCATTTTGACAGGGCAAAACGCTTGCAGAAAGTTTGGAATACCATAATATGACATTCCATAAAAACACGATTTAGTCAGGCGCGCCCGCCAAGGGACAGCACTAATAACAGCTCCTGACCTGTACCAGGTTTCAAGGCCCATTGGACCTACTGCTCCCGATTACGCGGGCAAGAAAAGCCCGCTCAAAACACAACAAATGAGGGCGTGAAAATGGTGTTGAACAAACGTGCAGCAGCAGTTCTGGCGGCCGGCGTGCTGGCTCTCTCGAGTATCGCCGCGAGCGCCGCCGAGAGCGTCAACTTCGTGAGCTGGGGCGGTTCCACCCAAGACTTCCAGAAAGAAGCCTGGGCAGCTCCGTTCAGCAAGGCCAGCGGGATCACGGTCGTACAGGACGGTCCCACTGACTACGGCAAACTCAAGGCCATGGTCGAAAGCGGTAACGTGCAGTGGGACGTTGTCGATGTCGAAGCCGACTTTGCCCTGCGTGCCGCCAGCGAAGGCCTGCTGGAGCCTCTGGACTTCAACACCATCAAACGCGACGAGATCGACAAGCGCTTTGTCACCGACCACGGTGCCGGTTCGTTTTTCTTCTCCTTCGTGCTTGGCTACAACGAAAGCAAAGTGGGTGCCAAACCACCCGTCGACTGGGCCGCCATGTTCGACACCAAAACCTACCCCGGCAAACGCTCGCTGTATAAATGGCCAAGCCCAGGCGTGCTTGAACTGGCCCTGCTGGCCGACGGCGTAGCCCCCGACAAGCTCTACCCGCTGGACCTCGACCGCGCCTTCAAGAAACTCGACATCATCAAGAAGGACATCGTCTGGTGGGGCGGCGGCGCACAGTCTAAACAACTGCTGGCCTCTGGCGAAGTGGCGATGGGCCAAATGTGGAACGGCCGGGTCTATGCGCTGCAACAGGACGGCGCACCGGTGGGTGTGAGCTGGAAACAAAACCTGGTCATGGCTGATTTTCTGGTCGTGCCAAAAGGCGCAAAAAACAAGGATGCCGCGATGAAATTCATCGCCAACGCAACCAGCGCCAAAGGCCAGGCAGACTTCTCCAACCTCAGTGCCTATGCCCCGGTAAACACTCAGAGCGTTGCGCGCCTGGACTCAACACTGGCACCTAACCTGCCGACCGCCCATGTTGCCGATCAAATCACTCTCGACTTCGCATACTGGGCCAAGAATGGCGCGGACATTGCGACACGGTGGAACGAATGGCTGGTCAAGTAAAAATGACAGCGGTCGCTCCTCGTCAACCCATCCCGGCCGGTGGTGCTCCGCGCACCGCCGGCGCGGCACACGACAAGGCGACGAGCATGCAGCGATCCCCTTCCCTCGCTCAGCACTGGCGTGGCAGCCGCAATCTGCTTCCGGCGCTGATCTTTCTCGGACTGTTTTTCTTCGCCCCGCTGATCGGCCTGCTGCTGCGCGGTGTGCTTGAGCCGGTGCCGGGCCTTGGCAACTACGAACAACTGTTCGCCAACTCGGCTTACTCGCGGGTGCTGCTCAATACCTTTTCCGTCGCCGGTCTGGTGACCTTGTTCAGCCTGCTGCTGGGCTTCCCGCTGGCCTGGGTCATCACCCTGGTACCGCGTGGCTGGGGACGCTGGATTCTGAACATTGTGCTGTTGTCGATGTGGACCAGCCTGCTGGCGCGCACCTACTCCTGGCTGGTGCTGTTGCAGGCGTCCGGGGTGGTCAACAAGGCGCTGATGGCGATGGGCATTATCGATCAGCCGCTGGAGATGGTGCACAACCTGACCGGTGTGGTGATCGGCATGAGCTACATCATGATTCCGTTCATCGTCCTGCCGCTGCAGGCGACCATGCAAGCCATCGATCCCATGGTGTTGCAGGCCGGCTCGATCTGCGGTGCCAGCCCATGGACCAACTTCTTCAGGGTATTCCTGCCGCTGTGCCGTCCGGGACTGTTTTCCGGGGGGGCTGATGGTGTTTGTCATGTCGCTCGGTTACTACGTTACCCCGGCGCTGCTGGGTGGCGCGCAGAACATGATGCTGCCCGAATTCATCGTCCAGCAGGTGCAGTCGTTCCTCAACTGGGGGCTGGCCAGTGCCGCCGCTGCGTTGCTGGTGCTGATTACGCTGGTGCTGTTCTACTTCTACCTGAAGCTCCAGCCGGAATCGCCGGTCGGTGCCAGTAACGCGAGGTAAACCGCCATGCTCCTGACACCCAATGCCATGAGCCCCGGCCTGCGTACGGGTCTGTACCTGACCACTGGCCTGATCGCGCTGTTTCTGTTGCTGCCGATCCTGTTCATCGTCCTGCTGTCATTCGGTTCATCACAGTGGCTGGTATTTCCGCCACCCGGCTGGACACTGAAGTGGTATCAGCAGTTTTTCTCCAACCCGGACTGGATGGCCGCCGCCATGTCCAGCCTCAAGGTCGCGATTCTGACCACCATTGCCTCGGTGGCGCTGGGCCTGCCCACCGCTTTCGCGCTGGTGCGCGGCCGTTTCCCCGGGCGCGATTTTCTGTACGGCGTCTTCACCTTGCCGATGATTGTGCCGCTGGTGATTATCGCTGTTGCCGTGTACGCCCTGTTTCTCAAACTCGGTTACACCGGCACATTGTTTTCCTTCGTCGTCAGCCATGTGATCGTCGCCTTGCCGTTCACCATCATCTCGATCATCAACTCGCTGAAACTGTTCGATCAGTCCATTGAAGATGCCGCGGTAATCTGTGGCGCGTCACGCCTGCAGGCGATCTACAAAGTGACCTTTCCCGGCATCCGTCCGGGCATGATGGCTGGCGCGCTGTTCGCGTTTCTGGTCTCGTGGGACGAAGTGGTGCTGAGCGTGATGATGGCCAGCCCGACCCTGCAAACCCTTCCCGTAAAAATGTGGACCACCCTGCGTCAGGACCTGACGCCGGTCATCGCTGTTGCCTCAACGCTGCTGATCGCCCTGTCGGTGCTGATCATGTTCATCGCCGCAACCCTGCGTCGCCGCAACGAAGCCAGGAGTACTTCATGAGTGCCGTGATCAAAGACCCCGCCCATCAGGATCAGAAAACGCTGGTCAGCCTGTGCAACCTGAACAAGCACTACGGCGATTTCGCCGCTGTCGACAACATTTCCCTGGATATTCAGGACGGCGAATTCCTGACCTTTCTCGGTTCCAGTGGCTCGGGTAAAAGCACCACTCTGTCAATCCTCGCCGGTTTCGAGACGCCCAGCTCGGGCGAGATTCTGGTCAGCGGCAAATCGCTGGTCAATGTGCCACCGCACAAGCGCGACATCGGCATGGTGTTTCAACGCTACTCGCTGTTTCCGCACCTGTCGGTACGCGACAACATTGCTTTTCCGCTGGCGATCCGCAAGTTGCCTGCGGCTGAGCGCGAGAAGAAAGTCGATGCGATGCTCAAACTCGTCCAGCTGGAAGAGTTTGCTCACCGCCGCCCTTCACAACTGTCCGGTGGCCAGCAGCAACGAGTTGCCATTGCCAGAGCGCTGGTCTATGAGCCACGCATCCTGCTGATGGACGAGCCGCTGGGCGCACTGGACAAGAAGCTGCGTGAAGACCTGCAGGACGAACTGCGTCAGTTGCATCGTCGGCTGGGCATCACCATCGTCTATGTGACCCACGATCAGGAAGAAGCCATGCGCCTGTCCCAGCGCATCGCGATTTTCAGCCACGGCAAAATCGTCGGTCTGGGTTCGGGTTATGACCTGTATCAGGACCCGCCAAATGCCTTCGTTGCGTCGTTTCTCGGCAACTCGAACTTCCTCAGGCTCAAGGCACAGGGCAACGCCGTGGCAACGTTTGAAGGCCTTGCGCTGGCGATTCGCCCGACCCCGGGCCTGAAGACCGATCAGGACGTTCTGCTGATGGTTCGCCCGGAGAAAGCCCAGGCGCTGAGCGTTGAACAAGCTGCTGGCACACCACTTGAAGCAGGCTGGAACGAAGTGAGTGCCAGTGCTTTTTCTCGGCGAGAGCCAGACCTGCTCGGTGGTCACCACAGGCGGTACTGCCATGACTGTCAAAGCGCTTTCAGCGACCGGCATGCTGCTCGGGGCTGGCGACCCGGTGCGGGTACGCTGGGCCGCTGCCGACGCGTGTATCTACACTGAATGGACGGACAGCGACCTGAACAAGGCAGCGGGAGCGCACTGACGCCGGTCTGCACGGGTCAGCGGTTTGCCGGTGAGGGATGCAAGGCGAGGTAGTGACGCAGAAACTCCACCGTGACGCGGACCTTGGCCGAACTCATCAGCGGCGAGGTATGCACCGCCCAGATGTCTGCATCCTGACGGTATTCCGGCAGCATCTGAACCAGCCGACCCTCGGCCAGGTCAGTGCGCACATCCCAGAGCGAACGCAGCAACACACCGCGCCCGTCCAGGCACCACTGGCGGGCGATTTCGCCGTGGTTGGTGGACAGGCTGCCGGTTACCTTGACGGTTTCAGCGCCTTGCGGCCCATTGAGATGCCATATGCCGAACGGACGGTCGCGCTCCTTGATCACCAGGCAATCGTGGTTGGCCAGCTCACCGATACTCAGTGGCACCCCATGATCTTTCAGGTAAGCGGGGCTCGCGCACAACACGCGCCAGTTGCTGGCCAGGTGTCTTGCACGCAGGTGCGGGGCAATTTCGTTGCCGACGCGGATGTCCAGGTCGACGCCCTCCTCGATCAGGTCGACCAGCCGGTCCTGAATATCCAGACGTATATTCAGCTTCGGATAAAGCGCCGCCAGCTCCGACAAGGCAGGCGCTACGAAACGGCGACCGAAGCCCTGGCTGCTGACCACTCGCAGCAAGCCACTGGGCTCGCCGTGCAGCGCGGCAACTTCGTCGCCCATCTGCTGCACCGACTCCAGAATGCCTTTAGCCCACTCATAGACTCGCTCGCCGTCTTCGGTAATCGACACTTGCCGCGTTGAGCGGTGCAACAACACCACGCTCATATTCTGCTCCAGCAGTTTGACCCGCTTGCTGACATAAGCAGCGGACATGCCCAGCTCATTGGCAGCACCCACGAAGCTTGAGCGTCGAGCAACGTGGATGAACACTGAACCGCCCCGGGTTTCTCGGAGACCCTTTTGTTTGAGTCATGCCACCTGGGCAGACTCGG
>NZ_LKBW01000326.1 GCF_002699855.1 Pseudomonas amygdali | reverse complement strand
AATAGCCATTGCCGTCAGGCCTCTGTATGTAGACCTCATTGTAGGGGTGATTTTTTGATTGAACTCTATTAAACTCGTTACCTGCATCGAGTCGCTGCAGCCACTCTGGTTTTGATGAGGTATTTGCCACGTCGTTGGATTCTTTTTTTGCATCTGGCCGATTAGATGGCGAGGGTGTAGTTGGCGGCTCTTGGGTGTCCATTACTCCCCGGATCGGTGAAGGCTCACTCCTCCGCAACTCAGGATGAGCCAGCAACTTCTGCTCATTCCGAGCCAACCAACCCGCAATTTGCTTGTTGGTCATGTCTGCTTGAAGCTTCGCGCTTCTTGCGGCGATGCGTCCAGACTGCCTACGATCCCTGCTTTGACCTGACCTCGCGTGATGTAGGTGACGATGGCAGTCAGCAGGAGCATGACCAATTGCTCCTGACCTTTTGCGAGTTGCCGCGCGGCAGCATCTATACGCTCATCAATCAGCCACGCGGAGGCTCCTGTGGGATCAAGACCCGGCGGTTTGACACCTTCCTCTGCATTCCAGGCAGTCACAATGCCTTCATAGAGAGTTGCAAGACAGGCAGGGAGCCCTTGATAAAAGTACTCGGCAATGGCTGAAAGCCCCATGCCCAGCAGAATTAGGTTGCGACCTGTAAGCCTATGCCGCTGCCTGCTATGGCCCCTGGTACAGCGCCCGCCCCAAATGCTAGCGATCCAGCCGCACCACCAACAAGGGTTCCTACGGCTACGCTGCCGCCCATGATCATGGCGACCTCTTTTACCAGTTGCAGCAAGACAGGAAGTATTTCCGTAATGTCTATGGAAGCCCACTTGCGCATCAGATTCAGCTGGATGATTGGGTAAGACTTGGACATCGCCAGCTTCACCGACTCAATGCGGTTTCCGCCGATACTGCCGAATGCCAGTGTGGCCTCGTTACTGACTCGCCGAGTGAAACCGTTCCAACCATCGAAAGCGCTTTCCCAGCCTTGATCGAAAGACTGATTCAGATGGTTGAATTTGTTATCGAGGGTTCGCTCGATGTCTTCCCATTTGGGGACGTTGGCTAAAAGATCGATTTATTCATCTCTGTCCTTGAAAAGAGTAAATTCCGATTCTCGATCCTTGAGTCATCGGACTACAGCCTGCGCTAGAGGTAACCTTTGCCTGACCGTCTGGCATGCCAATTCGATCTCAGATACTGCCATTTTTCTCATTTGTGCGACGATCGCAATGATGTCAATGAGATAGCAGTTGAATGTTCACGACTGTGATAGCTAGGTGACGCATTGAATTCCCGGCGCTTTTTCTCACCGCTGTGGTTTGAAAGTTTTTTTGGTTGATCGCTAAGTTGATCGCTAAAAAGTGAAGTGCGGCACGTTTGTTGAGCGCCTGGTATTGGTCTTGCTCCTTCACACATCCCCAACTACATCGCACCAATCTCCGGCTTGCCCGTTCTCGACCCGCCATAAACCGGTGGATGCGTGACGATGTGCGTCAGGTCGACTGCCGAGGCCAGCAGTTTTTGCAGGTCCGGGCGTGGCCGGGACAAACGTGGGTCATTCTCCGTCGCCTGTTCGAGCGCTTCGGCGCAGGCGAGCAGTTTTGCGTCGCCGCGAAACCCGCCGATCACCTGAAGCCCGAACGGCATGCCGTTGTGGTCGGTGCCGCAGGGCAGGGACAGTGCCGGGTTGGTGGTCAGGGTGATGGTGTAGCACAGCGCCAGCCAGCGATAGTAATTGTCCAGTGGCACGCCGTTGACTTCGCGCAGGTACAGTTCGCTCCAGGGGAAGGGCGAGACTGGTGTGGTCGGCGCGAGGATCAGGTCGTAGTGTTCGAATTGCTTCTGGAAACCGCGGAAGATCCGGCTCTGCTCGCCATGTGCCTTTACGCAGTCCTGCAGCGACATGGCGGCGCCCATCTCAAAGTTGGCGCGGGTGTTGGGCCCCAACGCATCAGGATCGCGGTCGTGGGCGTCCTGCAACCCGGCAACGAAGGCTTCGGCACGCAGTATGTCGAAGGTGCGATGGGCGCTGCCCAGATTCAGGTCGATGGCTTCGCAGGATTTGAAGAGCGGCTTCAGTGCGTTGATTTTTTCCCGGAAAACGGCACGGATTGTGTCATCGACTGCGCACGCGCCGAAGTCTTCGCTATAGCCGACCCGCAGTTGGCTGAGGTCGACGGTGCGTGGTGCAAATTCGTCATCGGCAATGGCATAGCTCAACGGATCGGACTGCCCCAGCCCGGCGCTGGCGCGCAGTTGCAGCAGCGTGTCGGCTACATTGCGACCCATCGGGCCAACAACGGAAATCGGCGTCCAGCCGAGTTTTTTGCGTTCGCTCGGTACCAAGCCGGGTGAAGGTCGCAGGCCGACGATGCCGCACAGTGCTGCGGGAATGCGCAACGAGCCACCGGTATCTGAACCGCTGCACAACGGCACCATGTCCACAGCCAATGCGGCGGCTGAACCACCCGAGGAACCGCCTGCGTTGAGTTCCGGATTGAACGGGTTGCCGGTCGCGCCCCAGACTACGTTGCGGGTGTTGGCTCCGGCGCCGAGTTCCGGGACATTGGTCTTGCCGACGACGATTGCCCCGGCAGCACTCAGGCGGGCGACGAACAGGTTGTCCTGCGCGGGGATGTTGTCGCGGAACAATTGTGAGCCGTAAGTGGTGAGTACCCCGGCAGTTTCTTCCAGATCCTTGATGCCGATTGGCAGGCCATGCAGCAGCCCCAGCGGTTTGCCTTGCAGGACTGCATGCTCGGCCAGCAGCGCCTCGTCGCGGGCGCGCTTGAAACAGGTGGCGGCGAACGCATTGATTTTCGGATTGAGGGTTTCAATCCGCTCGATACAGGCGTCGAGCAATTCCACTGGCGAGATCTGTTTGTTGCCGATCAGCGCACGCAGTTCGGTGGCGGATTTGCCGAGCAGCCCGGATGGGTTTTGCATGGAGTGTTCTCCCGAATGTAATCGTTCACCGCTTGGGAATGCATTTCGTGACGCTCTGCGTCACACATCTGCGTCGCGCCTCTTTTTCCAGGTCGGGCACAGCACGTGGGCAGTCTCTTCAAACATCCCCCAGCGCCAATATCGTCGCCACCAGCGCCTGGCCTCTGGGCACCAGGGTATCAAGCTCCAGATATTCACGGTCGGTGTGTACCTTGCCGCCGACCGGGCCGAGACCGCACAGGGTAGGGATGCCCAGGCTGGCGGTGAAACCAGAGTCGGCGCAGCCCCCGGTGAACTCACCTTCAACGCTGAAACCCAGTTCCTGCGCAAGCCCCTGATAGATACTCAACAGTTCAGTGCTGTGCCGGGCTTCCATGGGCAGGAAGGTCGTGGCTTCCAGCAGTCTGGCCGATGTGCCGGGCAGTTCCTCTTCGGCGACGATGGCCTGGACGGCGGCGAGAATTTCATCCCATTGGCGCAGTTCGACAAAGCGCACGTCGAGTTTCGCCGTCGCGCTGGGTGCAACGGTGTTGCTGGAGGTGCCGCCTGAGATCAAGCCGACGTTGGTGGTAATGCCCGCTGCATTGTCGGTCAACGCATGCAGCTTGATCACCTTGTGCGCCAGCGCCTGAATCGCGCTGGCACCGTCGGCGTGATTGACCCCGGAATGCGCCGCACGGCCGCTGACTTCAATGATCAGCGTGGCACCGCCTTTGCGGGCACTGACCACGTTGCCGCTGGCGCGTCCCGGTTCCGGGTTGAGCACCGCGCGAGCCTGGCGGGCGTATTTTTCGATGTGAACACGAGCGCTGGCCGAGCCGATTTCTTCGTCGCCGGTATAGAGGATCTGTACTGGAAACGGCAGCGGGCCGATGCGCTTCAATGCTTTCAGCGCAAAGCAGTTCAGCACCAGTCCGCCTTTCATATCGGCCACGCCAGGGCCATAGGCCAGTTCGGCATCTTTGGTATAGCCGCGAGTGGACGTGGTGCCTTTGGGAAATACCGTGTCGCGATGGCCGAGCAGCAGCACCGGCTTGCCAGAGCCGCCGGGCAATTCAGCCAGCAGCACATCGCCGAAACCGTCAACCGGGATACGTTCGACGCTGATCCCGTCGGCCAGCAATTGCGTGGCGAGCATTTCGCCGACCGCATCCACTCCGGCCTTGTCGTAACTGTTGGAGTCGGTATCGACCAGGCTCTGCAACAGCTTCTCCATTGCCTCGTACTGCCCGCTCAGCCAGTCGGTGGCCTGCCGTTGTGCCTCATTCATTCACTCAGCTCCTGTATCCGATACTCGCGGGTCAGCCGTGCGCCGTCCGTTCCCAGGTCCCAGAACAGTCCGGCCATGATTTGCAGACTTTCTTTGACCACCGGTGCCAGCAAGTGCTCGTCGGGGGCATGTTGCGAGCACGCCGGGTACGAGTGTGGCACCCAGACCGTCGGCAGGCCCAGCACTTCAGCGAATACGTCATTGGGCAGCGAACCGCCCAGATTGGGCAGCAGCGCGGGTTTCTTGCCCGTGGTGGCGGCCAGCGAATCCAGCGCCCAGCCGACCCACGGGCTGTCCGGTGACAGGCGCGTGGCGTGCATCACGTCCATGCGCGTTTGTCTGACCTCGACACGATCGAAGCCATGGGCATCCAGGTGCGCGCGCACCGCGGGGATGAACGCGTTGTAATCACTGTCGACCACAAAGCGAATGTGACACAACGCGTGAGCCTTGCCGGGAATGGCGTGTACCGGGGCGTCCGGGTTGCCGGTCTTGAAGGCGAGCACGTCGAGGGTGTTCCAGCCGAAGACTTTTTCGCTGAGCGACAGCGCCGGGTTGCCCCAGTCGGCGTCGATGTCCGGATCGCCAGGGCCGCCGCCGACCTCGATATCCGCCAATGCGGCCTTCACCGCGTCGGGGATGGCCTTGGGCATGAGCCCCGCGACTTTCACCCGGCCATGCTCATCGACCATGCTGGCAATTGCGTTGGCCAGAATGATGCCTGGGTTGGCCAGCAGCCCGCCCCAGTTGCCGGAATGGTGCGCGCCTTCACGCAGGTTCACCGTCAGCTCGAAGTTGAACACCCCGCGCGAGCCAAGAAACAGGGTAGGGCGCGCCGCTGCCAAGCGTGGGCCGTCGGAGGCGATGAAAATGTCTGCGGCGAGTTCTTCTGCGTGGGCCCGGCAGAACGCGCCAAGACCCGGCGAGCCGTCTTCTTCGCCCATTTCCAGCAGCAGTTTGACGTTGAAACCCAGCTTGCCGTCGCGTGCCTTGAGGGTCTGCTCCAGAGCGGTCAGGTTGATCAGGTGCTGGCCCTTGTTGTCCGCAGTGCCACGTCCGTACCAGCGTTCGCCACGTTCGATGACCTGCCACGGCGACAAGCCCGGTTGCCACTGCGCGTCATAACCGCGAACCACATCGCCATGACCATAACTGAGCAGGGTCGGCAGGGCCGGGTCTTCGATACGGGTCGCGATCATAAGGGGGCCACGCCCGGCGACCGGGTTGTCATGCACCGCCACGCTGAAGCCTAAACGCTCTACATGCGGTGTAATGAATTCGTGCAGATAGCGATAAAGCTCCGGCAGGCTCTCGGCCTCCTGGCTCTGGGTCGGATAGGCGACGCTTTCGCCAAGCAGGGCGAAAAATGCGCCGTTGTCGAACTGTTCAGTGACGTTTTCGATGGCGTGCGAACGGCTACTCATGAGGGCATCAGCTCCAGGGTTTTCGAGGTGTCGCGCAAGTGGCAGCGCACGGTTCCGCCTTCCATGCGGCCAATCACCGGAGACTTCTCCTTGCACACCGCCATGCAGGCCGGGCAGCGCGGGTGAAAGGCACAGCCGGATGGCGGCGACATAGGGTTGGGGAAGGTCCCGTGCAAACCCAGATCGGGAATGCCCAGATGCGGGTCAGGGGTCAGTACCGAGTCCAGCAACGCCTGGGTGTAGGGATGACCGGGTCTGGCGAACAGCGATTCGCGGCTGCGCTCTTCGACAATCCGCCCCAGGTACATCACCGCGACGCGGTCGGCGAGGTGTTCGATGACGGCCAGGTTGTGGCTGATCAGCAGGTACGTCAGGCCGAATTCCTGTTTCAGGTCCTGTAGCAGATTAAGAATTTGCGCCTGCACCGAAACGTCCAGCGCCGAGGTCGGCTCGTCGCAAATCAACACATCCGGGCGCATCACCAGGGCCCTCGCAATCGCTACCCGCTGGCGCTGGCCACCGGAAAGCTGGCTCGGGTAACTGTCGATCACGCGCTTGGGCAAGCCGACCACGTCCATCATCGCCTCGGCACGCTGGCGACGTTCGGTATGGGTGCCGATGTCATGCACGATCAGCGGCAGAGTGACGATTTCGCGCAGGGTCTTGCGCGGGTTGAGCGACGAGTAAGGATCCTGAAAGATCGGCTGGATGCGCCGTGCCATCTCCTTGCGGTCGGTTCCGGCGAGGTGTTTGCCGTTGACCAGCACATCGCCGCTGCTGGGCGCGAGCAGGCCCAGCAGCATCTTGGCCAGGGTGCTCTTGCCGCATCCCGATTCGCCGACCAGCCCGAGGGTTTCGCCGCGCATCAGGCGCAGTGACACACCGTCGACTGCTTTCAAAGTCGCATTGGTTTTGAAAAAGCCACGGCTGATGCTGAATTCGCGACGGATGTCGCACAGCTCCAGAGCAATGTCTTTTTTGGCGCTCGTGTTAAGGGCCTGATTATTCATGACGTCATGCCCTCACGGTGCAATACAGTTTCTTCGCCCGTTGAAGCAAACAGGCAGCGGGTCATGTGGTCCTGGCTATTGATTGGCGGCACGTCTTCGGCGCAGGCCGGGATTGCCAGCGAGCAGCGATTGCGAAATGCACAGCCATGTTGCTCGCCCACCAGGCTGGGCACCAGCCCCGGAATCGAACCCAGCAGCTGGCCTGGCTGGGTGCGCCCGGGGATCGGTATGCTCGCCAGCAAGCCGCGGGTATAGGGGGGTGCGGGTTCTCGAACAACTCGATGGCCGGGGCGGTTTCGACGATCTGTCCGGCGTACATCACCGCAACCCGGTCGGCGATACGTGCCACCAGCCCCAGGTCGTGGGTGATGAAGATCACGGCCAGACCCAGCTCCTTCTGAATGTCGCGGATCAGGCGCAGGATCTGTGCCTGAATGGTCACGTCCAGTGCGGTGGTCGGCTCGTCGGCGATGATCACGTCCGGTTCGCACATCAGTGCCATGGCGATGATCACCCGCTGGCGCAGGCCGCCCGACAATTGATGCGGGTACTGACGCAGGCGTTCGCTGGCGTTGCTGATCCCGACTTTTTCGAGCATCTGCGCGGCGCGCTGCAGGGCCTCCTTGCGGGACACCTTGCGGTGTCGGGTGAGCACTTCGCTGAGCTGATCGCCGATGCTGTAGGCTGGGTTCAGCGAGGTCATCGGCTCCTGAAAGATCATCGCCAGGCGGTTGCCGCGCAGGTCGCACATCTGCCGCTCGCTCTGGGTCAGCATGTCGATGCCGTCCAGGCTCAGTGTCGTTGCGGTACGCCGGGCCTTGCGCGGCAGCAGGTCCATGAGTGCCAGCGAAGTCAGGGATTTGCCGCAGCCGGACTCGCCGACGATGCACAGCATTTCGCCGCGCTCGACCTGAAAATCCAGGCCGCGCACTGCGTGGAGCGTGTCTTGGCCGAGAGGAATCTCGACACGCAGGTTTTCAACCTGTAACAGGGCCATGCGCGTATCTCCTCTGTTAGTTGCGCCCGTCGGGCAGGATCAGATCGCGCAGGCCGTCGCCGACCAGGTTGATGCCCAGCACCAGCACCATCAGGGCGATGCCGGGAATCGCGATAACCCAAGGGGAAAAGAACATGTACGGTTTGCCTTCGGCGATCATCAGTCCCCAGGACGGAATCGGTGGCTGTACGCCGACCCCGAGGAACGACAGTGCCGACTCGAGGAGGATCGCGTGAGCCATTTCCAGGGTAGCGACAACGATCAGTGCGCCGACCAGATTAGGCAGAATTTCGCTGGCCAGAATGCGCAGCGTCGAGCAGCCCAGCGCCTGGGCCGAGGCCACGTATTCGGCGTCGCGAATCTGCTGCACGGCAGCGCGGACCACCACGGCAAAGCGGTCCCAGAGCAGGCACCCAAGCAGCACGATCACCACTTTCAGCGAGCCACCGATCAGCGACGCGGAGGCCAGCGCGATCATCACCACCGGCATCGCCAGCCGTGTGGTGATCAGGTAGCTGATCACAGCGTCGGTCTTGCCGCCGAAGTAGCCGGCCAGCAGGCCCATGATGGTGCCGATGACGCCAGAGATGAGCGCCGCCGAGAAACCGATGAATAGCGAGATGCGTGCGCCGTACAGCAGGCGTGACAAGTAATCGCGGCCCAGTTTGTCGGTGCCCAGCACATAGTCCCAGGTGCCGTTGGCCATCCATACCGGTGGTTTCATGCGCAGCATTACATCCTGCGTGTAAGGGTCGTAGGGGGCCAGCCAGGGGGCGAACAGTGCGCCAAGCAGAATGATCAACAGCAGTACCGCGCCGATGGCAAAACCGCGGTGCGCGAAGCTGCTGCGCAACGTGCGCCAGACACTGCGCGCCGGTGGCTGGTAATCGTTGATCAGCAGCGGCGATGAGGTGGTTGTGCTCATGGGGCCTCCTATTTCACGCGAATGCGCGGGTCGAGCAATGCGTTGAGCACGTCGGCCAGCAGGGTGAGGACGATGTAGATCACCGCGATCAACAGCACGACCGCCTGCACCACCGGGAAGTCGTCACGGGCAATCGCATCCCAGGCCAGTTGGCCGATGCCTTGCAGCGAGAACACTGTTTCAATGACCACCGAGCCGCCAAGCATGAAGCCGAACTCCACGGCGGCCAGTGCCACCACCGGGATCAACGCGTTGCGCAACGCATGCTTGAACAGCACGGTGGCGGGGCGCAGGCCCTTGGCACGCGCGGTGCGGATGTAATCGGAATTGAGCACGTCGAGCATGCCGGCGCGGGTCAGGCGCATGATCGCCGGTGTGGCGTAATAACCCAGCGCGATGGCAGGCATGACGAAGTGCGCCCAGGTCGAGTTGCCCGACACCGGCAGCCATTTCAGGGTGACCGAGAACACCACGATCAGCATCAGCGCGAACCAAAAACTCGGCATGGCCTGACCCAGTACCGCGATGCTCAGCGCCAGGCGATCGATCCACGTGTCGCGTTTCACGGCGGCCAGCACACCTAGCGGAATGGCGATAAGCAACGCAATACTCAGGGCCATTGCGCCCAGCCCGAGGGTGATCGACAGGCGCGAGGCTATCAGGTTGTAAACCGACTCCTGGAAGAAGAACGAGTCGCCCAGATCAAGACGCACCACGTCGGCCAGCCATTCGAAATACTGCGTAACCAACGGCTTGTTGAGGCCGTACTGCACCCGGATCTGTTCGATCTGCTCGCTGCTGGCTTCCGGCCCGCCGATGGCGGTGGCCAGGTCGCCGGACAGGTGCAGCAGGGAAAAGCTGATCACCGACACGGTGATCGCTACGCACAGGGCAATGCCCAGGCGGCGCAAGAGAAATCCGAACATGGCAAGTGACCTTGTGTTCAGGGAATGACGGGTTGGCTGACGATGCTGCAAGGCACGTCACGTACCTCACAGCCGGTCTCGCCAAATAACTTCACTAACGATCTATTTCCAGCTCGACAGCACGAAGCACGGCAGCTCGTCCGGATACGGCTTGAAGTTCAGGTCCGAGACGTAGGCGTAGTTCATCGAGTAGTTGAACAACGGTGCCCAGTACGCCTGTTCGCTGATGCGCTGCAAGGCCTTGCGGTAATTGTCCTTGCGCACCTGCGGGTCCAGTGCATTGTCGGCGGTCTGCAGCCAGCCCTGGACTTGCGGGTCCTTGATGTTGTCGTCCGGGTTGCCCTTGAACCAGGTGCCGGCCGAGGCTGAGGTATCGAGGATCGAGAACGAGCCCCAGGCCTGAAACGACATTGGCACTTTGCCGCCACGTTGCTGATCACGCAGGGCCGCGTACTTGAGGTAGCGCAGCTTGGCGTTGATGCCGACTGCACGCAGGTTGCCGATGATTGCTTCAACGTAGTCGCGGTCGCGGTAGGCGAATATTTCGGTTTCAAAGCCGTTCGGGTAACCCGCTTCGGCGAGCAGCGCCTTGGCCTTGGCCGGGTCATAGTTGTAGACCGTGGCTGCCGTGGTGTCGCAACCGAACTGACCGGGGTAGCAGGCGACCTGCAATGGTTTGCTTTCGCCACCGACCAGTTGCGAGGCCAGACCGTCACGGTTGATCGCGTAGTTGATGGCTTGGCGTACTTTCAAGTGCTTCATCGGCGAGTCGGCGCTGGAGGTGCCGCGCGCATCCAGAATCAGAAAGCCGATACGCATGGTCGCGCCGCTGGTGACCACCAGGTTGGGCATGGCTTTGAGGTTTTCGGCCTGATCCGGCGCTACGCGCCAGGTCCAGTCGATGCCACCGGTCATCAGCTCGGCCAGACGTGTTTCAGCATCGGCAATCACGCGAAAATTGATGTGAGCGATCTTCGGCTGGCCCTGTGGGCTGCCCTGAAAGTAATCCGGGTTCTTGTCCATCTTCACGCCTTCACCGGTAGCAATGGTCGTCACCTTGTAAGGCCCCGTGCCAATTGGTTTACGGCTGAAGCCTGCCATCCCGACCTCTTCGAAATACTTTTTCGGGAACATCGGCACAGCGTTGGAAAGGTATTCCAGCGCAGGCGGGAAAGGCTTTTTCAGGTGCAGGCGCACGCTGTAGTCACTCAGTTTTTCGGCACTCTTGATCCAGTCGACGTTTTGTACCGTGACCACCTTGGATTCGGGCGATACCACGTAATTGAGGGTGAACACCACGTCATCTGCCGTGAACGGATCGCCGTTGTGAAACTTCACGCCCTCGCGCAGCTGGAAATCGATGGTGGTGTCGTCGACCTGCTTCCAGCTGGTGGCGAGCATGGGTTGGTACTCGCCATTGTCCGGGTTGCGATAGACCAGGTTGTCCCAGATCAGGCGACCGAGAATCACGCCCTCGCGCAGGTCGTTGTGATAGGGGCTGATGTTCTCCGGTTCGCTGTCGGAGGCGTAGACAAGTGTGTCGTCGGCCTTGCCAGCCAGGGCGGAAAAACTGCTGAACAGGCTCAATAGCGCGATGCTGCGAGCGAAACCCTTGATTCCCATGCCGTCGTCTCCAAAAGGCAAAGTGGATGTATCAAAGGGCAGTGGGGTCGCAAATGCGAGAAGAGGGGAGAAACGAGGCTGCAGTGTTCTTTTGATTGGGTTGTATTGATGTTGCGCCTCGACATGACTCTAGGCAAAGCGTATCAATGCCACAAGCACAATATTTCGAACCTTTCATTGCCGAAAAGGCAACGCAGGAGCCGCGATGCAACTCTACGGCGTACAGTCCACCGCGTTGCGCTACTTCCTTGAAGTGGCGCGTTGCGGGTCGATCAGCGAGGCGTCGATACGGCTCAATGTCGCGTCCTCGGCAGTCAGTCGGCAGATCAGCAAGCTGGAGCGCGAGCTGGATGCCGTGCTGTTCGAGCGCCAGGCACGCGGCATGATGCTTAGCGAGGCGGGTATCCGTCTGGCAGCCTATGCGCGCAAATCACAGCTGGAAGCCGAGCAGGTCGTACTGGAAATCACCGAGCTGCAAGGCTTGCAGCGTGGTCATGTACGACTTGCCTGCTCGGAAGGCTTTGCCCTGGATTTCCTGCCACGGTGCATTGCGCGATTCCGGCGGCTGTATCAAGGCATTCATTTCTCGATGGAGGTCTGCGCGCCGGCCCAGGCCACCGAGCGGGTGCGCTCCGGGGATGCGGACCTGTGTCTGACCTTCAGCCTGACACCGCAGAACGAAATCAAGGTCGAGCACATTCACAGCGGCGCGATCTGCGCGGTGGTCAGTCATAACCATCCGCTGGCCTCACGCACCGAAGTCTCGCTGGCCGAGCTGCAACCCTATGCCATCGCCCTGACCAATCCCGACACGACCTTGCGCCAGTTGTTCGACATCTGTTGCGGGGTGCAGGGCCTGCTGTTCGATCCGGTGCTGACCAGCAATTACATTGGCGCGCTACTGCGGTTTGTGCGTGAGGAGGGCGGTATCAGCCTGTCCAGCGAGATGACGCTGGACAAGCGCGCACACGAAAAACAGCTCAAGTCGCTGCCGATCAGCGACGAAGGCATGAAGGCGCGTCGTATCGAACTGCAAAGCATGGCCGGACGCAACCTGCCCGCAGCGGTTGCGGCCTTTCGGGATTTTCTGATCGAGGAGCTGGCAAAGACCTGACACGCAGGTGGCGTCGGTGGTGCGCTGTAACGGGCTGGTAGCGTTTGGTTGATGAAGTCCATAAGCATGATGTTATAGTGTAACGAATTTGCGGCTGCACTCTGTGCGGCTGTGAACCGCCAACATCAGGCTTCGCCCCTCGGCGAGGTTCGCCAAAGAGACAACTGACGCACATGAACAACCCCCTCCCAGACGTTGCCCTGACGGAAGTTTCCTCGGCCCTGGTTTCACTTGACTGGGTCGGCATGCAGGGCGTCGAAGTGCCTGTCAGGCTGGCCGAAGCGGGCGTCCGGCACCCGGTCCATGCGCATGTCGATCTGCAAGTCGATCTGGCCGATCCGAGTGTCAAGGGTATCCATATGTCGCGGCTCTACCGGCTCCTCGACAGGTTTGCCGAGCACCAGATACTCAGCCCCGATACGTTGTCTGTGCTGATGGAAGCCATGGTTGAAAGCCACCTGGACTGCCATTCCAGCCGCGCCCGGCTCACCCTGAGCTTCAATCTGCTGTGCCGTCGCCCGGCGTTGATTACCGAGGGGCTCAGCGGCTGGAAATCCTACCCGGTGAAGCTTGACGCCACTTGGCACGCCGGGCGTTTGTGCCTCGACGTTTCAGCCGACATCACTTATTCGTCTACCTGCCCGTGTTCGGCTGCACTGTCTCGACAATTGCTGGAAGGGGCTTTTACGGCACGCTTTGGCAGGCAGTCGTTTGTCGACCCGATGCAGGTTGCGACCTGGCTGCGCGAAAACGCCTCGTTCGCCACGCCGCACAGCCAGCGCAGCGTGGCTACCGTTCAGGTGCGGGTGGCAGAGCAGGCGACCGAACTGGGCCTGATGACGCTGATCGACGCGGTCGAGCAGGCGTTGGGCACCCCGGTACAAACCGCCGTCAAGCGTGCCGACGAGCAGGCATTCGCCCGGCTCAACGGCCAGAACCTGATGTACGTCGAAGACGCCGCACGTAAGGTCCAGCAAGCGCTGGAAGGCCGCTACGCAGCCTCCAGCGTCAGTGTGCGTCACTTCGAAAGCCTGCATCCGCACGATGCGGCCGCCCAGACTTCCAACTACCTGTCCTGAGGCTTCATACCGTGATCCGTAAAAATCCTTCCGGCCATCTGCCGGTCATCGCCGAATCCGCTTACATCGATAAAACCGCGATCATCTGCGGCAAGGTGATCATCAAGGACAACGTGTTTGTCGGCCCCTATGCCGTGATCCGCGCTGACGAAGTCGACGCTACAGGGGACATGGAGCCGATTGTCATCGGCGCCAACTCCAATATTCAGGATGGCGTGGTGATTCACTCCAAATCGGGTGCTGCGGTGACCATCGGTGAGTTCACCTCGATTGCCCACCGCTCCATCGTGCACGGACCTTGCATGGTCGGAGACCGCGTCTTCATCGGCTTCAACAGCGTGCTGTTCAACTGCCAGGTCGGCAACGGCAGTGTGGTCAGACACAACTCGGTGGTCGACGGTCGCGATTTGCCGGAGAATTTTTACGTGCCGTCCACCACCCGGATCGGGCCTAATACTGATCTTTCGCAATTCCCACCGGTGAGCATTTCGGCTTCGGAGTTTTCCGAAGACGTGGCGCACACCAACATTGACCTGGTGCGCGGCTACAAGGCACTTCAGAACGAGTTCTGACACAGAACACAATCGACTCATTGCACTTCCGGCTACGGATCTGGATTTTTCATGACAGCAGTTGTTCAACCAACCCGCGCGCCAGCATCACGGCTGCGCTCTATCGATGCTCTGCGCGGGCTGATCATTCTCTTCATGCTGCTGGACCACGTACGGGAAACCTTCTTCCTGCACCGCCAGGTCCTCGACCCGATGGAGGTCGCGAGCACCGAACCCGCCCTGTTTTTCAGCCGCACACTGGCGCATTTATGTGCGCCGCTGTTCGTTCTGCTGACCGGGCTTTCGGCGTACCTGTATGGCGAGAAATATCACGGCAAGACTGACGTGTCGGCGTTTCTGCTCAAGCGCGGGCTGTTCCTCATTGCCCTGGAGTTCACCCTGGTGAGCTTCGCCTGGACCTTCCAGTTCCCGCCGACCATCATCTACCTGCAAGTGATCTGGGCCATCGGCCTGAGCATGGTTGCGCTGTCGCTGATGGTGTATCTGCCGCGCTGGGCGCTGGTGGTCATTGGCGTGGTGATCATTGCCGGGCATAACCTGCTGGACTCACTGCACTTCGGCGTCGAGTCGGCCATGCACATCCCGTGGGCGATTCTGCATGATCGGGGCTGGATCGAAGTGTCCGATAACCTGCGTTTCCGTACCTCTTACCCGTTATTGCCGTGGATCGGCATTATCGCGCTGGGCTACGCCGCAGGCCCTTGGTTTGCCGGCAGTTACGATGCTGCGAAACGACGTGCAAACCTGTGGATGTGGGGTGGGGGAGCGCTGTCGGGCTTTGTGGTCCTGCGCATGATCAACGGCTACGGTGAAAAACCGTGGAGCGTTGGCGAGACCGGTATGCAAACGGTCATGAGCTCCTTCAACATCACCAAATACCCACCGTCGTTGCTGTTCATCAGCCTGACGCTGGGGATCGGTCTGCTGATTCTCATCGCCTTCGAACGCAGTCAGGAAAAAAGCTGGTTGCGGCCATTGGTGGTGCTCGGCTCGGCACCGATGTTTTTCTACCTGCTGCACCTGTACGTCCTGAAGATTCTGTACCTGATTGCCGTAGCGATCTGGGGAACCAATCAGGGCAAGTACTTCGGTTTCGACCACATGTGGGGCGTCTGGCTGACCTCGGTGGTACTGGCGGTGCTGCTGTTTCCAGCGGTGCGCTGGTTCGCTGCGCTGAAGGCGCGTCGTCGCGATATCAGCTGGTTGAAATACCTGTAACCACCGTAGGCACGGCGCGCCAGCAGGCGCGCCGCTGCCGGTCTGGCCTCAATCGCCCTGCGCACCATAGTTCATGATCGACAGCAGCTTGATCGGCACCTGCACCAGTTGCTCGGGACCGTGGGGAATGTCGCCGTCGAAGGTCAGGCTGTCACCGGCCTGCATCGGATACAGCTGATTGCCGTGGCGGTAGATCAGCTCGCCTTCGAGCAGGTGGAGAAACTCGGTGCCGGGGTGTGAGAAGGTCGGAAACTCCTCGCTGGCATCGTCCATCGTCACCATGTACGCCTCGAAACTCTTCTTCGGCCCACGGGTATGGTTGAGCAAGTGATAGGTGTGGCCTTTCTCGGTGCCGCGCCTTACCACCTCAAGCCCTTCATCGGCTTTCACCAGCAGTGCACTGCTGCCTTGCTGATCGTACTGGCTGAACAGCTTGGACATGGGCATGCCCAGCACGTCGCAAAGACGGCTGAGGTTGTCGAGACTGGTTGACACCTGTGCGTTCTCGATCTTGCTCAGCATGCCCTGGCTGATACCGGCAATGCGCGCTACGTCGGCAAGCTTCAGCTCCTGAGCCTGGCGCTGGCGTTTGATCTGAATACCCAGGTATTGCTCAAGCTTCAATTTCGGATGCGGTTCGGTCGGCATATTCATCGGCTGCGCACAGTTTCCGTTCAATAATTTTTATTTCGCACTGGGAATGTGCATTTCGCCGCTGTCATCGCGTACTTCATTTGCAAATTATTCCCGGAGAGAAAACGAGTTTCCCATATAAACAGCTGAATTGCCCCTTCCACGTCTCTTCGATTTGCTGGCATACCAAACTGGCAAGCGCTTTGCATTCCTAAAGGGAAAGTAACTTTCCTGCTCAGAATATATTCTCGGCGGGTAGTGAAACAACGCTCCTTCCCTGAAACGTTTTGCCATGCCAGGAGACACGTCCCATGTTGCCACCCGAAACACAGCGCCTGATCGAACAGCACGGCATCAAGTACGTGCTGGCTCAGTTCGTGGATATTCATGGTTCGGCCAAGACCAAGTCGGTTCCTGTGATGGGCCTGGAAATGGTTGCAGAGGACGGTGCCGGGTTCGCCGGTTTCGCTATCTGCGGCATGGGCATGGAACCCCACGGCCCGGACTTCATGGCCAGGGGCGACCTGTCGTCGCTGACCCCGGTGCCGTGGCAGCCGGGGTATGGGCGGGTGGTGTGCGTCGGTCATGTGGATGGCAAGCCGTGGCCCTATGACAGCCGTTATGTGTTGCAGCAGCAGGTCGAACGCCTCAGCCAGCGTGGCTGGACCCTCAATACCGGGCTGGAGCCCGAGTTCAGCCTGTTCAAGCGCGATGCTGCGGGCAGCCTGCAAATGGTCGATGCCAGCGATAACCTCGACAAGCCTTGCTATGACTACAAGGGGCTGTCGCGTTCACGTGAGTTTCTCGAGCGCTTGACCGAGGCGCTACAGCCGGTGGGCTTCGACATTTATCAGATCGATCACGAAGACGCCAACGGCCAGTTCGAGATCAATTACACCTACAGCGAGGCCATGGAGTCGGCGGACCGCTTCACTTTCTTCCGCATGGCGGCCGGGGAGATCGCCAACGACATGGGCATGATCTGCTCGTTCATGCCCAAACCCGATCCGAAGCGTGCGGGCAACGGCATGCACTTCCACCTGTCGATCGCCAGTGCCAGCAGCAAGAACCTGTTTCACGACGCCAGCGACCCCAGCGGCATGGGCCTGTCGAAGATGGCCTATCACTTTGCGGCTGGCCTGCTGGCTCACGGCCCCGCGCTGTGTGCCTTCGCGGCACCCACGGTCAACTCCTACAAACGCCTGGTGGTCGGCAACTCGTTGTCGGGGGCGACCTGGGCTCCAGCGTTCATCGCCTTCGGCGCCAACAACCGTTCGGCGATGGTGCGGGTGCCCTATGGCCGCCTCGAGTTTCGCCTGCCGGATGCCGGTTGCAACCCGTATCTGGTCAGCGCCGCGATCATCGCCGCAGGGCTGGACGGTATCGACCGGCAGCTGGAGATCGATCATGTCTGCAACGAGAACCTTTACACATTGAGCCTGGAAGAAATCGCCGCACGGGGCATCAAGACCCTGCCGCAGTCGCTCAAGGAAGCCTGCGATGCACTCGAAGCCGACCCTTTGTTCGCCGAGGTGCTGGGCAACGAGATCGTTGGTGAGTTCATCCGCCTCAAACGCATGGAATGGGTGGAGTACAGCCGCCACGTGAGTGACTGGGAAGTGAAGCGTTATATCGAGTTTTTCTAGCTGCACGTTTCAAGCTTCAGGCTGCAATAAGAAGCTGGATTGCGGCGTATTGAATTTTTCTGTCTATGCGGTTGGCTTGCAGCTTGTAGCTAAAAGCTTGCCGCTTCCGAACAAGGTGAGGCTTATGTGCGGAATCGTTGGTTTGTATCTGAAGAACCCGGCGCTGGAATCACAACTCGGCAGGTTGTTCGAACCGATGCTCGAGGCTATGACGGACCGCGGGCCGGACAGCGCCGGGTTTGCCATTTATGGCGATGAAGTGGCGCAGGGCTGGGTCAAGCTGACCTTGCAGGCCACCACCGAACAGTATGATTTCAAGGCGCTGATCGCGGCGCTGCAAAGCAGACTGGATGCACCACTGGACTGGTTTCAGAACGCCAGCGCCGTGGTATTGAAGATTCAGGCAGAAGAAGCCCCGGTGCGTGCTGCACTGGCGCAGTTGGCGCCCACCGTGCGCATCATGAGCGCCGGACAGAGTATCGAGATCCTCAAGGGCATGGGGTTGCCGAGGGAGATTTCCGAGCGCTTCGGTCTGGCGTCCATGAAGGGCAGCCACATCATCGGCCATACGCGCATGGCCACTGAAAGTGCGGTGACCATGGAAGGCAGTCATCCGTTTTCCACGGGTTCGGACCTGTGTCTGGTGCACAACGGCTCGCTGTCCAATCACTTTCGCCTGCGCCAGAACCTGCGTCGTGAAGGCATTCACTTCGAGACCGACAACGACACCGAGGTGGCCGCCGGTTATCTGGCCTGGCGCCTGCAACAGGGCGACAGCCTCAAGCAGGCGCTCGACAAATCGCTGGAGGACCTCGATGGCTTTTTTACCTTCGCCATCGGCACGCGCAATGGTTTTGCGGTGATTCGCGATCCGATTGCCTGCAAACCGGCCATTCTCGCCGAAACCGACGATTACGTCGCCATGGCCTCGGAATACCAGGCGCTGTCCAGCCTGCCGGGTATCGAAAACGCCAGGGTCTGGGAACCGGTCCCGGCCACTATGTACATCTGGGAACGCGAGCCAGCCGAGGGAGCACGCTCATGAAAACCGTCGATCTTTCCAGCGCCACCGTGCGTGATCTCAACCAGACTCTGCACGATCAGGTCAAGGCATTGCAAGAGCGCGAATGGCTGGTCACCCACCCTGACGGCGCGCATAACCTGGCGGTCGGCGTCAACGAGGCCATCTCCATCGATATTCAGGGCCATGCCGGCTATTACTGCGCGGGTATGAACCAGAAAGCTTCGATCACCGTGCACGGCAATGTCGGTGTTGGTTGCGCCGAGAACATGATGTCCGGCGCAGTCCGGGTCAAGGGCAGCGCCTCGCAGGCCGCAGGTGCCAAGGCGCACGGCGGTTTGCTGGTGATTGAAGGCGATGCCGGAGCGCGCTGTGGCATTTCCATGAAAGGCATCGACATTGTGGTCGGCGGCAGCATCGGCCACATGAGCTGCTTCATGGGCCAGGCCGGTCGGCTGGTGGTCTGTGGCGACGCCGGTGATGCGCTGGGCGACTCGTTGTATGAAACGCGGATCTACGTCAAAGGCAAGGTCGAGTCACTGGGCTCTGACTGCATCGCCAAGGAGATGCGTGAAGAGCATCTGCAGGAGCTGCAGGTGTTGCTCAATCGCGCTGGCTTTAACGAGAAGGCAGCGGATTTCAAACGCTACGGCTCGGCCCGTCAGCTTTACAACTTCAAAATCGATAACGCCTCCGCGTACTGATTCAGGAGCATTACCATGAGCGACCCCATCAGCCAAAAACCTGCTCCAGTCCTGCGCGAGTCGGCCACCTTCGATCGCCTGACCATTCAGGAAATCCAGCGTGCTGCGGAAACCGGCATCTACGACATTCGCGGTGGCGGCACAAAACGCAAACTGCCGCACTTCGACGACCTGCTGCTGCTTGGCGCAAGCGTCTCGCGCTACCCGCTGGAAGGCTATCGCGAGAAGTGCGGCACCGACGTGGTGCTGGGTAATCGTTTCGCCAAAAAGCCGCTGTACCTGAAAATTCCGGTGACTATCGCAGGCATGAGCTTCGGCGCATTGTCGGCCAACGCCAAGGAAGCACTGGGCCGCGGCGCAACCATTGCCGGCACCAGTACCACCACCGGCGATGGTGGCATGACCCCGGAAGAGCGCGGTCAGTCGCAGCATCTGGTCTACCAGTACCTGCCATCGCGTTACGGCATGAATCCCGACGATCTGCGCAAGGCCGATGCCATCGAGATCGTCCTGGGGCAGGGTGCCAAACCCGGTGGCGGCGGCATGTTGCTGGGCATGAAAGTGACCGAGCGCGTGGCTGGCATGCGCACCTTGCCGGTCGGCGTCGATCAGCGTTCTGCGTGCCGACACCCGGACTGGACCGGCCCCGACGATCTGGCAATCAAGATTGCCGAGATCCGCGAGATCACCGACTGGGAAAAGCCGATCTACGTGAAGATAGGTGCCAGCCGCCCGTACTACGACGTCAAGCTGGCGGTGAAGGCTGGTGCTGACGTGATTGTGCTCGACGGCATGCAGGGCGGTACTGCGGCCACTCAGGAAGTGTTCATCGAACACGTCGGCATTCCGATTCTGCCTGCCATCCCGCAAGCCGTGCAGGCGCTGCAGGAGATGGGCATGCACCGCAGGGTGCAATTGATCGTTTCCGGCGGCATCCGCAACGGCGCCGACGTGGCCAAGGCCATGGCGCTGGGTGCCGACGCAGTGGCAATTGGTACAGCCGCGTTGATTGCCCTGGGCGATAACCATCCGCGGCTCGACGAAGAACTGAAAAAGATCGGCTCGGCAGCGGGCTATTACGATGACTGGCAGAACGGCCGCGACCCTGCGGGCATCACCACCCAGGACCCGGAACTGTCCAAACGTCTCGACCCGGTCGAAGGCGGGCGGCGTCTGGCCAACTACCTGCGCGTGCTGGTGCTGGAGGCTCAGACCATGGCCCGCGCCTGCGGCAAGTCGCACCTGCACAACCTCGACCCGGAAGACCTGGTGGCGCTGACCGTCGAATCAGCCGCCATGGCCCGAGTGCCCCTGGCCGGGACATCGTGGATTCCGGGGTCTGGTTCTGGTTACTGACGCCTTAACGTGCTTTTCGACCGCGATGGCACAGACGACGCAGAGTGCGACGTTAGTGACGGCTGAGTCCTGGCGCTGATCCGGGGGTAGCCTGGCAGGACGCCAGGCTAGCCGCACCGGACCATGGATGGTCCGTTGCGGCGACCCCCGGATCAGTGACAGGGCGAAGGAACCCGACGAAGTCGGGCCGGAAACAGGAGCGTAGGGATTTGCCTACTTTGGCCCCATCAAAGTAGGTCGCCGAGGGGCGAAAAGGTGACTCAAGTCGAGCCTGAATCTCACTGAGTCGCAGAACTGTGTGACGCGGAGCGTCACGAACTGCATTACCACGCGGAGTGGTATGCCCCCCGAAGGTTGGACAATTATCCACTTACGCTGCCTTGGCGGCCTGCATCCTGAATTCCACAGGACTCAGGCCGTTAAG
>NZ_LKBW01000325.1 GCF_002699855.1 Pseudomonas amygdali | reverse complement strand
CCGAGTCTGCCCAGGTGGCATGACTCAAACAAAAGGGTCTCCGAGAAACCCGGGGCGGTTCAATCCCCCATTTTGTAAATGCCTTGCGAAGTGCGATACACCACAGCACTTTCCTCAGTTGCGAGACCTTGGAGACAAGTGATTCGATCTAGATCTTCGAGGCTCCATTTACCTGAGCGGCTGATCGCTGGTGGACAAAGCATTTGGACGTGACTGATCTCCACATTCGAGGCGGCAGTCATGTAGTGCTGAAGCTCATACGCGCAACTGACCATTGCAGCGCGATCACACATCCCCGTCTGAGTGGAGGTGATAGTCAAGAGAAAAACCATACCCTCCAACTCACAGTGTGTACTGGTGAAGACAGTCCGTTCTGCAGGGTCAAGTACGTATATCAATTGCTAAACCACTCCCAATTCAGTCGGCGCCGCTCGTATACCCTTCGTGGAAAAACAATGGGTAGCGCCGCACATCGGTGATACGAAAACTCATGCCATCCAGACGCATGGCGTAAGCATGCCGCAATTCACGAGTCGTGAATCGTGAATCGTGTATGCCCTTCCTCCTGAAGCAGCTCATACAGACGCCTCTCAAATATGGAACGAGGCTGATTTCATTGAGGCACCAAGGAAGTGGATTTCTAAAAATGCGGATTATAGTCCGTGGCTCGTGTGTCCGCAAACGCAGGATAGTACCGCCTCAAGCGGAATTGAGACGGGCATGGACAAGTTGGCGAAAGCGTTAGGGAGACGCATCCGAACGCAGAGGAAAGCCTGCCAGATTTCTCAGGATGCACTGGCGCTGGCCTGCAATATCGACCGCAGCTATATGGGCCGAATCGAGCGTGGCGAAGTAAATATTACCGTCGAGAAGCTTTATCGCATCGCAGGTGTGCTTGCATGCGACCCATCCGGCCTACTGCCTCAGGTGTCAGAGCTGCATCCCGCCTGATCGACTATGGCGCTCAAGAAGGCTTGAGATTACTACTGTGCTGAAAGGTGAGTTGGCCAGACGGTCTACGTTCAAGGCTAGCGCAACCGCGTAACATGATCCACGACCATGAGAGACAATTAGCTGCGATTGCCGGGCGACGAAACTGGCACGCCTTTACTCGGGGTTCAGAGCAAACGTGATCCGGACACGTTAGCTGGCATTGTCTGATCCGTCGGCAAGCGTCCAGAGCAGCCGAGGCCGCCCGGAAATCCACGGTGACCCTCATTTTTGACAAAATTTTCGTGATCTCGGTCTCAAAAAGTAAATTGCCGGAGTTCGATCGCCGCGTGCTGGAGGTTTTGCGTGAGCCGCTGGAGTCCGGGCATATCGTGATTTCCCGGGCGCGGGATCGCGTGCGCTTTCCGGCGCGGTTCCAACTGGTGGCAGCGATGAACCCATGCCCCTGTGGATATCTGGGTGAGCCGACCGGGCGCTGCCGTTGTTCCTCCGAGCAGGTGCAGCGTTATCGCAACAAGTTGTCCGGCCCGCTGCTGGACCGGATTGATCTGCACCTGACCGTCGCCCGCGAAGCCACAGCCCTCAACCCCGACCCGACCACCAGTGAGAACACTGCAAGCGCGGCAGCGGTGGTTGCGCAGGCCAGAGAACGGCAGCAACGTCGTCAGGGCTGTGCCAATGCCTTTCTCGACCTACCAGGGCTGCGCGAGCACTGCGCGCTGTCCAGTGTCGATGAACGCTGGCTGGAGACGGCCTGCGAGCGCCTGACTCTCTCATTACGTTCGGCGCATCGCCTGCTGAAAGTGGCGCGAACGCTGGCTGATCTGGAGCAGGTGGACGCGATCACTCGTAGCCATCTGGCCGAGGCGTTGCAGTACCGGCCTTCAACCAATTGACCGCCCAAACGCAAAAACTCGCCGTCAACGATCAAGTCAACGGCGAGCCTTTGTGACAGGTACTGCGTTTTACATGCTGCTATAGAACGGGAAGATCCCCATCAGCAGCGCGGCAACCAGAATGCACAGGCACACCAGAATCGCCCATTTCAGGGTGAAGCGCTGATGGTCGCCAAACTCGATACCGGCCAAGGCAACCAGCAGGTAGGTCGATGGCACCAGAGGGCTGAGCAAGTGGACCGGCTGACCGACGATCGAGGCGCGGGCCATTTCAACCGGGCTTATGCCGTAGTGGGCAGCGGCTTCGGACAGCACTGGCAGTACGCCGTAGTAGAACGCGTCGTTGGACATGAAGAAAGTGAACGGCATGCTCACCAGCGCGGTGATGACGGCGAGGTACGGGCCGAGCGCATCCGGGATCACTGCCAGCAGGCTTTTCGACATGGCGTCGACCATGCCGGTGCCGGACAGAATACCGGTGAAGATACCTGCGGCGAAGATCAGGCCGACCACTGCCAGAACGCTACCGGCGTGGGCTGATACGCGGTCCTTCTGGTCCTGCAGGTTCGGGTAGTTGATGATCATCGCGATACTGAACGCGATCATGAACAGTACCGGCAGCGGCAGCAGGCCCATGATCAGGGCAACCATCAGTGCGAAGGTCAGCGCGCCGTTGAACCAGATCAGCTTTGGACGACGTGCATCCGGGAATTGCGAGACGCTGATTTCGCTGTGATCGACTTCATCACCCTTAAGGTGCAGTTCACCCAGACGAGCGCGTTCGCGTTTGCCGTAGAAGTAGGCAATTGCGAGGATCGCAACCACGCCAGCCAGCATTGCCGGGATCATCGGTACGAAAATGTCGGATGCATCGACATGCAGGGCACTGGCCGCACGAGCGGTCGGGCCACCCCACGGGGTCATGTTCATCACGCCACCCGCCAGAATGATCAGGCCGGCCATGATGCGCGGGCTCATGCCGACGCGGCTGTACAGCGGCAGCATGGCGGCGACGCAGATCATGTAGGTGGTCGTGCCATCACCGTCGAGGGACACCACCAGCGCCAGCACGGCGGTGCCGACCGAAATGCGCATCGGGTCGCCCTTGACCATTTTCAGGATCTTGCGCACGGCCGGGTCGAACAGGCCGGAGTCGATCATCAGCGCAAAATAAAGGATGGCGAACATCAGCATCACGCCGGTCGGCGCCAGCTTGGTGATACCTGCCAGCATCATCGGGCCGATCTGGGCCGCGAAGCCACCGAACAGGGCGAAGATGATTGGAACCAGAATCAGGGCGATCAGCGCAGTCAGGCGCTTGCTCATGATCAGGTACATGAACGCAATAACCATGGCAAAGCCAAGGAAAGTCAGCATGGGAATACTCCAGACGTAATACGGCTACAGAACGTGAAATGAACGAGTCAGCTCAGCAGATCGGTACGTGGAGTGGAGGCGCAAGGAGGGTGTGGAACGAGAAGTCAGCAAGCATCGGAATCACCATTATTGTTGTTAATTGGGCCTGAAACACGTTGGAATCCGTTCCTGGCTAGCCGGTCTTTTTGCCGGAAGTGAGGCGATGCTAATTGGCCAAGCTTTCACCGACCTTTCAATCAGCTATTGTGGAAATTTTATTGTCACACGGATTATGGGCATGAAGGAGAAGCATGGATGAGCGAGATACACTCGGGTGGCTGCCATTGCGGCGGGCTGCGTTACCAGTTCGATGCGCCGTTGCGGGACATCGCTCACTGTCATTGCTCCATCTGTCGACGCACCTCGGGTGCAACGGTTGTAACCTGGACAAGTGTGCCGCTGGCTTCGTTCACGTGGCTGACAGGCAGCCCCTGTGCGTATGACTCCTCACCCAGCTGCGTACGCTATTTCTGCGGCAAGTGCGGCGCTCACCTGGCGTTGTTCACGCGCAACAGCCCGGACGAGATCGACGTCACCATTGCGACACTTGACCAACCGGAGCTGGCAACGCCCTCACGACACATCTGGATAGAGAACCGGCTTCCCTGGCTACGCCTGGATGAGCACCTACCAGGGGTAGAAGGCGAGCCTTTCTGAGGTTTGAGGAGATAAATAGTGCCTGAGCCAGAGCCTTAGGCACTGTTCGCACATTACATCAGCGCATTACTTGCTGAACTGCGAAGCCAGTTCGCGCAGAAGTACCTCGGCCTCCAGCACTTTTTTCACTGACTCGTTGGCTTTTTCGCAGGACAGGCCCAAGCGTTCGAACAACTCGTCAGGAATCTCTTGCTCTGGCCCGGCACCGATGCCGTTCACCCGCAACAGACGTACGGCCAGATAAACCAGGTTGGCGTAGACGTGATGTTCGCCCTTGTAGTGGGGGTCGTGCTGGAAGCGCAGCGCGATGGCGAGTTCATCCGGCATGTCCCAATAGCGCATCAGCCAGGCCCCGATCTGCTCGCGGCTGATACCCAGCAAATGCTGCTCAATAAAGCTGTGGTGCAGGTGCGGGTTAACTTCCAGCTGGCGGCAAATCAGGGTGAAGTGTGGCGGAAACACATGGGCCAGCAGCAGGTAGCCGAAGTTGTGCAGCAAACCGGCGAGGTAGCTCAGGCCAGCTTCCGGGCGACTGGCGCGTGGAATGGCGCGGGTCAGACCTTCGATGACGGCAGCTGTATAGATGGATTGCTGCCAATACGGCGTGGTCTGTTGCGGCTGGTCCTTGGGCAGACTCAGGGTTTTGCCCAGAGCGAGGCCCAGTGCCAGGTTGATCACCAGATCAAAGCCCAGCACGCGGACGATTGCATCTTCTACCGAGCGGATCTTGCCGGTCGACGCGTAATAGGGCGATGCCGCCCAGCTCACGACCTGTGCCGCCAGCGCAGGGTCGGTTTCGACTACGCCGGTGATGTCATCGATGGTCGCATCGGGGTCGACCCGCAGCTTGATGATTTTCTGTGCAGTTCCGGCCAGTGGTGGTATTTCCAGGGTCGCTTCCAGACGCTGCTGGATGCGACGCGCCGTGAAAACATGCATGGCCTGGGTGATTTCTGCCGGATCGTCGTCAGGACGATCCAGGTTCGGACGGATGGCTGCGACCGACTGGCCGAAGTGCGCGGCACTGGCCTTGCTCAGCATGCCTTTGAAGTCGTCACTGCTGATTTCCAGCAACAGGCCCTTTTCGCCCGAGCCCACCAGCAGTGTCGGCTCTTGCAGCAGGCGATCATCGTAAAGGCACGGTGAGCTGGTCAGTGCCGGGAGCCCCGGCAGCACTTGCAGGTTGTGCTTGGTGAGCATGCGCTGCAAACGATCATGCGGCACAGCGGTCAACTGGCGCCCGGTCAGCTCGGTGATTCGGCTGAGGTCGAGCAACTGGCTCTGCGGGAACAGGATAAGCAGCGCACCGACAGCGTCCTCGACCAGCACAGCCTGAACCTTGCGCGCCGGGGGCAAGCTTTTGTTGTCCATGACTTCGTTGTAGCTGATAGCCAATTTTTCAAGCAACTGCCGGATTACCGACGGCGCGTGCTGCGGATCATTGACGTGGGCGACTTCTGTCATGAGCTATGTCCAAATTCCTACATTTTTTGAAGTATAACCACGTTATTCGTTTTCGGTCGCACGTGGTGTTCAAAGCGTAGCCTGCATCACACCTGGCCATACTGCTGGCCATGACGCAGCCATCTGTCGAGCAGTGGGCTGACATGTTGGGGCCAGCGCTCCAACAGGGCCTGAGCCGCGTCGCGTACGGCCGGTAGCAGGTCTGCGTCACGCATAAGGTCGGCGACCTTGAATTGCAGAAGGCCCGTTTGTCGGGTTCCCAGCATTTCACCGGGACCACGCAGTTCAAGGTCCTTTTCGGCGATGACAAAGCCGTCGTTGGTTTCGCGCATGATGCCCAGCCGCTGCCGTCCGATCTGTGAAAGCGGCGGGTGGTAGAGCAGCACACAATGGCTGACCGCACTGCCGCGACCGACGCGCCCGCGCAACTGGTGCAATTGAGCCAGACCGAGGCGCTCGGGGTTTTCGATGATCATCAGGCTGGAGTTCGGCACGTCGACCCCAACTTCGATCACTGTAGTTGCTACCAGCAATTGCAGCGCACCCTGCTTGAATTCGGCCATGATCGCGGCCTTTTCTGCGGGCTTCATGCGCCCGTGTATCAATCCGACGCGAACCTCACCCAGGGCACTGCTCAGTTCTTCGTAGGTGGTTTCAGCTGCTTTGCAGGTCAGCTCTTCGGATTCTTCGATCAGCGTGCACACCCAATAGGCCTGGCGACCTTCGGCGCAAGCTGCGCGCACACGCTCCACGACTTCCAGGCGGCGGCTGTCGGCAACCAGCACGGTATTGACCGGTGTCCTTCCGGGCGGCAGTTCGTCCAGAATCGACGTGTCCAGATCGGCGTAGGCGCTCATCGCCAGCGTGCGTGGAATCGGTGTGGCGGTCATGATCAATTGATGCGGACACATCAGGCCGCCGACGCCCTTTTTACGCAGCGCCAAACGTTGCTGAACACCGAACCGGTGCTGCTCGTCGATGATCACCAGCGCGAGGTTCTTGAACTGCACTTCGTCCTGACACAGCGCATGGGTGCCCACTACCATGGGGGTGCCACTGGCGATCTGCTCCAGGGACGTCGCGCGCGCCTTGCCCTTGAGCTTGCCCGCCAGCCAGGCCACGCCAACGCCCAGCGGCTCTAACCAGCGCTGGAAGTTGATGTAGTGCTGCTCGGCGAGAATCTCGGTGGGGGCCATCAGCGCCACTTGATAACCTGCTTCCAGCGCTTGCAAGGCAGCCAGCGCGGCGACCACGGTCTTGCCCGAACCAACGTCACCCTGGATCAACCGCAGCATCGGCTCAGGCTGGCTCAGGTCGTAGGCAACTTCCTTGCCGACCCGCTGCTGGGCACCCGTGGGCGCGAAGCCGAGGTTGGCGAGAAATTGTTTCGGCAGTTTTTTCGCAACAGGCAACGCCGGTGCGCGCTGTGAGCGCAGACTTTCGCGCAGGCGCTGCTGGGAAAGCTGGTGGGTAAGCAATTCCTCGAAAGCCAGCCGGTGTTGCGCCCAGTGATGCCCGAGGGCCAGCTCCTCCACATCGGCATCGGCGGGCGGGTGATGCAGATAGCGGATCGCATCATCCAGCGGGGCCAGCTGATAGTCGCGGGCCAGCTCATCCGGCAGCCAGTCCGGCAGGCTTTTGGGGCCGAGCATCGCCAGGCTTTGCTGACACAGCTGACGCAGGCGCTGCTGGGTAAGGCCTTCAGTCGTGGGATAGATCGGCGTGAGGGTCTGTTCGACGGGCGCGGGCTCATCACCGGTGATCGCCCGATATTCCGGGTGATAGATTTCCAGGCCGGAAGCACCGGGACGCGCTTCGCCGAAGCAGCGCAGGTGCGTGCCACGCTTCATGCTTTCTTTCTGCGCGTTGCTGAAGTGGTAGAAGCGCAGGCTGACGACACCTGTGCCGTCGCCAAGCCGTACCAGCAAGCTGCGGCGCTTGCCCATTACCACATCGGCGCCGCTGACCACGCCTTCGATCACGGCATCCTGGCCAGGGCGCAATGCGCCAATCGGTACGACGCGGGTCCGGTCCTGGTAACGCAACGGCAGATGGAACAGCACGTCCTGCAGGGTTTCCAGCCCGACCCTGGCCAGCTTTTCTGCCATCGCTTCACCGACGCCCTTGAGCGCCGTGACCGAGACCCTGGAAAGCTCGCTCATTTCTTTTCTGCCTAACTTGCGACTGTTTTCGGACGTGCCACCGAGCACAGGCGAGCAGAGTCAGCGAGAATTTCGATGGCTTTGGGTCTCGGGAAGCTTGCGCGCCAGGCGATGGCGACTGTGCGGAAAGGCACAGGCGGCGTCAGCGGGCGGACTTCGATCACGCCAGGCGCGTAGTGGTGGCTGTCAACGGCCGAAAGCGGCAGGATCGAAATACCCAGCCCGGAAGCGACCATGTGCCGAATGGTTTCCAGCGAGCTGGATTCTACTGTCGTGTGCTTGGCGCCTTCATTGCCTTTGCCCAGGGTAGGGCAGGCTTCCAGAACCTGATCACGGAAGCAGTGACCTTCGCCCAGCAGTAACAGACTCTTGTCGTTGAGTGCCGAGGCGTCGATGGTCTCTTTCTGAGTCCATGGGTGATCGGCCGGCATCAGGACGGAGAACGGCTCGTCGTAAAGTGGCAGGGTCAGCACGTCGGCTTCGTTGAACGGCAAGGCAATGATGACGGCATCCAGCTCACCGTTGCGCAGCTTGTCGCGCAGCACATGCGTAAAGTTTTCTTCGATGTACAACGGCATCTGCGGCGCAACCCGGTGCAGTTGTGGAATCAGGTGAGGGAACAGGTAAGGGCCGACGGTATAAATAGCGCCGACTTTCAGCGGCGCGGTCAGCTGATTCTTGCCTGCCTGGGCCAGCTCACGAATACCTTGAGCCTGCTCCAGCACTTTCTGCGCTTGCGCAACGATGCCTTCACCGACCGGTGTCAGGCGCACGGCGCTCTTGCTGCGCTCGAAAATGAGCACACCGAGTTCGTCTTCTAGTTTCTTGACGCCCACCGACAGCGTTGGCTGGCTGACGTGGCAGCGCTCAGCCGCATGGCCAAAGTGCTGCTCCTGGGCAAGCGTGACGATGTAGCGTAATTCTGTAAGAGTCATAACGTGCGTCCATGAAGTTGCGACCCCAGCATAGCGGGTGCGATCGATAGACGCACGTTATCAGAAGCACTCACAAGTAACAAAAGTACAATTCAGCGTTTATCCAGTGAATAAACGAACGGTGCGAGGATTTCAATGGTGCCGTTGTTGAGGATTTCCTTGGGCGGTTTGGGCAGCGGCTGAGCGCGACGGATCATTTCCATGGTCGCTCGATCCAGCGCCGGGCTGCCTGAACTGTTGGCAATCGAGTAAGACAGCACGTTGCCGTCAGCATCGACAACGAAGCGCAGGCGTGCAACACCCTGCATGCCACGACGACGCGCATCCTCGGGATACTTCTTGTACTTGCCCAGATGACTTAACAGGTCACCCTGCCAGCTTGGCAGCGCATTGCTGGGCGGCGCAGGCGCAGGAGCGGGCTTCGGAGCAGCTGCTTTTTCCGGTTTGGCAGTCGTAGGCGGCGTGTCGACCGGTTTTTCGTCAGCAGGTTTTTCCTGAGGCGGCTCAGGCTTCTTCTGCGGCTTTGGCGGCTGCGGTTTTGGCTTGGGCTTTTCAACCTTTTTGGGCACCACGATTTCCGGCTTCGGCGCTTGCGCGACTTCCGGCATAGGCTCTGGTTCTTCAGGGGCTGGCGGCAGAGGTGGCTGAACGACTTTTGGTGGTGGCGGCGGTGCGGGCTCAGGCAGAGGCGCAAGCTCGACCATCATGGCCGCTGGCGGTAGCTCGATCGCCTGAGAGGCGGGCCAGCGAACGGCGATGATGATCGCGATAGCGTGCACGGCCAGCACCAACAACAGACTACCGCTATAGCGCGTCAGTTTTTGGCGCGTACTGATCATTTCTTACCAGCCGTCTCAAGACCCACCAGACCAACCTTGAGGTAACCCGCACCCCTAAGCGTGTTCATGACTTCCATCAGATCGCCGTAATCCACGCCCTTGTCGGCCTGGAAGAAGATCGTGGTGTCCTTCTTGCCCTTGGTCCGGGTGTCCAGCACCTGACCGATCTGGTCGCGGGCAACCTTCTCTTCACCCAGATACAGGCTCTTGTCGGTCTTGACGCTGAGGAAGATCGGCTTCTCGGGCCTGGGCTGTGGCGTGGCAGTGGATGCCGGCAGGTCGACCTTGATGTCCACGGTCGCCAACGGTGCAGCCACCATGAAGATGATCAGCAACACCAGCATGACGTCGATGAACGGCGTCACGTTGATTTCATGGTTCTCGGCGAGCTCATCGCCGCCTTCGTTAAGATGCAGGCCCACGTGTTAGCCCACCTTGACCATGTGCGGTTGTTGTTGATTGCGCTCGGTCGGTTCTGGCAGATGATCCAGGTCGCGGCTGACCAGCAGCAGAACCTGGGCCGAAGCATCAGAAACCTGAGCCTTGTAACCGGCGATGGAGCGGGCGAACACGTTGTAGATCACTACCGCAGGAATTGCGGCAACCAGACCCAGTGCCGTGGCCAGCAGGGCCTCGGCGATACCCGGTGCCACGACAGCGAGGTTGGTGGTCTGGGTCTTGGCGATGCCGATGAAGCTGTTCATGATGCCCCATACCGTACCGAACAAACCCACGAACGGTGCGGTAGAGCCGATGGTCGCCAGTACGCCGGTGCCCATGCTCATGTTGCGGCCGCAGGCTGCGACCAGGCGCTCGAGGCGGAAGCTGACACGCTCCTTGATCCCTTCGCGCTCACGGCTGTTGGCCGACAGGCGCATCTCTTCAAGAGCGTCATGCACCAGCAGGTGGGCGAGGGTGCCTTCCTTGCTGGCGGTCGAGCTCGCTTCGTTCAGGGAGCGGGCTTTTTTCAGGTTGACGATTTCACCACGCAACCGGCGCTTGGCACCCAGCAGTTCGAAACCCTTGGAGATCCAGATGGTCCACGTAATGATCGATGCGATGGCCAGACCGATCATGACCGCTTTGACCACGACGTCGGCGTTCTGGTACATGCCCCATGGCGACAGGTCATGTGCCATGCCCAGGCTGTTGTCTTCGGCTGCAGGCTCCAGAGCCTGCACGGGGGGGGCTGCATCAGGCGCGACAGGAGCTGTCGCCGCAGGTGCGGCAGAGGTTGCAGGGGCCGCAGTCGGTGCCGATTGATCTGCAAGGGCCATAGGTACGAACATCAGGCTCAAGACGAGGGCTGCGACACCGCGCCATGCACGAGGCAGGCGAGGCATCCGGGTAGGCGAAGCGATTGATTGAATGCGTGTCATGCTGGCCGGACCTGAGAGAAAAATAGGGGATGGTTCCAGTGCGTCGTTCAGTGCTCTCGACGCTCACAGGGAACAAATGGGCTGCCATTATTGCAAATCGTTCTTGTTAACAAAAGTAATACAGTATCTTTTTTACATATTCGCCCGAATTTTCGCCTGCCGATGATCATTTTGTACGGCGCTGACACCACCTGTTATGGAGATACCGAATGACTGCCCCTTCGCTTCTAATCGCCGGCTGCGGTGACATTGGTTCGCGACTTGCGACCCGCCTGCTGCCTCACGGCTGGACCGTGCATGGGCTGCGGCGTACTGTTTCCGAGCTGCCTGCCGGTGTTCACGGTGTGGCGGGCGATTTGTTCGATACCTGCAAGCCTGCCCTGTGGCCCACTGCGGCACTGGACTATGTGGTGTATTGCGCAACGCCTTCGCAGCGTGACGAAGCGGGTTACCGGATGGCTTATGTCGAGGGGCTGCGCAATGTATTGAGCTGGCTTGAGCAGGCCGGGCAGCGTCCAAAGCGGTTGATCTTCGTCTCAAGCAGCGGTGTCTACGGTCAGCAGAAAGGGGAGTGGGTTGATGAAGACTCCGTCACCGAACCGGCCAACTACACCGGCACTGTGATGCTGGAAGCCGAGCAGCTGGCGCTGAACAGCGGACTGCCAGCCACGGCGGTGAGGCTGACCGGTATCTACGGGCCCGGACGCAGTGATCTGTCGAACCGCGTGCGTCAGGGGCACAGTGTCAGAATTGATCCTCCGGTCTACGCCAATCGCATTCATGCGGACGATGCCGCCAGTTTGCTGGAGCATCTGCTTCAGGCGGATCAACGAGGTGTGGCACTGGAGAATTGCTATCTAGGCGTTGACGACGATCCTGCTGCGCTGGCCGATGTGGTGGCGTGGATACGTGAGTATCTGGGGGTGACCGAATGGTCGGAAGAGGTCAGCGTGCAGCGCGTGGGCAGCAAGCGTTGCAGCAATGCCAGGGCGCGCGCACTGGGATGGGTGCCGGTGTACCCGGATTATCGGGCTGGCTATGCGGCATTGCTGGGGTAAACAAGTCGCCGTCAGGAGCGCCTTGAAGGGCGCTCCTGAAGCGTGAGTCGCTTATTGCTGTTCGAGCAACCAGCGACGTGGGCCTGGACGCAGCTCGGGCATCTGGTCAGCACCGGCATTGTTCATAGCCTGGAATATCTCCAACTGCTTGCCTTTGCGAGCAAAGATCCACGGGTTGCCTTTTTCGGCTTTCTCCAGCCACATGCTGTCGTATTCGCCGCTCATGGCTGCGCAATCGCCCGCCAGGCATAGTGCGTAGCGATCGTTTTCGGGAAGCCCCTGCACACTGCCGTCAGGCATGAATTGCACGGTGCTGCCTTGGCCGTCGCCTTCTACGATGGTCCATTTGCCGCCCATGTAGGCACCATACAAGGCTTTCTCGAAACTGGTGCCAGGCTGAGCGCCTTCCGGTGCCGGGTTCTCGGGCTTCTGGAAGTGCTGCTCAGGACCTGACTCGCTGGCAGCTTGAACCAGCTCATCACCTTTCACGCTCAGGTCTTCGAAGAAGTTGCCGTAGAAGTCGATGTGCAGCTTGCCTTCAGCGGCGCTGACAATCTTGCCTTCACCCAGCTCGAAACCATTGGAATAGATGGCCTGATTGGCTTTGGAGTTGATTTTCCACTCCAGATTGGGGCCGTTGGCGAGCAGGGCTTGACGCAGGTTGCCTTGTTTGACGGCGGCGTCGATGGCGGTCTGGTTGATCCAGGTGCCGTCCGGATTGCGGTCGGCGTGGCTGGCGCAGCCGCCCAGAATGACGGCGAGCAGCGAGATGGCTAGCGCGGAGCGCATAACGGATTCCTTCCTTCAGGGAGAACGGAGCGCAAGGCACGCTCCGTCGGGGGATTATTCGATGACGAGAATCGCGTCCATTTCAACCTGGGCGCCGCGCGGCAATGCCGCAACGCCGATGGCTGCGCGAGCCGGATAAGGCTGGGTGAAATAGGTACCCATGATCTCGTTGACCTTGGCGAAGTGGCCCAGGTCGGTCAGAAAGATGTTCAGTTTGACGATGTCCTTGAAGGATCCGCCCGCCGCTTCGGCAACAGACTTCAGGTTTTCGAAGACCTGGGTGATCTGCGCTTCGATGCCTTCGACCAGCTCCATGCTGTTCGGGTCCAGCGGGATCTGTCCGGACATGTAGACGGTATTGCCAGCTTTAATTGCCTGAGAGTACGGGCCGATTGCCGCAGGGGCTTTATCGCTGGTGATGACAGTCTTGGTCATGAGAACTCCTGATGATGGGATGGCCTACGCGCGCATCCGGGTGATGCGTGTGACACCGGTCAGGGCGCGCAGTTTCTTGATCACACGAGCCAGATGCACACGGTCGTGCACGCTGACCACCAGTTGGACCACGCTGATGCGACCATCGCGTTCGTCCATACTGATTTTTTCGATATTGCCGTCGGCCGCGTTGACGCTGCTGGCCAGCAGAGCGATCAGGCCGCGCTGATGCTCGAGTTCGACACGCAATTCGACGTTGAATTCGCCGGTGACATCCTTGGCCCATGACAACTGGATGCATTTTTCCGGGTTGTGACGGATTTCGCTGATGTTGCGGCAGTTATCCAGATGCACAACCATGCCCTTGCCTGCAGACAGGTGGCCGACAATAGGGTCGCCAGGGATTGGCGTGCAGCATTTGGCGTAGCTGAGCACCAGGCCTTCGGTACCACGAATCGCCAGCGGACCTTCAGGGCTTGGCAACTGCTCGCCCTCGCCCAGCAGGCGGCGAGCGACGACATAGGCCATGCGATTGCCCAGCCCGATGTCTTCGAGCAGGTCTTCCAGCACTTCGACCCGGTACTCGTTGAGCACCAGCTGAATGCGTTCCTGAGTGATCTTGTCGAGACTGCATTCGAAGCCGTTGAGCACCTTGTTCAGCAGGCGCTCGCCGAGGTTGATCGACTCGGAGCGGCGTTGCAGCTTGAGCGCGTGGCGAATATGCGTACGCGCCTTGCCGGTCACGACGAAGTTCAGCCATGCCGGGTTCGGACGTGCGCCGGGCGCACTGACAATCTCGACGGTCGAGCCGCTTTGCAGCGGTTCGGACAGCGGCGCCAGCCGGCGGTTGATCCGGCAAGCAATGCAGCTGTTGCCGACGTCGGTGTGTACCGCATAGGCGAAATCCACCGCCGTGGAGCCTTTGGGCAGCTCCATGATCCGGCCTTTGGGCGTGAAAACGTAAACCTCGTCCGGGAACAGGTCGATCTTGACGCTTTCAATGAACTCCAGAGAGTTGCCAGCACGCTGCTGCATTTCCAGCACACCCTTGACCCACTGCCGGGCACGGGCATGAGTGCCTTTTGGCTGCTCGTCGTCGCTGGATTTGTACAGCCAGTGTGCAGCGATGCCGTTGTTGGCCATCTCTTCCATTTCGCGGGTGCGAATCTGGATTTCGATCGGTACGCCATGCATACCGAACAAGGTCGTATGCAGGGACTGATAGCCGTTGGCCTTGGGGATCGCAATGTAGTCCTTGAAGCGGCCGGGCAGCGGCTTGTACAAATTATGTACAGCGCCAAGCACGCGATAGCAGGTGTCGACCTTGTCGACGATGATGCGGAACGCGTAGACATCCATGATCTCGTTGAAGGCGCGACGCTTGCCGCGCATCTTCTTGTAGATGCCATACAGATGTTTCTGCCGCCCACTGACGTCGCCTTCGATGCCATCGACGGCCAGACAATGACTCAGGGACTCTTCGATCTTGTTGACCAGTTCCTTGCGATTGCCCCTGGCGCGCTTGACCGCCTGGTTGATTCGCGAGGAGCGCATCGGGTACATCGCCTTGAAGCCCAGGTCCTCGAATTCGATACGCACACTGTGCATGCCCAGCCGATTGGCGATGGGCGCATAGATTTCGAGGGTTTCCTTGGCGATGCGCCGACGCTTTTCGCCAGACAGGACTTCCAGCGTGCGCATGTTGTGCAGGCGGTCGGCGAGCTTGACCAGAATGACGCGAATGTCGCGCGCCATGGCCATCGCCATTTTCTGGAAGTTTTCCGCCTGGGCTTCGGCCTTGGTCTCGAAGTTCATCTGGGTCAGTTTGCTGACCCCGTCGACCAGTTCCGCGACAGTCTCGCCAAACTGCGCGCTGAGCGCTTCCTTGGCAATCCCGGTGTCTTCGATGACGTCATGCAGCATCGCAGCCATCAGGCTCTGATGGTCCATGTGCATGTCGGCAAGAATGTTCGCCACCGCAAGAGGATGCGTGACGTAGGCTTCACCACTGCGACGGCGCTGGCCATCGTGGGCTTGTTCGGCATAGAAATACGCTCGGCGCACCAGGTTGACCTGGTCCTTGCCGAGGTAGGCCGACAGTCTTTCGGCGAGGGCGTCTATGCTCGGCAAGGCGCTACCCCTTGCCAATGGCTTTTACCCTGCGCCGTACTACGTCGACCTGGCATAGGCTTAGACGGCCTCGTTGGACTCGTCCTCGAACGCTGCGAACAATGGTTCATCTTCAACGATTTCGGCTTCTGCGATTACAGCGTAATCCATCAGGCCAGCCGCGATTTCACGCAGTGCCATAACGGTAGGCTTGTCATTTTCCCAGGCCAGCTTTGGTTCTTTGCCGCCGGTTGCCAGTTGACGGGCACGCTTGGTAGAGAGCATGACTAGCTCAAAGCGGTTATCCACGTGTTCTAGGCAGTCTTCAACGGTTACGCGGGCCATGGGTATTCCTCGTAGCAAATGCGGATGCGCGATGCCCGGATGGGCGAGCGGACTCGGTAGTTTACAAGCGGACAGCACCAGTCATCAAGCGGCATGCCACCAACGGCATGCTTTTAACCTGTTGCCTGATGGCTGGAAACGTTTCGATCAAGCCAGCAACTCCTGAAAAAGCTCGCTGTATTGCTCTTGCTGATGCTGTTGAGTGAGGCGATTGGTGCGGAAAATCGCCTTGAGGTCTTCCAGCGCGACGGCGAAGTCATCATTGACCACCACGTACTCATACTCGTTGTAGTGGCTCATTTCGCTGACCGCCTCACGCATCCGGGCTTCGATGATCTCGTCGCTGTCCTGGCCGCGGTTGGTCAGGCGCTGGCGCAGGGCCTGCTGAGTCGGCGGCAAAATGAATATGGAGCGGGCCTGGGGCATCTGCGCACGAACCTGACGCGCACCCTGCCAGTCGATTTCCAGAATCAGGTCGTGGCCTTCGTCCAGCGTCTGCTGCAGGTGGCTCTGCGACGTGCCGTACAGGTTGCCGAAGACCTCGGCCTGCTCGAGAAAGTCGCCGTGTTCGATCATGCTCAGGAACGTGGCACGATCGACGAAGTTGTAGTTCACGCCGTCAACTTCACCGGGGCGCATGGCGCGTGTGGTGTGCGAGACAGAGACGCGAATCTTTGCCTGCGCGCCGTGCTGAGGCTCTTGCTGGGCGTCCATCAGGGCCTTGACCAGACTGGTCTTGCCCGCGCCGGATGGGGCGGAAATGATATACAGGGTGCCAGTGATATGGGTCATGTCAGGTTCAGCCTTACTCAATATTCTGCACTTGCTCGCGCATTTGCTCGATCAACACTTTAAGGTTGACGGCAGCCTGCGTGCTGCGTGGGTCAAAGGCCTTGGAGCCCAGTGTATTCGCTTCGCGGTTAAGCTCTTGCATCAGGAAATCAAGGCGCCGGCCTGCCTGACCGCCAGCCTTGAGCACGCGACGGACCTCGGTGACGTGTGTACTGAGGCGGTCCAGCTCTTCGGCAACATCGCTTTTCTGTGCCAACAGAACCATTTCCTGCTCAAGGCGCTGCGGATCCAGTTCGGCTTTCATGTCGGCAAAGCGATCCAGTACTTTCTGGCGCTGAGTTGCCAGCATCTGCGGCACCAGGGTGCGCAGGGTGGCAACCTCCTTGACGATGGAAGACAACCGGTCATCAAGCAGTCTGGCCAGGTCTGCACCTTCGCGTCCGCGCCCGCTCTTTAATTCAGTCAGCGCATCATTGAACAGCTTCAGCGCCTCGGTGTTCAACACCTGTGGATCGCTGGCGTCGGCCACCAGTACGCCGGGCCATGCCAGAACTTCCAGGGGATTCAGCGCGGCAGGCTGTTTGATCAGGCCGGCAACCGATTCGGCTGCAGCGATCAACTGGCCTGCACGCTCAAGATCCACTTGCAGCGGTTTGCCGGCGGTTTCCTCGACAAAACGCAGTGTGCATTCAACTTTGCCACGCGACAGCCCCTGGCGTAGCGCTTCGCGAATCGCACCTTCCAGATCACGGAATGACTCAGGCAGGCGCAGGTGAGGCTCCAGATAGCGGTGATTGACCGAGCGCAGTTCCCAGCTCAGTGTGCCTTGGGCACCGGCTCGCTCTACGCGGGCAAAGGCAGTCATGCTGTGCACCATGGGAAGTACCTCTTATCGATTCAGGAGCGTGGTTCAACCCATGAGTGCACAGGATCGGCGCTCATGGGTGTCGTGAAAGCCGACTGGCTGCAGAGGCGCAGGATTGTAGCGCAGTGCGGCGCAGGCTCCCAATCCGGCAGCGTTACAAGTGACACAAGGCATTCCTTGCGATCACGCCAGAGCGTCGAAAGTATTGATCCAGAGCCTTCTGTTCGTAGCAAATCGGCATTGGCGGCTTTTAGAGATGCCCAGCAGCAGCTGTGGCCTCTATAATGCCCAGCAGTTTTCCGTCTCAGTACAGGTATCCCAGATGAAACGTCCAAGTGGTCGCGCCGCCGATCAGCTCCGCTCGATCCGCATCACCCGCAACTACACCAAACACGCCGAGGGTTCTGTACTGGTCGAGTTTGGTGATACCAAGGTGATTTGCACCGTCAGCGTCGAAAACGGCGTACCACGCTTCCTCAAGGGACAGGGCCAGGGTTGGCTGACTGCCGAGTACGGCATGCTGCCGCGCGCTACCGGCGAGCGTAACCAGCGTGAAGCCAGTCGCGGCAAGCAGGGTGGTCGTACACTCGAAATCCAGCGCCTGATCGGTCGTTCGCTGCGCGCTGCGCTGGACATGTCCAAGCTGGGCGACGTGACCCTGTACGTCGATTGCGATGTCATTCAAGCGGACGGCGGCACTCGCACCGCGTCCATCACCGGCGCAATGGTTGCTCTGGCAGACGCCTTGAAAGTGATCAAGAAGCGTGGCGGCCTGAAGGGCGGTGACCCGCTCAAGCAGATGATCGCAGCCGTTTCGGTCGGCATGTATCAGGGCGAGCCGGTGCTTGACCTCGATTACCTGGAAGATTCCGCTGCGGAAACCGACCTGAACGTGGTCATGACCAGTGCAGGCGGCTTCATTGAAGTACAGGGCACTGCCGAAGGCGCGCCATTCCAGCCTGAAGAGCTGAACGCGATGCTCGCCCTGGCACAGAAGGGCATTACCGAGTTGTTTGAACTGCAGCGTGCCGCACTGGCCGATTGATAAATAAGGAGCGTTTGATGATGAATGACAGTCCGCAGCCCTTGTACAAACCCAGCCGGGAAGCCCGTCAGTGGGCGATGTTCTGTCATTTATCCGCTCTCATTGGACTGGTCTTCCCCTTTGGCAATCTCCTTGCGCCATTGATTCTCTGGCAAATGAAGAGGGAGACAGACCCGTTCATTGATTCGCAGGGCAAAGAAGCGCTGAACTTTCAGATCACTGCCGCGATTGCAGGCCTGATATGCATAATGCTGATGTTCGTGGTAATCGGCATCGCACTGTTCATGCTGGTGTGCCTCGGTGCTTTCATACTTACGGTTATCGCCGGGGTGAAGGCAAACAGCGGACTGGAATATCGTTACCCCTTCACCTGGCGCCTGTTGAAATAATGCATAGCGCGAGCAACGCAAAAAGCCGACTTGAAGTCGGCTTTTTCGTGTGCGCTGTTCGCCTGGCTATCAGATAGTCAGGGTCCAGTCGTAATCCACGATCAGCGGCGCGTGTTGCGAGAAGCGCGGCTGGCGTGGCAGACGGGCGCTGCGCACGAAGCGGCGCAGGCCTGGGGTCAGTATCTGATAATCGAAGCGCCAGCCCAGATTCAGCATCTCGGCCTGTTCGTTATCCGGCCACCAGCTGTACTGATCACCTTCGCGGCTGACTTCACGCAGGGCATCGACATAGCCCATGGTGCCGACAATCTCGTCCATCCAGGCGCGTTCAGGCGCCAGGAAGCCAGGAGACTGCTGGCTGTCACGCCAGTTTTTGATGTCGAGCTTCTGCTGCGCGACATAGAGCGATCCGCAATAGATGTATTCGCGACGCTTGCGGCGTTGCTTGTCCATGTACTTGCCGAAATCGTCCATGAGCTTGAATTTCTGATTCAGGTCTTCATCGCCATTCATCCCTGACGGAAAGAGCAGGGTAGCGATACTGACCTTGTCGAAATCTGCTTGCAGGTAGCGCCCGTAGCGGTCGGCTGTCTCGAAGCCGAGGCCGCTGATTACCGCCTTCGGCTGCAAGCGCGAATACAGCGCCACACCACCCTGAGCGGGAACCTCGGCTTCGCAGGCATAGAGGAAGTAACCGTCCAGCTGAAAGGCTGGATCATCCAGTTCAAAGGTGGAGGCGCGGGTGTCCTGTAAGCAGATGACGTCGGCATTCTGAGCTTGCAGCCAGCTGAGCAAACCACGCTCGACCGCAGCCTGAATGCCATTTACGTTCACACTGATGATCCGCATAAATGGCCCCAAAAATCACGTGCGTGTATGATACCCGAGCTCTACCTAATTAGCTAAATCCGTGGTATTCGGAGCTTTTTTCATGCAAGCGTATCAACGCGATTTTATTCGTTTTGCCATCGATCGCGGTGTTCTGCGCTTCGGTGAGTTCACTCTCAAGTCCGGGCGCACCAGCCCGTACTTCTTCAATGCGGGGCTGTTCAACACCGGTTCCGCACTGGCACAGCTGGGGCGTTTCTACGCGGCAGCCGTGGTTGAAAGCGGTATTGCCTTCGACGTTCTTTTCGGTCCGGCCTACAAGGGCATTCCGCTCGCATCGGCCGCTGCTGTGGCGCTGGCCGAGCATCATGACCGTGATCTGCCGTGGTGTTTCAACCGCAAGGAAGCCAAGGCGCACGGCGAAGGCGGCAGTCTGGTGGGGTCACCGCTGACCGGTAACGTGCTGATCATCGACGACGTGATCACTGCGGGCACTGCGATCCGTGAGGTCATGCAGATCATCAAGGACCAGGACGCGACAGCTGCGGGCGTGCTGATCGCGCTCAATCGTCAGGAGCGTGGCAATGGCGAACTGTCGGCGATTCAGGAAGTCGAGCGTGACTTCGGGATTCCGGTGGTGAGTATCGTGTCGCTGAATCAGGTGCTCGAGTTCCTGGCCGACGATCCGCAACTCAAGCAGCATCTGCCTGCTGTCGAAGCCTATCGCGCGCAATTCGGAATCTGAGGACGTGCCTATGGCAGTCGGCGGCAGGTCTTGGCGATCGGTTTCAGGCGCGCTGAGCGGTTTTCGGGCCTTGCTGGCTGTGGTCATGCTTGCGCCCATGCTCGCCCAAGCGGCCGACGCACCTGAGCCACGGCTTTATCGCTACGTCGACAGCCGCGGGGTGACGGTGATCGACACGCAAGGCGTGCCGCCCGACTACGTTGCCAAAGGCTATGAAGTGCTCAACAGTCGTGGTCGGGTGGTTCAGGTCGTACCGCCTGCGCCGACTGCCGAGCAGATCCGTCAGTCCGAAGCAGACAAGCGCCAGGCCGCTGCGGATGCACAGCTGTTAAGCCTTTACAGCAGTGTCGATGAGGTGGACCGCGTCAAGGCCCGTAAACTGGCCGAGCTGGATGCGCTGATTGGCGTTGCTGAGGGCAACATTCAGGGGCTGGCGGCTCAGCAGCGCAATCTGCAAGGCCAGGCAGCCAACCTGGAGCGTGCGGGGCGTCCTGTTCAGCAGGGGCTGGTCGATCAGTTGAATGACTTGCGCGATCAGCAGCAGAAGCTGCAAACCGATATCGCCGGGTATCAGGCCGCACGGGTAAAGGCTGAAGCAGATTTCGCCGAAGATCGCCTGCGCGTACAGCGGCTGACTCAATGACAGGACGCAGAGCGTCCAGAAGCGCATGCCCACGCCTGTTTTTGATTCTGGCCGAAGGCCGTAGGAGCGAACTTGTTCGCGAAAGGGGTCGAAGCCAGACACCTATCGTTCCTCACGCTCTGGTATGACCCCCGAAGGTTGGACGCAACCTTTGGAGGCGTCATGGGTAAATATACAGTGCAGGCAAAACTCGCAGC
>NZ_LKBW01000324.1 GCF_002699855.1 Pseudomonas amygdali | reverse complement strand
GGGTAGCCTGGCGTCCTGCCAGGCTACCCCCGGATCAGCACCAGAACTCAGCCGTCACTAACGTCGCACTCTGCGTCGTCAGTGCCATCGAGTTAAAAAGCGCTTTCAGGCGCGGCGTTTCAGGTCAGTTCAGGCCCAGTTTGCCGCGCAGGGTCGAGAGGTCTTCAGCCAGGGTGTTGACCGGGCCGACCAGGGCTTTGCGGTCGTTCTCTTTCACCTTGTCGTAGGTTTCAAAGCCACCGTCCTTGGTCTTGTACTTGGCCAGAATCTTGTCCACGGTGGCAAAGTTCTTGTCGACTTTGCTGGAGAAGGCTTTGTCCTGCTGCTCGATCTGCGGGCGGAACAGGTCGACGATTTTCTTCGCGCCGTCGATGTTGCCCTGGAAGTCGTACAGGTCGGTGTGGCTGTAACGGTCTTCTTCGCCGGAGATCTTGGTCGCCGCCACTTCTTCCAGCAAGGCGGCTGCGCCACCGACGACTTTTTCAGGCGGGAAGGTCAGGTCGGCTACACGCTTTTCCAGGTCCTTGACGTCGCTCATCAGCTTGTCGGCGATAGGGCCCTGGTCCTTGGTGGTGTTCTGCGAGAACAGCGCGTACTCCAGACGATGGAAACCGGTAAAGTCTTCTGCCGTGACGCCTTGTTCGTGGTCGTCGACGCGTGAGTCGATGGACGCGTCCAGGTCACTGAACAGTTCGGCAATCGGCTCTACCGACTCGTAGTACACGCGGGTAGGGGCATACAGTTTTTTAGCCGTCGCGATGTCGCCCTTCTTCACGGCATCGGTGAACTTCTGGGTGTGGCTGACCAGTTCTTCGATATTTTCGGTCACGTAAATCTTGTAGTCCGAAACCGGACCTACCAGGTCCAGCGGCGCGGTGGCGGCAAAGGCAGCCAGTGGCGTCTGGAGCAGGCCAAGGGTCAAGAGCAAAGCCAGGGGCGTCTTTTTCATGGGTGTCTTCCGGGTCTGGAGTGGGTAGGTCATGCGGTTTTAGTGGGCGAAGCAGCTGCCAGCAGCGAGCGGCCGATGAAATCCTGGTCACCGGTTACCCCCGGCAGGGTGAAGAAGTAACCCCCACCGACCGGCTTGAGGTATTCCTCCAGCGGCTCGCCGTTGAGGCGGCTCTGAACGGTAATGAAGCCTTTTTCCAGGTCAGCCTGATAGCAGATGAACAGCAGGCCCATGTCCAGCTGACCGTTCTTGTTCACCCCGTTGGAGTAATTGAACGGACGGCGCAGGATCAGGTTGCGCTGGCTTTCGGCGGTACGCGGGTTGGCCAGGCGGATGTGCGAATCCAGTCGGGTTTTCTTGCCTTCAGGGTCTGCCGCGTAGTTGGGTACGTCGGTCTCGACCTTGCCGTCCATAGGTGCACCGGTGCTTTTGCTGCGGCCGAAAATCGATTCCTGCTCCTGCAATGGCGTGCGGTCCCAGCGTTCCACGAAGTTACGGATGATTCGCACGGCCTGATAGCTGCCGTTAGCGGCCCACGCTGGCTCGTCGCTACCCGGCTGCACCCAGACCAGCTCGTTCATGGTCTTCTGGTTGTTGGAATCCGGGTTTGCCGAGCCATCCCGGAAACCGAGGAAATTGCGCGCGCTTTCCGGCGGCTGGCCAGGCTTCTTCGGTGCCTGGGGCGGCACGGTGCCTTCCTGTTTCCAGCGCACCAGCAGCAGGTCAGGCAGGTTCTTGACGATGTCGCGCAGGGCGTGAATGTTGCTGTCGGCGGTGTTGGCGCAGAACTGGATGCTCAGGTCGCCATGGCAACTGGCCGGATCCAGCGCGTCGTTGGGGAAGCCGGTCATGCGGATCAGGCGTCTGGGTTTGACCGGGGTCAGGCCAAAGCGCTCATCGAACAGCGATTCGCCTACCGACACGGTAATGGTCAGGTTATCCGGGGTGACCACAGGGCCAAGAATGCCGGAATCAGGCGGTGGCAGTTTCGGGTCGATCTCCGGCACCGGGCCACCGGTCATCAGGAACGCGATGCGCTCATTGAGCATGCGGAACAGGCGCTCGAGATCTTCGCGGTCGGCAGCCAGCACGTCGAACGCGACCAGCATGCCTGCGGCCGGACGCGGGTTGACGATGCCGGTCTGATGCAGGCCGTGAAACTCGTTGTGGTCCTGGGTCTTTTCGCTGTTGGGCGCTTCGGTGACTTGCGCCGGCGTTGCGGCCAGTACGTTGCCGCTCAGGCTGCTGCCAGCCAGCGCGGCACCGGCAGCACCGAGACCCATCAGGACACGGCGACGCTGTATTGAAGCGGGGGCGTTAGTGGCTTCTGGACTGTTGTCTGGATTTTTCATCGTAGTGTGCTGTGCTCCAGTGAATCAGAGGTCAGAAAGGCCAAGTGCCGCGTCGATGCCGTTGAGTGCGTCAGCCAGCGCGCCAGCCTTGGCGGCGATTTGCCGACGCTGCGTCTCGTCCATCTGGTCATAGGGGCGCATGCCTCCCTCAGTGGTGCTCAACGCATCAAGTGTGGTGTCCAGATCAGCCATGGCCGCATCGATCTTCTGCAGCAGATCGGCAGCACTGCGGGTCAACAACGGACGCAGCAGATCGACGATTTTGCGGGTTCCGTCCAGATTGGCGGCAAAGCCGTTGAGGTCGCTGTGGCTGTAGCGTTCTTCTTCGCCGTTGCTGCGTACGTCAGCCAGGCTGCGCATCGTGCGGGTGGCGATGGCGGCCAGTTGTTCGGGGGCCAGCGATTGCGCCATCAACTGCTGTTTGAGCTGAGTGACATCGGTTTGCAGGCGCTGCGCGACGGGCGACAGGCCCTCGACGCTGTGCTGATCGAACAATGCGTATTCAATGCGATGGAAGCCGGTAAAGCCCGGATCCTGTTCACGCTTCTCGTAGTAATCGGCGCGGGCGTTGATGGCGTTGTCCAGTTCCGAGAGGCGCTGAGCAGCCGGAGCAATACGCTGATACGCGGTGCGGGCGGGCAGGTAGGCCGCCTGAGCGGCGCTCAGGTCGCCAGCGTCAATGGCTTGTTGCAGAGCCGTCACGGCCTTGATCAGCGCCGAACCTTGCAGGCTCAGGTACACCCGGTATTCGGAAAGAGGGCCGATGAAGGCGGTCATCGACGGGCGCGCCTTGGCTTTTGCATCGGACTCGGCGGTCGGGGTGACGTGCAAGGTGCCGCGCGGGTTGCTGAGCAGGCCGCAGGTAATCGCGTAATCGCCGGGTGCCAGGTTGGCATTGATCACCTGGCTCAACCCCGGCGCAATGTTTTCCCGCTCTTCAACCACCAGCACGCCATCGAGAATTTCCCATTCGACGGCGCGTTCCGAGCGGTTGACGATGCGGAAGGCATTCTTGCCCGCCGCCACCCTCAGCACATTCGGCTCACAGTTGCGGGCGTGAATATTGACCACGGTTTCAGTGCCGGCATTGGCCGCGCGCTTTTTTGCGGCGACCTGCGAGGCGTAATAGAACAGCCCGCCTGCGGCAATCATCAGGATCACCGAACCGGCGACAGCCAATTGCAGGACACGGGGCGGCCGGGCGTTCTCGGAAGGCCCTGGGGTACGGATAGACATGGGTGCCCTTATTCGTTCGTCACAGAAGATGTTTTCGGCTGTAGGGTCTTGCCGGACGCCGGGGTGTGCGGCATGAAGAACAGCAGCAGCGCCCCGATCAGGTAAATCAGGTAGACGCTCAAGGTGCTGACGGTCGGAGCGTCCTGGTAACCGAACATGCCAGCCAGTACCGAGCCGGCAGGCCCGTCCATCGGCAACAGTGCGCTGATGTCGAAAACCACTTCCTGCAGATGATTCCAGACTCCGGCTTCATGCAGCGCCTGAACGGAATTAGCGAGAATGCCCGCGGCCACCACCAGAATAAACAGCCCGGTCCAGCGGAAAAACAGGCTCAGGTTCAGACGCATGCTGCCGCTGTAAATGGCCACGCCGAAGCCCACGGCCAGGAACAGCCCGAGCAGGGCACCCAGCGGCGCGCCCGAGCCTTCACTCTGCTGGAATACTGCGAGCAGAAAGAATACGGTCTCCAGCCCTTCGCGGGCCACGGCGAAAAACACCATGGCGATCAACGCGTAGGTCTGGTTTTTCGAGCCGGTGAGGGCAGCGTCCAGAGACTCATGCAGCGCGTGCTTGATCGAGCGGGCGACCTTGCGCATCCAGAACACCATCGAGCTTAAAATACCCACGGCGATCAGGCCGACAATGCCTTCGAACAACTCCTGTTGCTTTTGCGGGAACTCGGCGCTCATCAACTCAAGCCCGCCACCGACGAACAGCGACAGCGCGGCAGCGAGGAACACGCCGATCCACACCGCAGGCATCCACTCGCCGCGGCCGGTCTGCTTCAGGTAACTGGCGATAATGCCAACAATCAGCGCGGCTTCAATGCCTTCGCGCAGCATGATCAAAAACGGAACGAGCATATCTCACCGGGTCAAAACTGTAGGGTGAACGTGCTTCAGCGAGCTATAAGCCGGAAACACTGCGTAACATAATGATACTCATTCTTGACTGCGGGTAGTTGTTTTTTATCTGCATCTCGGTTTTGGCAGGTTGTTCAGGTCAGGTTCAGCTGGGCTGGCTTGAGCGTAATAAATACCGGGGCGGCCCACTGGGTGGTCTGACCTGCCTATTTCAATTTGGGAAAACACGATGTCATCAGAATCAGACGCACCTGGTAGCGAGTGCGTACCGCCACGTGACGCGAACGCTGCTGCACATGCAGAGGCGGTCGAAATGCTCAAAGCCATCGACAGGCGATGGGAATTACTGATCAATCACGTCGGCCCCTGCCTGCCCCCGGTCACTGCCGCGCAGGATCCATTTCAGGCGCTGATCAAGGCCGTCGCCTATCAGCAACTGCATGCCAAAGCGGGTGACGCTATGATGATGAGGCTGCGCGCCCTGTTTCCAGACGCAGCCTTTCCGGCCGCGCAGGCATTGGTCGATCTGGATGAGCAAACACTGCGCTCCTGCGGTTTCTCGGCGTCCAAATGCCGAGCGATCAAAGCCATTGCCGCGGCACGGGTCGATGGTCTTGTCCCCGATGTCAGCGCTGCATTGGCCATGAGCAATGAAGCGCTTGTCGAACGCCTCATCCAGTTGCCGGGCGTAGGTCGCTGGACGGTTGAGATGATGCTCATTTACGGTCTGGGCCAGATGGACGTAATGCCCGCCAGCGACTATGGCGTGTGCGAAGGCTATCGACGGCTGTATGCTCTCGAACTCAAACCGGGTCATAGGGAAATGGCCAGAATTGGCGAACGGTTCGGCCCTTACAGGACGATTGCCGCCTGGTATTTGTGGCGAGTACCGGCCAACTTCAGCGACATCGATTTATCTCAAATTTGAGAGCAAGACTCGGAGTGCCTGTGTGTTGCGACAGGGATAGGCTCATCGAAACCCAAGACAGGCCATCAGCATGGAAAACATGAAAGGCACGTTGAAAACGCGCGCGCCACGAACCGAAGAGGACCCGCGCTGGGAGGTCCTGCTCAATCGTCGTTCAGGTGCGGGCGCTGACTTCGTCTACGGTGTGCTGACAACCGGTATCTACTGCAAACCCGGCAGCCCGAGCAAACTTCCAAGGCCGGAAAACGTCGTGTTCTTTTCTTCGGCGAGCGAGGCTGAAGCTGCCGGGTTTCGCCTGTCGCGGCGCAGTGGCAGTGATCAGCAAAGCGTGGACCTCAAGCATGCTTCGGCCGTTTCCGAAGCCTGCAGGCTGATAGACGCCTGCGACTCGATGCCCAATCTCGCTGCGCTTGCGGAAAAGGTCGGGATGAGCAGTTTTCATTTTCATCGCACTTTCAAGAAACTCACCGGGTTGACGCCCAAAGCCTACAGCGTCGCGTCCTTGCGCTCGCGAGTGAAAGTCCAGCTTTCCCACGATGTGACCATCACCAGTGCGCTGTATGAAGCAGGTTTCAACTCCAACAGCCGATTCTATGAGGCTTCGCAAAAAATGCTGGGCATGAAACCTTCTGAGTACCGGGCAGGCGGGGCCAATGTCGACATCAGGTTTGCACTGGGTGAAAGCTCGCTGGGTTCGATTCTGGTGGCCAGAAGCCCCAAGGGTATCTGCGCCATTTCACTCGGAGACGACCCCAATGTGCTGGTCGAAAAGTTTCAGGACCAGTACCCCAATGCCAACCTGATCGGCGGGGATGAAGAGTTTGAACAACTTGTCGCCAGGGTCGTGGGCTTCGTCGAGTCGCCTGCGACCGGCCTCGCGCTGCCGCTTGATATCCGCGGCACGGTTTTTCAGGAGCGGGTATGGCAGGCGCTCAGGGATATACCTGCCGGATCGACCGCAACCTACACCGATATCGCCACGCGTATCGGTATGCCCAGCGCAGTTCGCGCAGTGGCGAATGCGTGCGGTGCCAACACGCTGGCAGTTGCCATTCCCTGTCATCGGGTCGTGCGCAGCGACGGGCCGTTATCCGGTTATCGCTGGGGTGTCGAGCGCAAGCGCAAGCTGCTTGAAATCGAAGCTGCCGGGGGAGCAGGGCTTTTTTCAGGGCTTTGAACAGCAGCCTGACTCGCCGAGAATCCGGTAGGCCAGCCTTACCCGTTCTTCATTCGGATAGTTCTTGTTGGCCAGAATCACGATGCCGAGCTGTTTTTCCGGTATGAACGCGACATAGCCACCGAAACCGTTGGTTGATCCGGTCTTGTTGACCCAGACCGCAGATTGCGCTGCCTGCGGCGGCTCGATCACTTCGGTTTTGAGCGTGTTCAGCATGGCACTGGCGTTGCCTTCAAGCAGCTGCGCCAAGCCAACCGGCATCGGATACTGCTCCCAGATCAGGTCCTGAGTCATGCCGCCGACTTTGAAATAGCTGATCCGTGTGTCACTGAGAGCGCGTTGCAGCGGCGCGTCGTATTGACCAGGCCCAAGGTGTGACTCGACAAAACGGATCATGTCCCGCGCACTCGATTTCACGCCGTAGGCTTCACTCGCCAGAGGACCTGGGTTAACCCTGACCGGTTCGTCGAGTTTGTTGTAGCCCTGCGCATAAAGCTTCTGCTTTTCGTCGGGCACGTTCACGTAGGTGTTGCTCAGGTTCAGCGCCGGAAACAGGCGCTGCTGGAGGGCTTTTTCATAAGGCAGCTTCATGCTACGCGCCGCAACCATGCCGAGCAGGCCCACACTGGGGTTGGCATAAGTGCGGTGGGTGCCGTGCAGGTAGTCGGGCTGCCAGGCCTTGAAATAGTCCATCAATTGGCGAGTGTTCTGCACCTTGTCGGGCACTTGAAGGGGGAAGCCGCCTGCTGTGTGGGTGCCGAGGTGAAAGACCGGTATTTTGCCCAGGCGTGTGTCATTCAATTGCGGCAGGTAGGTGTCGATGCTGTCGGTCAGCGACAACTGCCCATTGGCCTGCGCCCAGGTGGCCAGTGTGGCAGTGAAGGTTTTGCTGATCGAGCCCAGTTCGAACAACGTATCGCTGGACACCGGCTGGCCGGTTGTTTTTGAGGCGACGCCGTAGTTATAGAACTGTTGTGTACCGTTGCGGGTGATGGCGATGGACATGCCTGCAATGTTGTTTTCCTGCATCACCTGCTGCGCCGCTTGCTGCACAACTGCATCAAGGTCAGGTGCCGGGTCTTGAGCGCAGGCAAGGGAAGCGTTCAGCACAAGCGCCGCGCATAACAGTGTCTTATTCCTTGGCATCACATGATTCCTTGTTGTTTTGGGTCGCCGCCGATCATCGAACAACGCTGTTTTGAAGCCTTGCTGCGGTGGTCGGTGGCGGCGGGTTTGCGTAATATGCCTCCTTTTTTGCGCTTCCTCCACGGGGCGCGGTTCAGGTAACCCATGAAATCAATCCGTATACGCGCCGAAGTCCTGGCCGGGCTCACGACATCCTTTGCCTTGGTGCCCGAGTGCATTGCCTTTGCACTAGTGGCCCATCTCAACCCGCTGATGGGGCTCTACGGCGCGTTCATCATTTGTACGCTGACGGCCCTGTTCGGCGGGCGTCCGGGCATGGTTTCCGGCGCGGCCGGTTCGATGGCGGTGGTGATCGTCGCGCTGGTGGTGCAGCACGGCGTGCAATATTTGCTGGCGACCGTATTGCTGGGCGGTTTGATCATGATCCTGTTCGGGCTGCTGCGGCTCGGCAAACTGGTGCGGCTGGTGCCTTATCCGGTGATGCTGGGCTTCGTCAACGGCCTGGCGATTGTCATCGCGATGGCGCAATTGGAGCACTTCAAGGTGGGTGAGTCATGGCTCAGCGGTACGCCGCTGTACGTGATGCTCGGTCTGGTGGCGTTGACCATGGCGATTGTCTATCTGTTGCCGCGCCTGACCCGTGTTGCACCGCCTGCGCTGGTGGCGATCCTGAGCGTCGGGCTGGCGGTTTATTTGCTCGGCCTGCCGACCCGCACCCTGGGCGACATGGCGCACATTGCCGGTGGCCTGCCGGTATTCGCCATGCCGGACATTTCGTGGAACCTGGACACCCTGCGCATCATCGCCCCATACGCCATCCTGATGGCGCTGGTCGGCCTGCTGGAAACCCTGCTGACCCTGAACCTGACCGACGAGATCACCGAAACCCGTGGCTATCCGGATCGTGAGTGCGTAGCGCTGGGCGCTGCCAACGTGGTCTCCGGTGCCTTCGGCGGCATGGGCGGTTGCGCGATGATCGGCCAGACGGTGATCAACCTCAGTTCCGGCGGCCGCGGTCGTGTGTCGGGCGTGGTGGCGGGTTTGATGATCCTGATGTTCGTGCTGTTTCTGTCGCCGCTGATCGAGCGCATTCCATTGGCGGCGCTGGTCGGGGTGATGTTTGTGGTTGCCCAGCAGACTTTCGCCTGGGCATCGTTGCGTGTGCTGCGCAAGGTGCCGGTCAATGACGTACTGGCGATCATTGCCGTGACCGTGGTCACGGTGCTCACCGATCTGGCCACTGCGGTGCTGTTCGGCATCATCATCGCGGCGATCAACTTTGCCTGGCAGCAGGCCCGCGAGCTGTATGCAGACAGCCATGTAGAGGCCGATGGCAGCAAGGTCTACCACCTGCACGGCACGCTGTTCTTCGCCTCGACCACGCCGTTTCTCGACCAGTTCAACCCGGCCGAGGACCCTGCACAGGTGACACTGGACTGTCGCCACCTGAGTTTCGTCGATTACTCGGCCATTGCTGCGCTCAAGACCTTGCGCGAGCGCTATGTCAAAGCGGGCAAGCATTTGCGAGTGGTGCATCTGTCCGAGCGCTGCAAGCGGCTGCTCAAGCGCGCCGGCGTGCAGCACGCATGAGCCGCGTTTCAGGCTGGATGTCTTTTCTCTGATACCAAAGGTGTGTGCCTGATGGATGCTGTCTCCCCGCTGCAAGCCTACGAACGTGCCGTCCAGCGTGGTTTTCAGCCTGATCAGGCGCAGTTGCAGGCTGCCCGACAGTTGCAGGCGTGCTATGAGGCCCTGGCCGATGCGCGGGGTCGGGCACAGGGCTTCTATTTGTGGGGGCCGGTCGGGCGCGGCAAGACCTGGTTGATGGACCGCTTTTTCGAAAGCCTGAGCGTGCCGGCCCGGCGTCAGCATTTTCATCACTTCATGCGCTGGGTGCACAAGCGCATGTTCGAGCTGATGGGCACGCCTCAGCCGCTGACCGTGGTCGCCAAAGAGCTGGCGCGGGAAGTGCGGGTGATGTGTTTCGATGAGTTGTTCGTGACTGACATCGGCGACGCAGTGATTCTCGGTGGGCTGCTGCAAGTTGTGTTCGAAGAGGGCGTAGTGCTGGTCTGTACGTCCGATCAGCCACCGGAAAAGTTGTACAGCCACGGCCATAATCGTGAGCGCTTCCTGCCAGCGGTCGCCGCGATACTGAAATACATGAATGTGGTGGCGGTCGACGGCGGCGAGGATCATCGCCTGCACCCCGGACAGTTGCACCAGCGTTACTGGGTTGCACAGGCCGGTCAGCCAAGTTCATTGAAGGGGATATTCGAAGCGCTGAGCGCTGGCCAGCCGGTTCACGACTCGCAGGTCATGCTCGGTTATCGCAGCATCAATGTGGTTCAGCATTCCGATACGGCAGTGTGGTGCCGCTATCGTGACCTGTGTGAACAACCGCTGGCTGCGATGGATTTTATCGCGTTGTGTGATCGTTTCTCGGTGATTCTGCTCAGCGAAGTGCCGCCCCTCAGCGCCGCCCAGCGCGAGGCGAAGATTGCCCGTGGCACCGAGGATGGCGTGGAGCAGGTGACGGCAGGCGACCGCGAGCTGCCGCAGTTATCGCCCAACGACGACGGCGTGCGACGTTTCATTGCGCTGGTGGACGAATGTTACGACCGGCGCATTCCGCTGTATGTAGAAGCGCCTGTGCCGATGGACGAACTGTACACCCAGGGTTATCTGTCGTTTGCCTTTCGGCGCACCCTGAGTCGGCTTCAGGAAATGCAACTGGAGCGTTTCACCGAGACCTGAGCTTCAGGCTGCATCCCGACGGCGCTGGGCCAGCACGTGTTTGGCGCCTTCGATCATCAGCACCACGACGGCCAGCCAGATTGGCAGGTAAGTCAGCCATTCATCGCGGCCGATGCTCTCGCCCAGCAACAGGGCGACGCCGACCAGCAGCACCGGCTCGACATAACTGAGCAACCCGAACAGGCTGAACGGCAGCAACCGGCTGGCAACGATATAACTGACCAGTGCCGAGGCACTGATGACCCCGAGCACGGGAATCAGCAGGTACAGCAGCGGTGCCTGCTGGATGGCTTGTGGATGACCGTTGGCGATAAACCACAGGCCGATGGGTAGCATCAGCAGCATGTCGAACCAGAGCCCGCCGAGGTGGTCGGTCCTGAGCTTGCGACGCAGCACGAAGTAAAGGGGATAGCCGCCCGCGACCAGCAGGGTTTCCCAGGAGAAACTGCCCAGCCTCCACAGCTCATGCGCCACGCCGATCATGGCAAACACCGCAGCGACTTTCTGCAGGTAGGAGAGGTGCTCGCCGTACACGATGCGGCCGGTGAGAATCATGCTCAGCGGCAGCAGGAAATAACCCAGCGACACCTCCAGGCTGCGCCCGTGCAGCGGTGCCCACATGAAGATCAGCAATTGCGCGCCGATCAGCACCGAAGACAGCAGCAGCGCGAAGATCAGCAGCGGTTGCTGCCTGAGCCGGACAGTCACTTCGCGGACTCGCCGCCAGTCTCCGCTGACCAGCATGAACAGCGTCGCGCATGGCACGGTGAGCAGCATGCGCCAGCCGAAGATCTCTTCACCGTCGAGCGGGGTCATCAGTGAAGTATAGAAATACATGACCCCGAACAGCGTTGACGCCAGGATCGACAGCACTACACCTTTGTACACGACGGCCTCCGCGACAGCTGATTCGACAGATTGCGCACCTGTCTGGTGCGCGTGGTAGTCAGTCTACTGGCCTGAGGTGCAAAAAGCTGCAAATCGGACGGCCCTTGCACGACGATGGAACGAGCCTCATGCAAGTGCATCAGAGGTTTTGGCTAATCGATCAGCTTTGTTAGGCTGTCGCGCTGGCCGGTGTGACCGTACTCGGCAAATTACAAGGAGCATGCATGACCTCTTTCAGCACCGCAGCCCAGGATGCCAAGGCTCGGGCGGAGCAGTCTTCGACGCGTATCGCGTTTTTCATTGCCGGTTTCAGTGTCGCCTCTTGGGCGCCGCTGGTGCCTTACGTCAAACAGCGGATGGGCCTTGATGAGGGCACGCTCGGGCTTTTGTTGCTGTGCCTCGGCGTAGGCTCGATTCTCTCGATGCCGTTGGCCGGTGCGCTGGCAGCGCGGTTTGGCTGTCGGCGGTTGCTGGTCTGCTCGACGGTGTTGATCTGTCTGTGTCTACCGCTATTGGCGACGATATCCAGTCTGCCGCTACTCATAGCCACGCTGTTCCTGTTTGGCGCGAGCATGGGGGGTGTGGATTGCACGGCCAACGTTCAGGCGGTGATTGTCGAGCGTGCCAGCGGCAAGACCATGATGTCGGGATTCCATGGCCTGTTCAGCCTCGGTGGGATTGTCGGTGCCGCGGGTGTCGCCGGCTTGCTCAGTCTGGGCATCTCGCCGTTCACGGCGATGCTGATCGTGGTATTTCTGACGTTGGTTGCGCTGGCCAAAGCGGCGCCGAATCTGTTGCCTTACGGCAGTCCGGCCGATGGGCCAGCCTTTGCCATCCCGCGTGGCGTGGTGCTGTTCATCGGCCTGCTGTGCTTCACCGTATTTCTGGCCGAAGGCGCAATGCTTGACTGGAGCGCGGTATTCCTGACCTCGTTGCGTGGTGTCGAAGCGTCGTATGCCGGACTGGGCTATGCGGTATTCGCCGCGACCATGACCCTGGGGCGGTTGTTTGGCGATCCGGTGGTAAAACGGGTTGGCTCCAATCGAGTGATCATTCTTGGCGGGCTGTGTGCCGCAGCGGGGCTGGCCGTCGCGACATTGATCCCGGTCTGGCAGGCGGCGCTGCTGGGGTATGCATTGGTAGGCGCGGGTTGCTCGAACATCGTACCGGTCTGCTACAGCGCAGTCGGTCGGCAGAAGACCATGCCGGAAAGCGTGGCGATTCCGGCGATCACCACGGTTGGTTACGCCGGGATTCTGATTGGTCCTGCGGCAATCGGTTTCATCGCCCATGTCAGCAGCCTTGAGCTGGCGTTCATGATCGTTGCCGTGATGCTCTTGGGCGTGGCTATCGGCGGCAGCAAGCTCAGGACCTGATTCTGACTACAACGTGCGCGCCATCCCCGACACCCGGATCGAACTCCCGGGCTGCTCGGGGATTTCCGCGCGCAGACGTGACGGGCTGCCCATGTCCTCGCCCTGAATAATGTCTATCAGGCCACCGTGCGGCCAGCCTATATCGCGCAGATAACCACCCAGGGCCGCCGTGGCCGCACCGGTAGCCGGGTCTTCATAAACGCCGCCGAAGGCAAATGGGTTGCGAGTGTGGAACAGCTGTTCGGTTTCGGCCCATACCAGCAAAATAGTCGCCCAGCCTTCGCGTACCATCAGCTCTCGACCGGCCTGCTGGTCATAGTGCATAGCCTTGAGCTGTGCCCGGCTGTTCAGCGCGAGCACAAGGTGCCCGGCACCGCCGTTGATATGCGCTGGCTTAATGCGTTCATCCAGATCGTTGTGCGTATAGCCGAATAGCGCCAGGGCCTCTTCCAGCAACTGCGCGCTGATCGGCTTGCTGAAGGTCGGTGGCGATTGCAGTGCTGCCGAAGTCAGGGAGCCTTGCGCATGGCCTTCGACAGTGATCTGCGCCTGATTGAGCGTCAGGCTGAACACGCCGTCGCCTTGCCGTGCCGCCAGTGCTGCGCCCAAAGCGATGGTCGCGTGTCCGCAGAACGGGACCTCTGCCAGCGGCGAGAAATAACGTACACTCCAGCAACTTTCCACAGGAGCGGCAAACACGGTTTCGGAAAAGCCGACCTCGGCGGCAAGCTGCTGCATGACGAGGTCATCGGGCAGCGCATCGCCAATCCACACGCCTGCCGGGTTTCCACCGCGATCGCCATCGCTGAATGCCGCCAGTTTGAGTATTTCAGTTGTCATTGAAGGGTGTCCTTGCCGTGGTCATTGGGCGACAGTTTGCAACGGAGCTGATTTGATAATCCAGTGAGAAGAACTGATGCGGTGCATCTATATAGATAGCTGATGCCTGAGCGCCCGCGCAGACCTCTCCTCTCAAGGCACCTCACACCTGGCCATACGCCGCTGCACTACACGTTCACGCAGTGCGTCGTAGGCCCAATTGAACAGCATGGTGTAAGGCAGAAACATCAGCAGCAGACCGATATCCAGCCAGAATGCTTCCATCAGGCTGATCGTCAGCCACCATGCGGCCAGTGGCACGACGGCCAGAATCAGTCCGGCTTCGAAACCTGTTGCGTGCAGCACGCGAGTGGTCAGGCTCATGGCAAACCCGTACCTGTTGCGCAGTCTGTCGAACAGGGCGTTGTAGAGCATGTTCCAAAGCATGGCGATGGTGGAGATCATCACTGTCATGGCGCCCATCATTGCCAGCGAATGGTTCATGAGCCAGGCCAGCAGCGGTGCGACCAGAATCACGCCACCGATCTCGAACAGGCTGGCGTGCAGCGCCCTTTCACGCAGGGTCTTGGACGCTACGGATGCGTGCTGGCTGGCGTGTTGTGGGCTGTTGCTCATGATAAGACTGTCCTTTGTGCTCGTGGGTGGCAGCATTATCATCGGTTTTTGCGTTAACCTGAAAATCAATACCATCGGTAAAGCCGATAAGAGAGTGTCATGAGTTATTCACCGGAAGCCCTGGAAGCCTTCGCCCAGATCGCCGCGCTGGGTTCGTTCAGTGCAGCTGCACGCCGTCTGGGCAAGAGTCAGTCGACGATCAGTGAAGCAATTGCCCGCCTGGAGATCGATTTTGGGCTGGAGCTGTTCGATCGCTCTTCCAGGCAGCCGGTTCTGACCGAAGCCGGGAGGGTCATGCTCGGCCGTGTCGATGACCTGTTGTGCGCCTCGGACCGACTGCGCCGGGCTGCTGCAAGGCTTGCGGCAGGCGTCGAGCCAAGGCTGACGCTGGTGCTGTCGGACGCCAACCAGTTCGCTGATTTCGAACGGCTGATGACCGAGCTGGATCAGCGCTTTCCGGAGCTGGAGATGGAATGCGTATTCGCCGAGCACGGTGATGCCATCAGCCTGGTGCAGTCGGGCAGGGCATCATTGGGGCTGCTGTCGGCGCAAGCCAGCTACCCACCGGAGATCGGTCACGCGACCATCGACGAAAGTGCCGATTTCGGTCTGTTCGTCTCGCATAAACATCCGCTTGCCGCGCTGGAACGGGTCGATTATCAGCAACTGGCGGGTTACCGCGCATTGCGCCTCAACACGCTGGTCGAGCACAGCATCCCCACCGACGACCTGCCCACCAGCGGTCACCGTCATTGGTCAGCGCCCAATTACCTGCTGTTGATGGACATGGCTGCCTTCGGTTTTGGCTGGTCGGCGTTGCCGCGCTGGCTGGTGTCGCGCTATTCGGGCGGGCTGCTCAAAGAGCTGAAAGTCTCGGGCTGGCCGCGTCGCTCGGCGGTCGATGTCATCTGGTCATTCCAGCGCAGCCTGGGGCCAGCAGGTGCATGGCTGCTGGAGTCGCTGGTGCCGTTTGCCGGAGAGTAAACGGATCGGCTCTCATAACCGGCAGTCAGCAGTCGCGGGGCTTGCTGATTTCCAGCTATAAAGCACAGACTTTCAACACTGTCGGGCAGGGTAACGCATGACATTCGACTGGCACTCCGATCCTGTTACACGTGATACCCCGGTGGACGACCGCTACCGAAATACGAAGAACGTGAGGCGCTTCATGACCGGACAATGCGGGCCGTCGTTCAGGTTCGACCGGCCATTCATGGCGTGGATCACTAATGGCGAGCCCAAAAACATGGGCCAGATCGTGGATGAATGGTTGCTTCTGCGAACAGCAGGATCGGAATGAGCTGACGTTGTGTGCTGTTGGAGGGCTGCTCGGCCGGGCTCGCTCTGGCTGTATCGAGAAGCACATACCGCCCTGACTTTCGAAAATCATCGATTTTCGAATGCAAAATGCCATTATTTTTGCAACTGAGCGTTTTTTCTCGTAGCGTGCTCGTGCCGCCCTGCCTGAAGGGAACGCGGCGCAACCCACACCGCAGGTGCCTCCGCCGTGACCCCGACAGATCTACAACATCTCCAGAGCCGATTATCGGCTCTGGAGCAGGAAAACGCCTCGCTTAAAGAGCGCCTGAGCGTCAGTGGTCAGGAGGCCGAAAACGCCCTGGCGCACTCTCAGGAGCGTTATCGTTTTCTGTTCAACGCGATGGATGAAGGCTTTTGTATCATCGAGTTCTTTGACGGCCCGCACGGCCCGTTGAGCGATTACATTCATATTGAAGCCAACCCGGCTTACGAGTATCACGCCGGCATTCCCAATGTGGTGGGCAAGAAGCTGCGCGAGATGGTTCGCGAAGAGGCGGATGGCTGGGTCGAGTTCTACGGCAAGGTATTGCGCACCGGTGAGCCGGTCCGCTTCGAGCGCGAGCTGGTGGCGACCGGGCGCTACCTGGCACTGACCGCGTTCCGCATCGAGCCGGCCAGCCGCAAGCAGGTAGCGGTGTTGTTTCAAGACATCACCGAACGCAAGCGCGCAGAGCTGGCGTTACAGCAGATGAATGAAACGCTGGAGGCTCGTATTGTCGAGGCCGTCGCCGAGCGCAATGTGCTCGCCGATGTCGTCAATGGCACCAATGCATTCATCCATGTCATCGACGCCAATTACCGCTGGATGGCCATCAATGGCTCAGCGCTACGCGAGTTCGAGCGTCTTTTTGGCGTCCGTCCTCAGGTAGGCGACAATATGCTCGACCTGCTGGACGACTGTCCGCAGAGCAAAGCGGGCCTTAAGCAGCGCTGGACGCGGGCGTTGGCAGGCGAGGAGTTTGCCGAAAGCGTCAGCTTCAGCGATTCGAAGGATCCGGCCAGCCACTTCGAAATGCGTTACAGCACGCTTCGCGATGCACAAGGCCAGTCCATTGGCGCGTATCTGTTTGCCTACGACGTCAGCGAACGGTTGCGCGAGCAGGAACGCCTGGCTCAGGCTGAGGATGCCCTGCGCCAGTCGCAGAAGATGGAAGCGGTTGGTCAGTTGACTGGCGGTATCGCCCACGACTTCAACAACCTGCTGACCGGTATCACCGGCTCGCTGGAACTGCTCAAGACGCGCATGAGCCAGGGCCGTTTCACTGAAATAGATCGCTACATAGGGGCTGCGCAGGATGCATCCAAGCGTGCAGCGTCGCTGACTCACCGGCTGCTGGCGTTTTCACGTCGACAGACGCTTGACCCCAAGTCGGTCGATATCAACCGGCTGGTGATCGGGATGGAAGAGCTGATTCGACGTACGGTCGGACCTCACATCACGCTGGAAGTCGTGACCTCAGTCGGGTTGTGGTCGACGTTCATTGACGCCCCGCAACTGGAAAATGCGCTGTTGAACCTGTGTATCAATGCCAGGGATGCCATGCCGCGAGGCGGGCGAATCACCATCGAAACCGCTAACCGGTGGATTGACGAGCGCGGCTCCCAGAGCCGGGATCTGACACCGGGGCAATACCTGTCGCTGTGTGTCAGTGACACCGGTACCGGCATGTCGCCTGAGGTTATCAACCGCGCGTTCGACCCGTTTTTCACCACCAAGCCACTCGGGCAGGGCACGGGTCTGGGATTGTCGATGGTGTACGGTTTTGTGCGCCAGTCCGGTGGGCAGGTGCGTATCTACTCTGAACCTGAGCAGGGCACGACCATGTGCCTGTACCTGCCGCGTCATTACCTTGGGGCTGCGGAAGAGGTCGAGGCTGTCGAGACTTGCGAATCGGCGCCTGCGCAGACCGAGCGTACGGTGATGATTGTCGACGATGAGCCGACCATCCGCATGCTGGTGGCCGAAGTGCTGGAGGATCAGGGGTATATCCCGATCGAGGCGGGCGAGGGCGCGTCTGCGCTGAAGATGCTGGAGTCCGATATGCGTATCGACCTGCTGGTAACCGACGTCGGGTTGCCTGGCGGCATGAACGGTCGGCAACTGGCGGATGCTGCGCGCATCATTCGACCAGACCTTAAAGTGCTGTTCATCACCGGTTATGCTGAGAACGCCATCATTGGTAACGGCCATCTGGATCCGGGGATGTGGGTGCTCACCAAGCCGTTCACCATGGACGCGTTCGCCAGCCGCATCTACGAAATGATCGAACGCAAGGATTGAGTCCAAAAAACGTCAGCGGGCAGGCAGTGTCTGGAATTCGCCTTTCGACAAGCCCTGCACGTCGTTGCCCATGCTGTCACGGATGGTCAGGTCGGCACCTTGGTCGGTCAACGCCTTGAGCACTTCAGTGCGTTTGAACAGCGCCGCGTACATGGCCGCCGTCTGCCCGGCATTGTTGGTCAGGTTTGGGCCGCAATCGGCCTGAACCAGGCGCTTGGCGATGCTCAGCTCACCCTTGAAAATCGCGCCCATCAGCGCAGTGTTGCCGCGATTGTCCTTGGCGCAAGGGTCAGCACCGGCATTGATCAGGCGTTCCACCGAATCTTCATGGCCGTGATAGGCGGCCAGAATAAGGCCGGTATAGCCCTGTTCGTCACGCACGTTGAGGTCGTAATGGGCTTCGATGAAGGTGTCCAGCATCGGGTTGTTACCTTCACGGGACGCGTCGAAAAACAGCGTGCGCAACTGGCTGGCGGTCTGTTCAGCGGTCAGTTCGGAAGCGGGTGCCGGGGCGGGTGGGGTTGCGTTTGCGGCTGCAGCAAACAGCAGCAAGGCATAGATCAGATTTTTCACAGGCGTTCTCCTGGCTGGAACCGCCCCGGCGTCGTGAACGCCGGAGCGGGACATCAGATCATCAGTCTTTGAGGCTTGCAGCCAGCGACTTGACCTTGCTCAGATCGCCCTTGGCGACTTCGGTTACCCGAGTGCCGTAGTCCGGATCTGCCTTGTACAGGAACGACAGCATAATGTTCTTGCTTTCGGTGTCGGTGTCAGCCAGCGACTCGCCAAAGCTCTGTATCAGGTCGGTCTTCTCTTTAGGGCTGTAGGAGCGATACAGATCACCCGCCTGCTTGAAGTTCTGCTCACGCGTAATCTTCGCCTGCTGGGTGGTGCCGCTGATCGGCAGTTCGCTGTAGCGCGCTTTTTCGTCGGCTGGACGTGGCTCCAGACGGCTCGGCTCATAGTTGACGCCGCTGGTGGTGTGACCGGTATTCAGAGCACCGTCCGGATTACCGTTGTTCACCGCAACCTTGGGCTGGTTGACCGGCAGGCTCAGACCATTCGCGCCCAGGCGATACATCTGGGTGTCGGCGTAGGAGAACACACGGCCTTGCAGCAGACGGTCCTCGGAAGGCTCGATACCAGGAACCAGGTTAGCCGGGGCCATGGCGACCTGTTCGGTTTCCTGGAAGAAGTTGTCGACGTTCTTGTTCAAGACCATCTGACCGATTTTCTTCTCAGGGACATCAGGCCAGATCTTGGTGGCGTCCAGAGGGTCGAAGTCGAATTTCGACAGCTCTTCAGGCTTCAGGACCTGAACGTACAAGTCCCATTTCGGGAAATCGCCTTTTTTGATGGCACCAACCAGATCGTTGGTCAGATGGCTGTAGTCCTTGGACTGGACCTGAGCGACTTCTTTCGGATCAAGGTTCTTGATGCCTTGCAGGGTCTTCCAGTGGAACTTGACGTAGTGCACTTCGCCTTTGGCATTCACCAGTTTGTAGGCGTGTACGCCGTTGCCGTCCATGAAGCGATAGCCTGCAGGCGTACCCTCATTTGAATACAGCAGTGTCAGCGTACGGGTGGCTTCTGGAACATGCGAGAAGAAGTCAAAGCGACGCGAATCGTTGTCCAGGTTGGTACGCGGGTCAGGCTTGAAGGCGTGGACCATGTCCGGGAACTTGATGGCGTCACGGATGAAGAAGGTTGGAAAGTTGTTGCCTACCAGGTCCCAGTTACCGTCTGCCGTGTAGAACTTGGTGGCGAAGCCGTGTGGGTCGCGCAGGGTTTCAGGCGAGTGGTTGCCATGGACAACGGAGGAAAAGCGCACGAAGACCGGGGTTTTTTCGCCCGATTTGAACACCGTGGCCTTGCTCAGATCGCTGATATCGGCCGATGCGGTGAACTCACCTTTGACACCCGTGCCGCGAGCGTGGACCACGCGCTCCGGAATACGCTCGCGATCAAAGCGCTGCAGCTTTTGCAACAGCTGCACATCTTGCAGCAGGACAGGCCCTTGGGCGCCTGCAGTCTGAGAGTTCTGATTGTCGCCGACGACGGCACCATTGTCGCGAGTCAGGGTGTCTGCTGCATAGGCGGTCGGAACAGTAACGAGACCGACTGCAGTCAGACACACCATATGTCTGGACCAGTTTAATAACGGCATTTTGAATCCCTCATATTTTTAGTAGGCCGGTATATCTTAGGCGCGTGGGGGCAGGGGGGTGATTATAAAAATATATCGGGGTGATTAAGATAAATACTGAGAGGGGAGAGGAACCGAGTAAAAACTTTCACAATTAGTTGAATAATTTCCTTGGCTATGAGGAAGGCGGGCTGCAGGTGAACGTATGAAAAATCATGGTTTTAGTTATTTATAGTCATGAAATTAAAGGATTTTTTATTAAATGTTGGTGTTAATAAAAGGCACGTTTAATCACGCTGTTCAAGGTTAATAGCAATCATTATCATTTTGAAAGCTCGTCAATAATAAAGTGCTGGCGTCCCGGTGTGGAACGATCGTGCAACTAAATAATGTGACATTCAAGATTGCTGGCTTTTTGATATTGTCTTCTGCGGTCGTCGTATAAGTTACAACTAAGTTATCCTGCGGCAAAGTGACATTATCGGTTTTGAAAGCGTTGACGCGCTATCATGTGGCCACACCTTGTGCAGCCACGCCGCGTTTAATGGAGCCGCTCGTCTCATGCCCACCATCATGTTGCTACAAACCCCGCCACCGGAGTTCATCCGTAGCCAGATCCAGCAGATGGTCGTGGACTACGTGACCGACATCAGCATGGTAGCCATTGCGCCGAGCAATCCGCTGTACAACCTGTATCAGTATGGCGTGGGGTATGAGGTGCATCTCTACCTGAACGCCATGGACGGCTCGCAAAACCTGGCGGTCGAACTGATCGTCGCGCTGGACGATGAGGACCCGGAAACCGTATTGGGGTTTTTACTGTACCTGCCTGTGCAAGATGATCCACAGGCTTGTGCCGTGGCCTATATGGCGGTGCGCGAAAGCCATCGTCGCCAAGGCATTGCACGCTCGATGCTGAGTAAAATGGTCGGTCGCTACCCTCACGCAGAGCTGTATTGCGTGGTGGGCAAAGTGGCGTATTTCGAAGCGCTGGGCTTCCAGGTCCTGGGCGCACGCGGGCCGCAGGTCATCATGAACACGTTGGATCACGGAACGGATGGCCTGCTTGCGGTCATGGACATCGCTCCGATCTACAGCTCGGTGGAAGTGCGTCAGATTCATGCGTACCTGCTCAAACAGCACGGCAAGAGAGCGATGGTCGATGCAGAGAAGCAGCGTGACCGTCATCTCGACCGTATGACCCGGGATGCCAGGGCGTTCGCCGAGCAGCGTCTTGAAAACCCTGGCGTGCCGGAAGGTGTTGCGCAAGCGTCAAGGCTGCACTGACAGCCAGGGTGTCGCGCAGGCAGACCTGTATTGATAGACGGAAGTAGTCGCACAAGCGCTATCTATCAAAAAAGTGGGGAGTGCGTTGGAACGATCCAAATGGAGTGAAGTCATTATGACATCACGACTATTTGGTCACTCTCAGGCACGGATGTCGCACCTCATTCAGCAACAGGTAAGCCCCATGAATTTCCTGCGTCGAGACTGTCAGAAATTTTGTGTTCGGGCATAACATGTAGCTAGAGGTGCATGTATGCCGACCAAAAAGAAGTCCGCCAATGCAACAGCGAGGGAGTTGCCCTCGATTCCCC
>NZ_LKBW01000323.1 GCF_002699855.1 Pseudomonas amygdali | reverse complement strand
CCGAGTCTGCCCAGGTGGCATGACTCAAACAAAAGGGTCTCCGAGAAACCCGGGGCGGTTCAGGCGGCAAGGTCATCGCCGTGTTGTTGCTCTGTGGTGGCCTGGCCGGCCTCGATCAAATGATCGGTGCTGCCGCCCGCCAGTTTGGTTGGCAGGGCGCGACCTTCGATGCCATCAGCTACGTGGACGTGGGCACCTTTGGTGTCGCAGCCGATGCGGCCAATGCCGTGTTAAGTCTGGTGCGCATGCTGGGCGTCTGGTTCGCGCTGCAAGGCATGTTGTCCTGGAAACGCTCGTTCAAGGACGGGCATACGGGCCTATCGGCCAGTCAGGACGTTTCAAGCGGTACCCTCAAATTTGTCCTGGGCGTTTTCTGCGTATGCAATCCATACCTGCTTAGCGCCCTGCAAAAAACCCTCGGCCTGCTGTAAGCAGATCGGGATGTCAAAGCGCCTCGGCGCACCTTCGATAGTTACACCCTACTGATTAATCCCTAGGAGTTGGTTATGTCCAAAGACGTAATGCTGTGCGCTGCTGTTCGCCTTTCTGTTTTCAAAGACGGTCTGCGTCAACGCGTATTGAAGTGCCTGACGGCAGCCATGGCTGCCAACCCAGTGCTGGCTTTTGCCGGTGCTGCCGGTGCCGACATTGCCGGGATGGGTGATTCGGCAGCGGTAGGCGCCACGTCGCTTAAGAAATCTGCACTGACCATTGCTCAGTTTGTCGGTGTGATCTTCGTGATCGGTGGGCTGGTCGCGGCCAAGAACAAGAAAGACAACCCGCAGATCAAAATCGGCGCGATCGTCGCGTCCATCCTGTTCGGGGTATGCCTGGTGGTTGTGCCTGAAATCATCAAGCGCTCACAAGCGCAGGTCGGCTTGGCGCCCGTGGATGTGGGCTAAGCCAACCCTCCTGCGGTGACTTCGGTCATCGCAGGGCCTCCCTCCGAAACCCAATTCTGAAGCTTGCAGAAGGCGAAGCTATGGATGTTGATCTATCGCATATCCCCCTGATGCTCGATGTCAGCGGTGATCCTGAAACGCCGGTACCGACGGCTATGCCTGGCGAGCAATGCGCTTGCTGCGGACTGTGGACCCAAAAGCTGTGGCAGGGGGCTCGATCAGGGTTTACCGCCTCCCATGCGGTTTGCACCCTGTGCTACCTGGCCGGGCACTTGGACAGCCCTACGGCGGCTCACGGCGTGCTGGCCTACCTGCCCGGTATGGCCATGACGGATGTGCATCACCTGCAGCGCCGTGCGCTGATTGCCATTCTCGGCGGTACCCGCACGCAGCGTGCCCAAGGAAAAAGGGTTTTGCTCTGGCTGGCTCGACATGGCCGTGAGGTGGAACAAGCCTGGGGCACGACACGTGCCGGCGAATTCGCCATGGCCTTTCAGCGTCTTCCTCCTCACAAGCGCTCGACCCTTCGAAACCGCCTGGAAGGCTGTGCCCTGATCCTGCCGGCGGACATGTTCGAGGATCTGTCGCTATTACTGCCCACCGGCAAAACGGTCGCGGGGGCACTTTCCTCCCGCAGCTGGGACACCTATAAACGGAGTGACTTTTATGCCGAGCTTGATCCGTTGGGTTGAAGACCTGATCACAGAAACCTCCCGGTTTGCCGTATCACGCGATCTGCCCGACTATTGCGACTTGAACACGGTACTGCGTCTGACGGACGACGATCGCACTCGCCACCCAGCCCTCAATGCCCCGTATGTACTGGTCAACGACGATGGCGATTACTGCTCGGTGTATGCCGTTGCCGGCAGTTTTTGTGACACCGACGAAGCGGCACCCCTGGAGGCCCCTTATTCCTGGGCCGGCCGCTTGGAGCGCATGATGCATGCGCTGACAGCCCACTATCGCCGACATGGACACAAAATCAGCCTGGTGTTCGATGATGACCCTGATCGAGGCCGCGAGGACGTCGAACGCCTGCTGGCCCCTCAGTACGCTTCTGTCAAACGGACCGGCATCGAGTTGACGCCGATCCTGGACGAAAACGTTGAAAAGCTGGCCCCTTGGGTCTCTCGCGAACGCTGCTACCTGGTGTGTTACACCGGACGCAAGGCGCTCTCTGCGCATGAACTGATCGACGAGAATCGCCGTATCAAGCAATTGATCGGGCAAAGCCCGGATGCACGGTATGGACAAAATCCGGCCCTAGCTGAAATGGCCGGCCTGAAAATTCGCCACGACGCCTTCATGAGCGCTGTGGAAGCTGCCTTTAAAGATGACGGCCAGGGTGTGCTGCTGGAACTGCTCGATGCCCATGCAGTGGGCCAGGCACTGCGCTCTCAAGTGGACCGGCTCGGTACCAGTGAGCATTGGTACCCGCTGCTCCCTGATGATCCGATCACCCCGCACGGTGTACGTAACGGCGACGATCACACACCGTTTCTGGCCCCGCAGCTGAAATTTCAGCTGATGAACCAGGACATGGAAACCAACGGCAACAAGCTCTGCGTCAATGGGATGTGGCATGGGACCTTGTCTGTAGTCCTGGGGCCGCAGACGCCGCAGACCTTTGCCAAGCTCAAAGCGCTGGTCCCTCGCGGCGTGCCTTGGCGCGTACGCATGGACCTGATGCCTGGAGGCATGAAGTCGCTGGGCATGAAAAAAGGCACGTTGGACTTCATGGCGTTTGTGCCGCCGCTTCGCCCCATCTGGAACTCCATCGAAACGTTGACGAAAGTCGAGCAGCAGGAGCCGGTGTGTGTCATGACGATCATGGCATCGACCTGGGGAGACAGCCAGGCCGCAGTGACGCGCCATCTGACGCTGCTGACCCAGGCCTTTCAGGCCTGGGGGGTGTGCGAGGTGACGCAAACCTTCGGCAACCCTGTACGCGCATGGGCCTCGACGCTGGTGGCTTCCAGCAAAGGCAGTGGCCCGAACCTGTTGTATCCGCCGCTTTCAGAGGCGCTGAACCTGCTGCCGCTGACCCGACCGGCCTCGGCTTGGGAGGAGGACGGCAATGCCTTGTTCGCTACGCTCGATGGCAAGCTCTATCCGGTCGGTCTGGCCACCCCCAAGCAGAACAAGCTCACCAGTGTGGTCACCGGCTCTTCCGGCCAGGGCAAGTCGGTGCTGCTGAACAAGCTGGGCAATGTCACGGTGTCCAGCGCCCAGCAGCGATTACCGTTCATGGCGGGGGTGGACAAAGGTTTCTCGATGCAAGGTCAAGTCGCCTTGCTGCGCGACAGTCTGCCGCCGGATCGTAAGGACGAGGTCGTGGGCATTGTGCTGCAGAACAGCCCCAAGCATTGCCGGAACCTGTTCGATATCCAGCTGGGCGCGTGGTTTCCGATCGCCCCCGAGCGTAACTGGATCATCAGCATGCTCACGGCCATGTGTATTGATCCCTCTACCGGCAATCCGCCAAACGAACGCGATACCCGGCAAATACTGGACCGCGTCATCAGCATGGCCTATATCGCCAATGCCGAAAAAAGCCCCAGACGCTGGGCGCGCGGGGTCGTCCCCGGAGTTGACACTGCCTTGAATAAAAGCGGGTTGATCGAGCGCTATCCGGCCCAGTGGTGGGATAGCAGTACCTGGTATGAGGTGCGCGATCTGTTGTTTGAAGCAGGCTTTGTTAAGGAAGCGCAGCTGGCCCAGTTCGAAGCGGTGCCGGAACTGGCCGACATGACCACCTTCTTGAACCATGAAGACGTAGAAAGCGCCTATGGTCGGGTGCAACGTGATGGCAGTCAGGAGCTGTTGCTGGAGTACTTGCACCGATGCATGACTGACGCCTGTAGAGAATTCAAGATGCTGGCCGGGCGTACGCAGTTCTTGATCAGTCCACGCACGCGAGTGATCGCGATCGATCTGAACAATGTCATGGGTGATAACACCACCAATGCTGGCCACCTGAAAACCGGAATCATGTTCCTGTTTGCGGGCCAGGTGGCTGGGGGCGATTTTGTGTTACCGCAATACCGGGATGAGCTGTTGGAGGCGGTGCCCACGCTTTACCACCCCATGCATCTCGACCGCCTGGAGCAGCTGGATCAGGAGGTCAAAACCAAGGTCTACGACGAGCTGCACAATGCCAAACAGGTGCCCTTCATCTTTCCCATGCTGGAAACCCAGGACCGTGAGCAACGCAAATTCGGCATACGCACGGTGTTGTCCTCGCAGTACGTGAGCGACTTTCCCGACGCCATTCTGAATTCGGCCAACTCGTTGTACATGATGGAGGTGGACCCCAAGGACGAGAAGCTTCTGACCGACACCATCAAAGTGCCCAAGGTCACTCTGCAGCGCTTTCAGCGTTTGGGCTCAGGTCCAGCAGCGGATGGCAGCGGCGTACCGTTTTTGGGCGTGTTCCGAATCAAGGGTGGCGGCACCCTGGCGCGCATTTTGAAAAACGCCATGGGCCCCCTGGAGCTATGGGCCTTGGGCTCTTCACCGACTGACAGCGCCCTGCGCAGGTTGCTATATGACGCCGTCGGCGGTGCCACGGCTCGCGCCATCCTGGCCAAAGCCTTTCCCCAAGGCACGGCAGAAAAACTCATCGCGCTGCGCCAGAAGCAAGCGGGTGAAGCGGATTCCAATAACGTGATTCGCACGCTGGCCAACGAGTTGATCAAACGGCGCGGCTACAACCTATAGCCAATAAACGGAGAGCACATTCCATGAATAACGAAAATGATTCCCTGCACGACGCTTTGCGTGAAGCGAGCCCGGATCAATTACAGGCTTTGGCGGAGCTGGCCACTTGGATGGCAAAGCACCATCGGTTGCTGGTCGTTGGCCGGAAGCACGGTATTGGGATCGGCGCTACGGATAAGGTCATCCAGTTCATGCGCGAACACCTTGCCCCCGAGCTGGCGGATACGGTCTCGGAGAACCTGGTGCGCGTTGCGAACTGATAGGAAATGTCAGTCCCGGCTACGACATTTGAGGAAGTGATTGTGAAAAAGCGCTATGCATTAACGGCGATAGCCGTGGGGGTACTGCAAACCCAACAGGTCCTGGCGTACGTCCAGCCGGTGGCCGTCACGGGCAGTGTTCCTATTGAAACGCAGGTGATGCCGGCCATGGGCGGCCTTCAAGCTACCCTGGCGGAAATCCTGACCACTGAGACACAAATCGGCACGGCCATCGTGCAGGCCAGTGACAAGCAAGTCGCGGTTATTTCTGAGGCCGCACGTGCCCAGCGCGAGGCCGATATTTTTGGCCGTCAGACCGAGCGCCTGGAGCGTGCCCGAGAACAGTACTCGGTCGCTGACAGCATCTGCAGCGAGTCGGCCTCTGGGGTCGCGGCCACGGTGGGGAAGGTGAGCCGTGCGCAAACGGCGGTGCTGGCCAGCGGGGCAGGCGTCGGCAATGCTGTGGTGCAGAAGACCATCGCTTCCGAGCCCGTGGCCTCGCGTCAGGGTGGCTATCGCAGTGCCGCCATGCACGCGCAGTACTGCACACAAAGCGAATCGGCCCAGTACGGCGGTACTGATCTGTGTCCGCAGGTCTCCAGCTTGCCTGGGGGCGACATCGAAATGCGCTCGTTGATCGACGGGGCGGGAGCCGTGGGCAAGGCCCCCGACTTGACGTTCAATCAGGATCAAGTCGATGCGGGCATGGCGTACATGAAGAACTCTGCACGCCATGACGGGGGGCGGGCACCGGGCAAGGGCGATATCCAGTCGGCCATGGGACGTGAGTATCAGGGGCTGATGACCCAGTACAAGGCGATTCAGAGCGCCGCGACTCAACCGCAGCTGGACATTATCGCCGCCAGTCAGGCCAATCCGGCCACACAGGAGGCATTGCAAGAGGCGCTACAGAATCCGTCAGCGGCGGAGTACTTCGCTTCAACGGGCAGCCAGCAAGCACAACGCACCGGGGTGATGAGCGAGCGCGAGTTCGAGGCTTTCGAGGTGGGCAGGCGCTATGCCAATACCGCCTATGAAACCGACCTTCAGGCCCTGAGCGGAGACAACCTGATACGTGAATTGGTGCGCGTGCAGAGCCTGGGCAACTGGCTGCAGTTGGGACTCAAAAACGACCAACGCCAGGCCAACATAATTGCCGGCCAGCAACTGGCCCTGGCGGCAGACGCCAAATACGTTCCGCAGCTTCAGGAACTGGGAGCAAAAATGAGTTCGGGGGTCACCGCACATGAAAACTGAACCTGACACAACAAAGCACGAGGACGAACAATCGCCGCCGGACGACAAGCATTCGGGCACACCGTTACGGCGCGCCGGCCATGTGGGGCTGTCGATCCTCAACCCGTTCTCTGACCTGGCGGTGATCTATCGCCGGGGCATAAAACCGACGGCGCAAAAGCTGAAGCTACTGAAGACGTTGCTGACCCCGGCGTCAGCAACGACTGAGGCAGATGCAGTCGGTGTCAGTTGGAGTGTGGCTGTCGCTCGTTCGGGAAGGACCATCGAACAGCTGCTGACCGTCTACAACCGCATCCGGACGGGATGGTGGTGTTTGCTGATGGTCAGCACCAGCCTGAGTGTTCTGCTGCTGGCCATGCTGCTGTTGGCCAACTTCAGCCTGCCATTGAGCACCTTTCTTCGAGCGACGGTAACGCTCCTGGTCCTCGGGGCAATCGCCAGTTTGGGCTTCGTTAAAACGCTGATCGCGACCTACCGACTGTGGCAACTGCAGAAAAGGCGCGTCAGCGTAGCGGAACGAGGGACCTTCAAAGACTTTCTGGCCGAGACCCGGTGGTGCCGGCTGGTGCTTACTCGCGGCCACCTCAAGTAATACTGACCTCTAAATATGGACAGATGCCATGAACCTCATTAAACGCTTCTGGTGGATGGGTCTTCTGCTGGCCTTCTCCGTACCGGTATTGGCCGATAACGTGGATTACCAGACGATCGCGGCAGCCTCCCAAAAGCCCAATGACCTCTCGCGCCAGGCGATGGTAATGATCATGGGCCAAGTAGCAGTCGATCCATTTGCACCCTCACAGCCAACCTTGATTGGCTCACTGTTCGCCATTATCAATGGCGTGCTGGCCGTGATGGCCCTGTTCTGGTTTCTGACCATCACCCTGAAAACCATCGTGAAGGCTGGGCATCAGGGACAGTTTTTCGCAGGCGGTCGATCTGCGCTGTACCCGATCATGACGTTTGCCGGTTTCATCATGATCTTGCCCACCCAATCAGGTTGGTCACTGGCCCAGCTCGTCATGGTATGGGCCTGCTCCACCATGGGGGTTGGCAGTGCCAATCTGCTGACTGATAAAGCTGTGGACATGATGGACAGCGGCTACTCGATGGTGACGCAACCCACGGCTCCTTCAACCCGAAGCGCGGCACGGGGCATCTTTGAAATGAACTTGTGCAAGTACGCGATCAACCGTGAGCTGGAGTCGCTGTATGCGGATGGTGTGGCCAATACCCCGTTGATTACCACCAAGGGGGGCAACGGCCAATACGACACTGGCAACGGCAGCGCGGTGTGTGGTTCTGCCAAAACACCCAATACGGGCCGCACCGGAACCTGGAACCTGCTGTTTGACAGTGACGTGGACACGAGTGGGGTGATCACGGCGCAGCACCAAGCGCTAGACACCATGCAAAGCACCCTGGATCAAGCGGCACAGGCGTTCGTAGACACCTACCTGAGCAAGCGCGACCAGGATACGGGGAGCTTCCAGGACGCCGAGACGCAGATCCAGAACGCAGCCGCCGCCTATGAAAACACGGTGAACCTGGCCCTCAACAAGATAGATTTCAAGGACACACTGCAAAGCCAGTTGTCGAGCCAGATCAAAAGCAGTGGTTGGGTGGCCCTAGGCAGTTGGTATCACACCTTCGCCACAGCTAATAACAAGACCAACGACGTGGCCAGCTCGACCCCGGTTGTCATGGGGATGAGTAATCTGGGCGAGCACGGCACCGGCGACTTGTATAACCAGGTGTTCGCAGCCTACAAATCGCAGGTGCAGAACAGTACCTACACCGCGCCGCTGGGGACGCAGACGGCCAAGGATGATGGGGCGGCAGCGACGGCGAAAGACCCGAATTCGGTGTTTGTGAGTTTTTTCAAAAATCCTATGCAGACGATCACCAACTTAATAGCAACTTCGACGACAGGGAACAGCTCCAGTTTTTCTAACCAAGTGAACCCACTCATCAAGATGCAGACCATTGGTGATTACACGCTGGGGACTGTTGAAACCTTGATGGCGGGGTATGCCGGAACTTGGGCAGCGGCCTCGTCGGCCAGCAACTCGCCATTGGGCTGGGGGGCCAAGATATTTGCGGTGGATGTAGGAGCGGTGGTGAAAGATGTGCTGGGTGCGCTGGCCCCGATGTTCTATTTCGTCATGTTCGCCCTGCTGGCCATCGGTTTTTCGCTGGCCGTATTTCTGCCTGCTGTACCCTTTCTGTTCTGGATGGTGGGTATATTCAACTGGGTCGTCAGTGTGCTGGTGGGCTGTGCGGCGGGCTCAATGTGGGCTGCCACGCACCTGGGGGCCGAAGAGGACAAGGGGAGTCGCAGTACCTACGGTTATATCTTTCTGATCGACATGATGCTGCGGCCCTCATTGATGGTACTGGGGTTCTTTTTTGCGTCGGTGGCCGTAATCGGTGGGGGAACTATCCTGAATCTGTTATTTGCCTCGGCGCTGGCCAATGCCAACGCGGACTCGATCGTGGGATTGTTCAAGATGATCGGGTGGCTGATGATCTATGCCCGCATTGCGACCTTTGGTGTGACTCGACTCTTCGGCCTGCAGGCGTCCCTGGCGGACTACGTGATCTCTTTTCTAGGAGGTCGAGAAGGGGCCAACCTGATGGGCGGCATGGTCGATAACATGAAAGGCATGTTTGGTGCGGCTGGTGGTGGCGCTCAGCGTGTTCCTGGGGTCAAAATGCAACCGAAGAAACCTGACGGTAACGGGGGGGATGGAATTCAGTAAGGCTCTTTGCGTCCAATATTACGAATGTGCTTCTTGGAGTGTGAACTCATGGCTCAACGTCTTAAAACTGGTAAAGAAACATTGATCTGGCTGATCAAGCTTGCCTACATGCTTTTGGCTTTTCCATTCTTACTATTAATTGGGATAGTCATGTTTTTCAGTGTGACATCTGAACACTCCCGGGGCCGAGTCCCAGGTGATGTCTTGGGTACACTTATTATCTGGGCCGCGATATTGATTCCCGTGGGGATATTCATCTATGGCGTACTGAGTCGCCGCCGTCTGCTCAAGCGAGTCACACGAGCCATAAAATCGCCGCAGTTCTTCAACCCAGACCCTACCCATGAGATTTATCACGAGGGTGACGGCAAGTACCTGGGCATCGATACGAAGAACGGTACCATTCTGTACGTGCACCGCATTCGTAAGGGGCAGTTAGATGTGGTGGCTTTGACCATGGACGACTGGACCAACCGCGAGGTGGAAGGCAAGGGCATATTACGCCTCTATACCAAACACCCGGATCTTCCACGGATCGAAATCGGCACACCCTTGGCGCAGCTTTGGTATGACACCCTAGGGGCTATGGAACACAAGCAGAAGCAGTACAGCACCCCGCAACCGTTCAACCGCTATGTGCATGACCGGCTCGAAGCGCTTGAACGTGATCTGAACGTGCAGATCCCACGCCTGGCGTGAAGCCATAACCCCTCCGCAGCTGTTCCCGACGCGCTTTACCTTTCTCTCACACCGCCCAATTCGGGCGGTGCGACTATTTGTGGGGCATCGCAATGCAAAATCGACAATCCCAAGGTGCATGGGAGGGCGAGCAAGCGCAGATGTTATTGGCGCTTTGTGCAGCCGTCCTGTTGTGCTGGATGTTCTTCGATATCTTCGTGTACTGGACCACCTGGACGCTTTATTGGTTATGGAAAATGGTGGATTTTCCCTTCATCCATGCCTGGGCCGGTGGCAAGATCAACCTGCTGGCCGACGTGGCCAATCACGCCAAGGCCGTGACGCTGGATGAGTGGCTTGAGGTAATGAACGCCACCAGTGGGATTCTGCTGCTGTTCCTTATACCGCTGGTGATTGTGAGCAGTTGGGGGCTGGCGCAGCATCCGGTACTGCCGTTTCGCAGCAAACGTCTGGTGAACATTCACACGTTGCCGGGCCTAGTCAGTCGTTTCGCACCCTCGGTCATCCCGGTGTTGGCCGCGTCCGGTCCCGATGGCCTGATGAACGATACCTCTCCCAGCAATGCCTGGGCGCTAAAGCCCGAGGAGTTTGCTGAACGTTACAACCTGGTGCAGCGCAAAGTGCTGGATCGAGAGGCTGCTCGTGCGGTGTTCGAGGAGCAAGTCGGAGATGTCCATAATGGACTTCTGGACTTGACGCCCTATGAACGGGCCTTGCTGGCCGTATTCGGTCTGCAGGTATTCCTCAATGACCGCAAGGCGGCGACCCGGTTGCTCGATGACCTGAACCGTTCCTGCATGATCAAGGGGTTGTTGCGGCGCAAGACCTTCTCGTTGACGCCGCTGTACGGCTTGGCCGACGCGGGGTTTGATCGCGTTGCAAAAGCACCGGGCGTCAGTGAGTGGCTGCAAAGCCATAGATCGATGCGCACCGCGCTGGTGGCCTTGTATGGCCGCGATCTGCGCTTGGCGCCGGCGCGCTTTCGCTGGCTCAAGGGGGTTAACCGTACTTTGTGGTATGCGCTGCACAGTGCCGACACGGCCAAGGTGTTTGTGGAAGGCGCTGGTGTTCAGGCTCAGGCGCGGGCAGAAGTCCATGCCAGCAAGCTGGGGCTGCCACGTCCTGGGTTGATGGTGACCCAGGCCATCGATGGCTTGCAGGCCGAGTTGGAAAGCATCGGTCTGGTATTTGCGCGACATGTCATCACGCCTAAACGCCGGGAGGCCTCTGACCTTCCTGTCATGACGGCGGTGTATGCCGTGCAGCCTACTGAGTTAACTGAGCCAGCCTGAAGCGCTACGTCTCGCCGCGCCCTTCATATCCCCTTTCTGGCACTGTTCCATTCAATTGAATTCATCTTCTATCAGAGGAAAACCCATGGCCTCGGCATCTTTGCGCGCCCCGTTTTCGGTGGACATCCAAGGCGATCAGCTGGTTGTCTATCAGGCAGATCAGGAAGCAGGCATCGTGACACGCACGATTTGCACCCTGGACCTTCGCCATCAGCACTCGTTTTATCTGAGCAATGACGGTGTGGTCTGCCGCGATGTTCAGGGTTTTGAATTCTCTCTTGAAACCCATGACAGTGACGAAACCCATGAGCTACTGACCGCACTGTCGCGGGCTTTGCTGCGTCATGGACGACGCAAGACCCGGCGGCGTCTGATGGGCTTGTTCGTGCTGTTGGTTGTGCTTTGCCTCGGTGCCCCATGGCTTGGCCGAGCGCTTGAATGGCCTGTTGTAATGCCGGCGGCGCAGGTCATCACGCCCTCAGTCCCGAGCGCCCCCAAGCCGGACCTGGCCAAGCGCAGCGCGCCGGCGCCGATCGCGTCTGAGCCACGCCAGTCCGCTGCAGACGTGGCACCCGACGATGGCTGGACATTGCCCAGGGAGGTTCGGGCCACACTCCCTCAAAAGCTGCACAACGCTGCCGAGCGCAAGCTGTTCACCGTTGACTATTCCAGCGGTCACGCGCGCACGCTGTATGTCTTTTCGGATCCTGGCTGCCCGAACTGCCAGCGTCTGGAGTCGTCCCTCAACACGCTCTCCGACGCCTTCAATGTGGTGGTGTTTCCTGTGCCGGTGGATCCTGGCTGCCCGAACTGCCAGCGTCTGGAGTCGTCCCTCAACACGCTCTCCGACGCCTTCAATGTGGTGGTGTTTCCTGTGCCGGTGATTGGTAAGGAAAAGTCGATCGCCGCCATTACGCCCGTGCTGTGCCTGTCGCCTGAGCAGCGCAAAACCGCGTGGGATCGCCTGTTTGATGCAGCCCCTGAGGGTGTGAACCTTGGGAAACCCCAGTTAAAGCCTGCGTCGGAAGGGGTGGAAGTGAAAGCGGCGCAACCAGCAGGCACGTGCGATGTGGCAGAAAAGGCCTTGGGGATCAACCAGACGGCCTATCAGGCGTATCGCATACCGGGCACACCTTGGGTGATCAGCGACGATGGGCGCTATGTGCCGCAGACGCTGTTGCGTGATCCGATCAGGCTTAAAGCCTTCCTCGATGAGCAACCTGCCCGCCAGGTTCAGGAGGTGTCGAATGCGCCCCAATGACTACGCCGTCGAGCGCACGCGCCTAAATCGGCGGGTTTACCACTCGGCACTGGCTGAGTGGTTGATGGGCCCCGGTAGTCTGACGCTGGGCCTTGCCGGGTCTGTGGTGGGAGGCGTCCTGTACCCGGTCAGCCTGTGGCTCAGTCTGCCGGCCTTGCTGGTTTGGTCACCTGTCATGCTGCTCGAACCCTGGCAGATGCCCATGCGCATGCCTTCAGACATGGACTGCCTCGACCCTTCGACGCAACGCCAGGTGACGGGCAAGTTGCTGGGTTTCTTGCCGGTCACGGCCATGCGCACGGTGATGCTCAAGGCAGCGGGCATCCTGTACATGGGGTACCTGCGCGGTCGGGACGCCGGGCGTGAACTGTGGCTGTCGCTGGATGACATGACCCGCCATATTCTGATGTTCGGTACAACCGGTGCCGGCAAAACCGAAGCACTGCTGGGGTACGTGTTGGGCCAGCTGGGCTATGGAAAGGGCCTGATCTATTCGGACGGCAAGGCCCAAAATGATGTGGCCGCCGCGATCGTGTCCCTGGCCCGGCGCTTTGGCCGTGAAGACGACGTTCGGATGATGAACTTCATCACCGGGGGCCGCTCCAGGGCGCAGGAACTGCTGGAGGACAACAAAAGTAGAGGGCAGACCAATACCGTCAACGCGTTTGGTATTGCTCAGGAAACCTACATCATCAACCTGATGGATTCGATGTTGCCTCCTGCGGGCAACGATGCCGGCTGGCAAGAGAAAGCCCGGGCCATGATTCAGGCGTTGGTGTTCTCCCTGGTGTACAAGTGCCGGCGTGAAGGCACGGTCATGTCCCAGCGCACGATCCAGGCACATTTGCCGTTGCGGGCCATTGCCAAGCTCTACATCCAGTCGGTGGAACAGCAATGGCATGAAGACGCCCAGTTACCCCTGAAAAACTACCTGGGCACATTGTCCGGTTTTGACCTGGCCAAGGTGGATTCGCCGGAGGAATGGGCGACCACCGCGTTGGATCAGCATGGTTTTCTGATCCAGCAATTCACCCGCATGCTGGCCTTGTTCAATGACACCTACGGCCATGTGTTTGCTCGTGACGCCGGCGACATAGACCTCAAGGACGTGGTGCATAACGATCGCATCCTGGTGGTCCTGATTCCTGCGCTGGAAATCTCCTCGACCGAGGCCGCGACCCTTGGGCGTCTGTACGTGTCGCAATTGGCCATGATCCTGAGCCAGGATCTGGGGGAGAAACTGGAGGGCAAACCCGAAGACATCCTGGTGATCCGCAAGTACAAGGACCGCTTTCCGTTCTTGTGGATCTGCGACGAGGTCGGGGCCTACTACACCGAAAAGCTGGGCGAGCTGGCCACGCAGGTACGTTCCCTGGGGTTTTGCCTGCTCCTGGCCAGCCAAGAGGCGCAGCGCCTCAAGTCGGCGGCCGGCGACAAGGTGTGGACGCTGATCGGGAACATGGGGGTCCGAATCACCGGCAAGATCATGGACCCCAAGGACACTCTCGAAATACTGCAGTTGATGGCCGGTACCGAGTACTTGCCAGTGATGAGCGGTATGGTGCGTCAGGCCGGAATAATGGGGGCCAGTTGGGAGGAAGCAGACACACTGAGCCTGAAAGATGAGAAGAAAGTCAGCGTCGAGGAAGTGCAGCAGCTCAAGGAGGGGGAAAACATCACGCTGTTCAACGGACAAGTGATTCGCGGCAGCTCCTTGTACATTCACGACGCTGACAAGCTGTCCAAGGAAGCGATCCGCATTAACCGCTTCATCGAGGTGGCCCCGCCAGCGCTGGACACCTTGTTGGCCGGTGCGCCTGCTCACATTCGGCGCAGCTATCCGCGCGCGGACCGCGTGCAGCAGATCCTGTACCACCTGGCAATGAAGCCTGGTCGTTCAGACCTTGAAAACCTGGTGCTGACAGATCCGACGTTGGTCGTATTGAACGAGCTGGGAGAAGAGTGGCGGCTGATCTGGCGTCGCCGTCCTGGAGCGGCAGTGCGCAGCACCTTGTTATGGCACACAGCGCTGGAGCATGTGCCCAAGCGCGGAAGCGGCTACGTGGCGCAATCGTCCACGGCGCTGGATCTGACCGTCGGCAGCAAGCGGTTGCAGGCCTACCAGGCGCAGCACATCGATCCGGCCAGAGCGCCGAAAGTGAAGGGCAAGGCGACTGCACCTAGAGCCACAACGCCTGTTCCACAAAGCCACGACCAGTCACCGCCCTATTTCGACGATGGATCTTATTCGCCGGCGCCGTTCGACTGGGATTAATAGACCGCAACCCTGTGCCGCGCCGATACCGATGCGCCGGCGCAGGGTTGTGTTCGCATGCGTAAAAAGGAGAAGTAAATGAGTAACTGCAGAGCGCAAAAACTGCACGCGCAGCACGTCCTTGAAACCATAGCCCTCGGCATTGCACAGCCTGTAGCGCTGCCCCGCGAGACAATCGAAGCGGCGCTGCGCGAAGCCATCATTGATGGACGGCTTGAATCGGGTGAGCGCCTAACGCATCAAGCCATCGCCGATGCTTTCCAGGTCAGCCGTATGCCGGTGCGCGAAGCGCTGCGCTCATTGGAGACGCAGGGCTATATCGCCGCGCAATACCACAAAAGCTACCTGGTCACGAACGGCAATGAGCCGCCCCAGTACGGTCACCTGCCAGGCTTGCTGAGGTGCGTTGCAGAACGCCATACAAAGCTGGGCGACCTCGAATCAAAAGTGGCCTTTGAAAATGAAATCCTGCGCGTCCTGGGCCAGCTGCGCCCCACCCCGTGCTGATGAGTGGCCTAGCTCTTTGAAAGCAGCGGATTTTGTAGGGCGAAAAGCGGAGGTCCCATGCTACTATCCGGCACAGTTTTATTTGCAGGAAAGCGACGATGTAGATTCACTAATCGCAGAAACCAAAAAGCCCCGCTTGCCGGCGGGGCTTTTTGGAAAATCTTGAACAGGCCGTTTGATACGCGGATCACCTGTTCAACACACATAACGTGAGCTGATTATGGCGTTCACTGCGGCTTTGTGCAAGTCGTCAAAAGTGAAGCCTTCAGTTCACCGCTGAACGGTGGACTTATGGAAAAGATTCTTCAGCTGCTGTGCGACCTCGATGACCGCACCTTGGCCCCCCAGTTGATCCCTTGCGTCACACCTTTTCACCGCGTTGGCCAACCAGTTGGCCAAGGCGGTGAAGCATGAGCCACGACAACGCTATCAGTCTTGCCCGCGCGACCTCACCCACGGCCAACGCCGATCCGCTGGCCAGCAGCACCCACCTGCCGCCTGCCCGTTTCTTCGAAGACGGCACTGCGCTCAACCGGTTATTGCTGGAAGCGCCGTACATGGCGCGGTGCAGTGACGACAAAACCGCGACCCGCGTTCGTCCTCGTGAATACGCGCTGCGTTACCCCTATATGCAGGTCAATCGCCCCGGCATGGTGTCCTGGCTGGTGTTCGACCTGGACCATGCCAACGCCTTGGCCTGGGACGATGCCGGGTTGCCCGCGCCGAATCTGATGGTGCGTAACCGAAAAAGCGGCCATTCCCAGTTGTTCTATGCTGTCCCGTCCGTGTGCACCACCGAGAACGCACGGGCCAAGCCGATTCAGTACATGAAGGCGATCTATGCCGCGTTTGCCGCTCGCCTCGACGCGGACGTGGACTATCACGGTGGCCCTGTCGCCAAAACACCCGGTCACCCCTGGTGGGAGACGACCGAATTTCACAACCACGTGTACGAACTGGGCGAACTGGCGAGCGCGGTGGAGTTGACCGTCAAACCGTGGGCCACCGGCCCCAAGCTGGACCAGGTCAGCCATTCGCGGCACTGCATCCTGTTCGAGCAGTTGCGTTATTTTGCGTACAGCATCGTCAATCGCGAGCGCGAGCTGGGTTCGTTTGAGTCGTTCATGCGCTCGCTCGATGCGTATGCCTACAACCACAATTGCTTTCTAAAACAGGGGTTTTCGGAAAACCTGCCGCTGTCGTCGATACGCGCCACGGTCAAATCCGTAGGTCGCTGGACGTGGGATCGGTACACCGGTGATCGTCGTTGCCATCGAGGCGCAATGCAGCTCGATAGCAGCTTGTCACTCACCGAGCGGCAGAGCCTGGCGGCCAGGCGCACCCATGAACTGCGGCACAAAGCCACCGAATCGAAGATACGCGCTGCGTGCCGACAGCTTCAAGACCAGGGCAAGGCGCTGGCACGTACTGCCATTGCAACACTTGCCGGCGTTTCTGTGAGAACGGTGGCCAGCTACACGCACATCCTCACTGAAGTTGCTCAACCGGCCACTGTGAGTGTTCTCAGGGCCAGCCGTAAGGCTGTGCCCATGCAACCTAAGCAAGAACGTTCACCCGCTACCCCACCCGTCCAGGCCCCGGGTGGTCAGCCTACTGATGGCCGCGCCTCGGGTGTGCAATATGGTGTACATCAGATACCTGCGGTCCCGCAGGGGCCGCAAGCCGGAGAGCCCTTAAAAACAGAACATGAGGATGGTTCATGATGGGGAGTGCGCGTATGAATTCTGGTTCGTGTCTCTACATTTCGTGGTAGATGGGGGCTGCTATTGGAGAGCGGGACTCTTGCCTGCCCCAAGCTGACCCCTTACTCTGCAATCCAAATGAATTTGATAGGGAAGGAACACCACCATGGCTCTGACGAAAGACCAATTGGTTGCCGGTATTGCAGAAGCTATTGATGCGCCAAAAACCACCGCGGGTAAGGCTCTTGAGCAATTGGGACAGATCGTTGCCTACCAACTGGCTAGCGGTGCAGAAATCACTCTACCGGGCATCGGCAAACTGAAAGTGGCAGAGCGTCCAGCACGTACTGGCCGCAACCCTTCGACTGGTGCCGCCATCGAAATCGCTGCCCAGAACGTCGTCAAGTTCTTCTCGGCTAAAGTGCTGAACGACGCGATCAACAAGGGCGGCGTCTCATAGAAGGGGTTGCACGCCGGAACCGCCGAAAATTCCTTCGTCAGTCGCTCGGGTGTAAACTCACTCAGAGATAAATGGAGAAAATCCTTATGATTGATCGTTCGCCTATCGTTTCGGAGTTTGAAACTGAAGAGCTAGAGGCCAATTACACCGCCTGGCTACGCGCGAAGGTGGAGGCAAGTCTGGCCGACTCGCGCCCTGCTATCCCGCATGATGAAGTCGAGCGAAGGATGGCAGAGCGGTTGGCACGATTGCGCCATCGCCGAGCGTCCTGATGCTACCCATTTTCTGGCTAGAATCAGCGGACAACGATTTGGCGGCAATAATCGAATACATAGGTTTACGTGATATAGCTGCTGCCGAAAGGTTGTGGCAGCGCTTACGTAGCATCGTTCTGCCCCTTTCAGAACATCCTTATCTGTATGCGATAAGTGACCGCGTTCCAGGAATGCGCGAGATCGTGGCCCATCCTAACTATCTGGTGTTTTATCGCGTCACCTCAACGCGCATAGAAGTGGTGAACGTCGTCCACGCACGGCAAGAATATCCCCAAACTGGACTAGCGTAGTGCTCACTCCAGCGTTCCAGGGAAGTGCGGTGGGTCATCAGGTAGGAAATTTTGGTATTCATGCTTCGATGCTACTTAAGTTGGTTGGCTATTCCATTGCTCTTCGGCCCCTTTTTTTCCATGATCACAGGAGAGGACATTGCAGCTTTCTGATGACTTGAAATTGATAGCTTGGCCGACCAGAGTTCGATTCGATGAGGATGACAATACGCCAGAGCGGCTGGCCTTCGAATTGGAGGTCAATGGTGAGCGCATGGTTATGCTCAGTCTGGAGCAGATGTTAGACGCGCTATGGAGTTTAGAGGAAGCGAAACTGGTGGCACCGTTAGGTTCCACCTGGTGGAGCAAAGCCGAGCTTAACAAGCAATGGGGTAAACCCGTTGTGACGGTCTCTAGTGAGTCGAGGCTAGAGCGTTTGGATATGAAATTTGCCGCAGAACATGCCAAGAAGGCCACAAAGGCGACGACGTCACCGTCTTTCTTGGAAATGTCGGAAGACGAAACCGGTGCGCCCTATCTGCTACTGGAGCAAACGTTGCTGCAATGTGTGTACATCGCAGAACAATTGGGTGCCATTCCGCCTTTGGATGACAAATGGCTAGCGCGCGTCATTTCGCCTTCGCTACGTCAGTTGTCACAGCTTCAGAAATCCACGGGCCTTCATTAAATCTGCTCGAGCATCGCGTTGTTCACAGCAACTTGCCGGTTGCCATCGCCCCGATCAGAGGCCTTTCCGCGGCGTTCCATGTCGCTGGCCACCGGCCCCAGATGCATGGTCGCCTCGCGATCTAGGCCCTGCGCCTTGAGACTGCGTGAATCGATTCGGGCATCTGAACCAGCGTTCTCCAAGGCGCGGTTAGCCATCTGCTCCCACAACTGGCGGATGGCGACTACTTGGGGCGAATAGAGAAAACGGAAAAAATCGTACGCTAGCGTGAATTTTGTCAGGTTGAGGTCATAGAAGTTGACGGCGATCCGTCAGAATATACAGAAAACCGTCCTAGTCTGACAGGGGGCTGGTGAGCGGCCTGACGCCGGGTTGAGGTGTACTTCTTTCGGATACAGCCCAAGCGGCACGAGGGCCTGCACGCCCCAGCCGGAAACGACCCCTTCTCAGGCTCACGTTCTGCGTGGCATTGCCGATAGGTCTATATTCAGCTTATGGCCGTCATTGAACTTCTCAATGATGAGTTGCCATTAGTGATGCCATAGAGCTATCTATTCATGTAGATGAGCTGTTTTGGCATCGCAAAACTGACCTGCACCTGCAAAGAAGGGTGTTTCTTGAGCCTGATCAGGCACCTTCAATTAAAACGAGAAAAGACATGAACATTCTTTCGCCTGGTATCAGCCTTACCAACCGCCTGCGCTTCCCTGCCAAATTTGCCGTTTTAGCCGTAATTATCGTTATTCCACTGGTCATTCTCGGTATGAGGGTGTTCAGCAACCTGAATTCAAGAATCGATAGCGTCGAGCAAGAGCGTGTCGGTCGCGAATACCTGCTTACCGTCACGCCTATTCTGCGGCTTTCCATGCTCCAGCGCGCGCACACCAACCGTCTGTTGTCAGGTGATGCGTCTGCTGCTCAAGACCTTGCCAATAACCGCAACCAGCTTGAAACGGCCTTCAATAATCTTTCCGATATGGATGCTCGCAAGGGCCCTGAGCTGGAAACAGAGAATCGCGTGCAGCGCCTTCGCGAAAGTGCGCGCTCACTGATGGAAGGTGTCAAACCGGGCCTGTCGCCGGACGATTTGTTTGCTCAGTGGAACGAGCAACTGGCGCAGACGCTCAACTTTATCTACTACGTATCGGCCACCTCTGGTCTGGTGCTGGACGATGATCCTGCGACGCTGTTTCTGATCGACCTGAGTACCATTCGTATGCCCAGGGAAATCAACGTGGCCGGTCAGGTCCGAGGTATCACTGCGGGCATTAGCACAGGACAGGGCCTGACCGCCTCGATGCGCGGTTCGCTCGACAGCCTGTTGAGGCTCGAGTTGCTGTTCCGTGGCGAGCTTGAGCAGAGCGTTCGTTTGCTCAAACGACGCTCTCCAGAACTGGCCAACCGCATCAATGATCCGATCGCCACGGCCACCACGGCAATGGACAGTTTCCGCAATGAGTTGCAAGCCTATGTCAAAGGCACGGACTACTCGGCACCAAGAGGTCAGGCGCTCGGTGCTCAGGGTAACGTTGCGGTCGCTGCCCTTTATAAGGCACAAGACGAAATCCAGGTTGCACTGCAGGACCAATTGGATTCCCGCTACACCTCGTTGCTCCAGCTACGCCAGATGATGATCGCCATGTGCGTGATTGTGGGTTTGTTGCTGCTCTATGCGTTCAGCAGCATCTATCGCGCCTTGCGCATCGCCATCGACAGCCTGTTGGGTGTCACCCGTCGACTGGCCGACGGTGATCTGAGTGCGCGAGTGCAAGTGGTCAGCAAGGATGAAGTGGCCGATATCGGTAATGGTCTGAACCTGATGGCAGAAGCGTTTTCAAGCTCCATCTCGCACATGGATCGTACATCGTATGAACTGTCTGACGTGGCGGCGCGACTGGGCACTTCCATTGGTCTGGCCAAGCAATCGATGAACGCGCAGCAGGCCGAAACCGAACAGGTGGCCACCGCTATCAACGAGATGACTGCGAGCGTCGCCGATGTGGCGCAGAACACCGAAGGCGCAGCATCGGCTGCTGACGAGGCCAATACCGCTTCGCGTAATGGGCTGCGCATCATGCATCAGGCCCACACAACGATTCAGGCCCTGGCCGATGAAGTGGAAGTCAGTGCCCAGAAGGTTCAGGCGCTAGCCTTGCACAGCCAGTCGATTGGCGGCGTCATTCAGGTGATCAGCACTATTGCCGATCAGACCAATCTGCTGGCGCTCAACGCGGCCATCGAGGCGGCACGTGCCGGCGAGCAGGGTCGTGGTTTTGCGGTCGTGGCTGACGAAGTCCGCACGCTGGCATCGCGTACTCAGGCGTCTACTGAAGAGATCCGCAGCATCATTCAACAGCTGCAAAGCGCGACCGACGCTGCCGTGCAGCAAATGCAGGCAGGGCAGCACAAGGCTCAAGCGTGCATCAGTGCGGCCAGCGAAGCATCCGGCAGCCTGTCGAGCATCAGCGAGGGTGTCGAGCGTATCGTCGAAATGAACACCCAGATCGCCAGCGCTGCCGTACAGCAGCATGCGGTTTCCGAAGACATCAACCGTAACGTCATGGAAATTCGCAACAGCTCCGGGACCTTGATGCTGGGTATCGACAACAACGCAGTGACCGCCGACGAACTGGCACGGGTTGCGAGCGACATGCGCAATGTCGTCGCACGTTTCAAGCTGGTTGTCTGATCAGACCGGCACAAACTGCCGAAATGTCTGTCACGGGGTGTGGGGAGTAACGGAACAGAAAATGCACTTAAGAAGGGGAGCCCGCAGAATTAGGACAAAATCGTACATTAGCTATCGTTTGCGGTCAGTTTTGTAGCAATATAACAATACGTTTTCAACGTCTTACTGTTTTAGGGGGCCGGGGAGCAATGGAACAGCCAACCGACTTAAGGATAGTAGCTATTGGCCTTCTTTCTCCATGAGCCGAACCTAAGCGTCTGTCCGAAAGAGGATCGCTCAACGGACGCTAAGCAATCGATCGGTCAAGGCCCGTAAATACGCTGCATTAGGCGTCTCATTTAGCTAGTCCTAAATTTATTGCGTTGAAGGGACCTCTTTCGGACAGGCAATAAAGGTGCAAATTCTGAGAAAAACGGATCGCCACCACCTTAAGTCGGTTGGCTGTTCCATTGCTCCCCGGACCCCGATAAGGGGGG
>NZ_LKBW01000322.1 GCF_002699855.1 Pseudomonas amygdali | reverse complement strand
ATTCCCACGATGAGTCGGAGAGTTCGTAACGCTTTGCCATGCGGGCCTCCAGCCAATCATGGCGGCAATTCTACCCCAGCCGACTTTTCGTACAAAACCTAATGTATGACGCCGAGCGCGGGAACAAGAACTGGCACCGCGCCCAAACCCTGAACGCTACAACGGCACCAGCTTCGCATAGCCCATCATCAGCCACTTGCTGCCTTCGGCGAAGTTGACCTGCACCCGTGCCTGAGCGCCAGCGCCCTCGAAGTTGAGGATCACGCCTTCGCCGAACACCGCATGCTGTACACGCTGGCCCATGGTGAACTCGGTTTCCGGAATGCCGGTGCCGTTGAACAGGCTGCTGCTGTTGAACTTCGGAGTGCCACCGAACGGGCGACTCACGCTGTTGGACAGGCGTACTTCCTGGATCAGCGCCGGCGGAATCTCGCGTACAAAACGCGAGACCTTGTTGTAGGTTTCGCTGCCGTACAGACGACGCGTTTCGGCGTAGGTCATCACCAGCTGTTTCATGGCGCGGGTGATGCCGACATAAGCCAGACGTCGCTCTTCTTCCAGGCGCCCCGGCTCTTCCAGACTCATCTTGTGCGGGAACAGCCCTTCCTCCATGCCCACCAGGAACACATGCGGAAACTCCAGGCCCTTGGCGCTGTGCAGGGTCATCAGCTGAATGCTGTCTTCATGCTCCTGCGCCTGGGTGTCGCCTGCTTCCAGCGAGGCATGCCCCAAAAACGCTGCAAGTGGCGTCAGGTCTTCTTCGCTTTCGTGATTCTCGAAAGCACGGGCCGCGCTGACCAGTTCCTCAAGGTTTTCTACCCGCGCCTGGCCTTTCTCGCCTTTTTCCTGCTCGTGATAGGTGATCAGCCCGGACTGCTCGATAACCGTCTGGGTCATCAGGTGCAGCGGCATCTCCATGACCTTCGCCGACAGGTTCTCGATCAGCTCGATGAACCCGCCCAGGGCCGTGGCGGCGCGGCCGGTCAGGCCCTTGTTGGCGACCAGCAGGCGCATGGCTTCCCACATGGAGACGTCGGCATGACGCGCATGTTCGCGAATCGCTTCGACGGTCTTTTCGCCGATGCCGCGAGCCGGAACGTTGATCACTCGCTCCAGCGCTGCATCGTTGCCACGACCTTCCAGCAAGCGCATATACGCCATCGCGTTCTTGATTTCGGCGCGTTCGAAGAAGCGCTGCCCGCCGTAAATGCGATATGGAATACGTTCGCGCAGCAGGGCTTCTTCCAGCACCCGCGACTGGGCGTTGGAACGGTACAGAATGGCGATGTCGTTGCGCGAGATGCCGGTTTTCAGCGCGCTTTCGATGGTCTCGACCACATAGCGCGCCTCATCGTGTTCGTTGAAAGCGGCATACAGGTTGATCAGCTCGCCATCGCCGACGTCAGTCCACAACTCCTTGCCCAGTCGGCCGCTGTTATTGACGATCAAGCCGTTGGCGGCCTTGAGGATGCTCGCTGTGGAGCGGTAATTCTGCTCCAGGCGGATGACTTCGGTGTCCGGGAAGTCAGAGGAATACTGGTGAATGTTCTCGATCTTCGCGCCACGCCAGCCGTAAATGGACTGATCGTCGTCGCCGACCACCATCAGGCTGTCGCCACCCTGAGCGAGCAGGCGTAGCCACGCGTATTGCACGGCGTTGGTGTCCTGGAATTCATCCACCAATACATGGCGGAAACGACGCTGATAATGCGCGAGCAAACCCGGATTATCGCGCCACAGGTCGAGTGCGCGCAGCAGCAGTTCGGAGAAGTCGATGACGCCAGCCCGCTGACAGGCGACCTCGTAGGCTTCGTAGACGCTTTTCATGGTGGTCAGGAACAGATCGCCGCTGGCCTGAATATGTTTCGGGCGCAGGCCCTCATCTTTCTGGCCGTTGATGAACCACTGTGCCTGACGTGCAGGCCAGCGTTGCTCATCCAGGCCCAGCTCGCGCATCACGCGTTTTACCAAGCGCTGCTGGTCATCGCTGTCGAGAATCTGGAAGGTTTGCACCAGCCCGGCTTCCTGCCAGTGCGCTCGCAGCAGGCGGTGGGCCAGACCGTGGAAGGTGCCCACCCACATGCCAGCAGGGCTGATGCCCATCAGCTGCTCGATGCGGTGGCGCATTTCGGCGGCAGCCTTGTTGGTGAACGTCACCGACAGAACCGAATGCGGGGAGGCTTGCTCGACCTGCATCAGCCATGCGATGCGATGCACCAGCACACGGGTTTTGCCGGAGCCAGCACCAGCCAGGACCAACTGACGACCCAATGAGGCGGCTACGGCCTGACGTTGGGCATCGTTGAGGGAATTCAGAAGAAGAGAGAGATCATCGCGCATCCGCGCATTCTAGGGTGCTGCGTCATGCCGGGCAAACCATGCTTTGCGTCAGGCAATAAAAATGACCGGGTGCTGACGACCGGTCGTCGAGCGTTGCAGGGTCGAGCGCGGTCAGTCGACCTTGAAGATTGGCCATTCGCAGGCCAGGCGCAGGATTCCGCTTAATGTAGGATTATTCCCACAATTTTTTTCGATTCACCCATTCAGGGCCCGTGTAACAGGTTTCAGCGTCGTTTAACTGGGCGGTTTGCAGGTCATGTAGTATAACTACAAGAAAGCTACAACCCAGCCCATCTTCCTTTTGCCGAGTCTGCCCCTTGAATCTGCTGCAACACATCGCCCAGTCACGTAATTTGCTGCGCAAATCGGAGCTCAAGGTTGCCGATCATGTGCTGCTTGACCCTGCGGCTGTGATGCACAGTTCCATGGCGGATCTGGCGCACAGCGTCGGCATCAGCGAGCCAACCATCGTGCGCTTCTGCCGCGCCATTGGGTGCACCGGGTTTCAGGACCTCAAGCTCAAGCTGGCGCAGAGTCTGGCAGCGGGTGCGAGTTTCGGCCAGTTCGCGATTCACGAAGACGATTCGGTCGCCGACTACAGCCTGAAGATTTTCGACACTACCCTGCACACGCTCATGGAAGTGCGCGAAAACCTCGACCCCCATGCTTTACAGATGGCTGTCACGGCCATGGCCGGGGCCAATCGGGTCGAATTTTATGGGTTTGGCGCTTCCGGTGCAGTGGCTGCCGATGCGCAGCACAAGTTCTTTCGTTTGCTGCTGACCGCGGCAGCGTATTCCGACCCGCACATGCAGGCGATGTCGGCGGTCACGCTCAAGCCGACAGACGTCGCGGTATGCATTTCCCAGTCGGGGCGCTCCAAGGACTTGCTGATCACCGCCAATCTGGTCCGCGAGAGCGGCGCGACGCTGATTACCTTGTGCCCAAGCCAGACGCCGCTGGCCGAGCTGTCATCGGTCAATCTGGCCATCGATGTACATGAAGACACCGAAATCTACACGCCGCTGACGTCCCGTATCGCGCACCTGGTGGTGATCGATGTGCTGGCGATGGGCGTGGCAATGGCCCGCGGCCCGAGCCTGGTCAATCACCTCAAGAGCGTCAAGCGCAGCCTGCGCGGCTTGCGTCTGTCGCCGAAGTCGATAAAGACTCACGAAGACTGATCGCTCAACCGAGCGTAATTCATCGATCTGTCATCTGCATGCCGCCTGATTGTCACTGTCGCGCTCCATTCTGGTGCTCCCACAAAACGTATTGGGAGACAGGATATGGCTCGGCATTACGATGATTTACCTACCAGCACCGTGAAAACCCGCCGCCAGCAGGAAGACCAGCGCCGCATGGAGTTTCGTCGGGCTATTGAGAGCTACAGTGAAGCGCGTCAGCTTAATCAGGAGCTGTGTGACTACATGGATGGTATCGACAACGCTGTATGGCAGACTATTAAGTTGCCCGCGGTCGACCGTCGAAACGCTCGACAAGCTGGTTGATCTGCGCACGTTCGGTGCGGATGAACGCAAGAAAGGCATGTGCCACGGGTGAAAGGCGTTTGTCTCGGGCCTGAGCCACGCACCAGCTTCGATACAGCGGCAGCTCCGCCACGGGTAGCTCCACGAGAGCACCGGTGGCGAGTTCCTGGCAGACCGCATGCCGTGTCAGCATCGCCAGGCCCAGTCCGGCGACCACGCATTCAAGTTGCGCCTCGCTGGAAGACACCTCCAGCGTCTGCGTGAAATGCACGCGTTTCTCTTTGAAGTACTCCTCGCAGGCCCGGCGTGTACCTGACCCCGTTTCCCGGGTCAGCAACGGCCAGGGCTCCAGGTCTTTCAAATTCAGCGTCGCATGGCTGCTCAGCGGGTGGTCGGGTGGTGCTACGGCGACAATCGGGTTGTTGAGAAAGGGTAGAAACTCCAGACCCATATCCAGCGGAACCGCTGACATCACTACAAGATCATCGCGGTTGTCCGATAATCGCCTGATTATCTGTGCGCGATTGACAACCATCAGGCTCAGGCTGACTTCCGGGTGCTGGCGTTTGAATGCAGCGAAAAGGTGAGGGATGAAATACTTGCAGCTGGATTCAATCGCCAGCTTCAACTGGCCTTGCAGCGAGCCCTGCATGTCCGAAAGCTGCATGTCGAGACTTTCCAGGCGTCCGAAAATATCCCGGCTGGCCAGTTGCAGTGCCTGCGCCGCCTCAGTCAGGTAGAGCTTTTTGCTGACGTATTCGAACAGCGGCTGGCCGATCAGCTCTTCAAGCTGGCGAATCTGCAGGCTGACGGCAGGCTGCGTCAGAGACATCTCTTCGGCTGCACTGCTGTATGAGCGCAGATCACATACTTCATTGAAAATACGCAGCTGACGCAATGTCATACGCATCAATGACTTACGCATTTATACAAGCTTCCTGAGACGACAAGAAGCGTCAACTATAAGCTTTTACTTATGCATGTCCCAACTTTTACTCATTTTTGTTAATCCTTGATTCGGCATAGGGTGTCCCTGCGGCATTCAGTCACATGCCCTGTTACAAAAACGGGTCGAGGAAAACGCCAGTGATAACAAAAATTCTGATCGCCAACCGCGGGGAGATTGCCGTCCGGATCGTGCGTGCCTGCGCCGAGATGGGTATTCGCTCGGTCGCGATCTTTTCCGATGCCGACCGGCATGCCCTGCATGTCAAGCGTGCTGACGAAGCCTATAGCATTGGTGTCGAACCGTTGGCCGGTTACCTGAACCCGCGCAAGCTGGTGAATCTGGCGGTAGAGACTGGCTGCGATGCGCTGCATCCCGGTTATGGCTTTCTGTCGGAGAACGCCGAGCTGGCCGACATCTGTGCTGAACGTGGCATTAAGTTTATCGGTCCGTCCGCAGAAGTGATTCGTCGCATGGGTGACAAGACCGAAGCGCGGCGCAGCATGATCAAGGCCGGTGTGCCGGTTACGCCCGGCACCGAAGGCAACGTCGCGGACATCGACGAGGCGCTGGTCGAAGGCGAGCGTATTGGTTACCCGGTAATGCTCAAGGCCACCTCCGGCGGCGGCGGGCGCGGCATACGCCGTTGCAACAGTCGCGAAGAACTCGAGCAGGCCTTCCCCCGGGTGATTTCCGAAGCAACCAAGGCCTTTGGCTCGGCGGAAGTGTTTCTCGAGAAGTGCATCGTCAATCCCAAGCACATCGAAGCGCAGATTCTGGGTGACAGCTTCGGCAATGTGGTGCACCTGTTCGAGCGCGACTGCTCGATTCAGCGCCGTAACCAGAAGCTCATCGAAATCGCCCCCAGCCCGCAACTGACTCCCGAGCAGCGTGCTTATATCGGTGATCTGTCGGTGCGTGCGGCCAAGGCTGTCGGTTACGAGAACGCAGGGACCGTGGAGTTTTTGCTCGCCGAGGGCGAGGTGTACTTCATGGAAATGAATACCCGGGTTCAGGTCGAGCACACCATCACCGAAGAAATCACCGGCATCGATATTGTTCGCGAGCAGATCCGTATTGCGTCCGGCCTGCCGCTGTCGATCAAGCAGGAAGACATCATTCACCGCGGTTTTGCCCTGCAATTCCGGATCAATGCCGAAGACCCGAAGAACAACTTCCTGCCCAGTTTCGGCAAGATCACCCGCTATTACGCGCCCGGAGGACCAGGCGTGCGCACCGATACGGCGATTTACACCGGCTACACCATTCCGCCGTTTTACGACTCGATGTGCCTGAAGCTGATCGTCTGGGCGCTGACCTGGGAGGAGGCGATGGACCGTGGCCTGCGTGCGCTGGATGACATGCGCCTGCAAGGAGTGAAGACCACGGCTGCCTATTACCAGGAAATTCTGCGTAACCCGGAATTTCGCAGCGGTGAATTCAACACCAGCTTTGTCGAGAGCCACCCCGAGCTGACCAATTATTCGATCAAGCGCAAACCCGAAGAGCTGGCTCTGGCCATCGCCGCCGCCATTGCCGCACACGCCGGTCTGTAAGGAATAGTGAAATGTCCAAGAAGATTTTCGTAACCGACACCATCCTGCGTGACGCTCACCAATCATTGCTGGCGATCCGCATGCGTACCGAGGACATGCTGCCGATCTGCGACAAGCTCGACAAGGTCGGTTACTGGTCGCTGGAAGTCTGGGGCGGCGCGACCTTCGATGCCTGCGTGCGTTTTCTCAAGGAAGATCCATGGGAGCGCCTGCGTCAACTGCGCGCGGCCTTGCCCAATACCCGGTTGCAAATGCTCCTGCGCGGCCAGAACCTGCTGGGCTATCGGCATTACAGCGATGACGTGGTCAAGGCGTTCGTCGCCAAGGCGGCGGTGAATGGTATCGATGTGTTCCGTATTTTCGATGCCATGAACGATTTGCGTAACCTGCGCGTTGCCATCGAAGCGGTAAAAGCTGCGGGCAAGCATGCGCAAGGCACCATCGCTTACACCACCAGCCCGGTGCACACCATCGAAGCGTTCGTCGCACAGGCCCGGCAGATGGAAGCGATGGGCTGCGATTCGGTGGCGATCAAGGACATGGCCGGTCTGCTGACTCCCTATGCCACGGGTGAACTGGTCAAGGCGCTGAAAGCCGAACAGTCGCTGCCGGTGTTCATTCACTCCCACGACACCGCAGGCCTGGCTGCCATGTGCCAGCTCAAGGCCATTGAAAGCGGCGCGGACCATATTGATACGGCGATCTCCAGCTTTGCCTGGGGCACCAGTCATCCGGGCACAGAGTCGATGGTTGCGGCGCTCAAGGGCAGCGAGTTCGACACCGGGCTGGACCTGGAGCTGTTGCAGGAAATTGGTCTGTATTTCTACGCGGTGCGTAAGAAGTATCACCAGTTCGAAAGCGAATTCACGGCGGTCGATACCCGTGTGCAGGTCAATCAGGTGCCTGGCGGGATGATTTCCAACCTGGCCAATCAGCTCAAGGAGCAGGGCGCGCTCAATCGCATGGGCGAAGTGCTGGCTGAAATTCCGCGCGTGCGCAAAGACCTCGGTTATCCACCGCTGGTAACGCCGACCTCACAGATCGTCGGTACTCAGGCGTTCTTCAACGTGCTGGCTGGCGAGCGCTACAAGACCATCACCAATGAGGTGAAGCTTTATCTACAGGGCGGTTATGGCAAGGCGCCGGGGCCGGTGGATGAAAAGCTGCGCCGTCAGGCCATTGGCAATGAAGAACTGATCGATGTTCGCCCGGCCGATCTGCTCAGGCCGGAGATGACCAAGCTGCGTGCCGATATCGGCGCACTGGCCAAATCCGAAGAGGACGTGCTGACGTTTGCCATGTTCCCGGACATCGGCCGCAAGTTTCTTGAAGAGCGTGCAGCTGGAACGCTGACGCCGGAAGCGCTGCTGCCGATTCCCGAAGCCGGAAGCGTGGCCAGAGCGGGCGGCGAGGGCGTGCCGACCGAGTTCGTGATTGATGTGCACGGCGAAACCTATCGGGTCGACATCACCGGCGTGGGCGTCAACGCCGAGGGCAAGCGCCACTTCTACCTATCCATCGATGGCATGCCGGAAGAAGTGGTGTTCGAACCGCTCAACGAATTTGTCGGCGGCGGTGCCAGCAAACGCAAGCAGGCTCATGCACCGGGCCACGTCAGCACCACCATGCCGGGCAATATCGTCGATGTGCTGGTCAAGGAAGGCGATATGGTCAAAGCAGGGCAGGCGGTATTGATCACCGAAGCCATGAAGATGGAAACCGAGGTCCAGGCGTCGGTCGCGGGCAAGGTTGTGGCGATTCACGTTGCCAAGGGCGACCGCGTCAATCCGGGTGAGGTTCTGGTCGAGATCGAAGGCTGACCGGGCACATACAGATAATTCAACGATTTACCTCAGGGAAGCACTCGTGGCTTCCCTTTTTTTATTCTGTGCAGGCGGGCCCGGTTGTCACCGCTATCGTTGCGCACGCTCCAGCGTGGGAATGCCGTTCTCGACGCTCTGCGTCCTCAGGATCAGCGAAACGCCTCAAGCCCTTTGATCTGCTGCCCGTCCGCGAAGTTATCCACAGCCAGCCAGCATTCAAACGCCTTCTGCAATTCAGGCCATTCGCTGTCGAGTATCGAGTACCACGCTGTGTCCCTGCTCTGGCCCTTGACTACCATGTGCTGGCGGAAGGCGCCTTCGTAGCTGAAGCCGAAACGTTGGGCTGCGCGTTTGGAGCGGGCGTTGTTGGCGTTGCACTTCCATTCTAGGCGGCGATAGCCCAGCGTGAATGCTTCCCTGGCCAGCAGGTAAATGGCTTCGGTGCCTTTGGGGGTTCGTTGCATGGCCGCGCTGAAAGTGACATGACCTATTTCGATACGCCCATGGGCGGCGACGATCGACATCAGGCTGATGACACCTTCGGCTTTACCGGTCTGCTGATCGACGACCGTATAAAACCATGGGTCGGACGCTGCCTGATGCCCGGACAGCCATGCATCAAAGGCACTGCGCTCGATAAAAGGCCCGTAAGGCAGGTAATCCCACAGTTTCGGGTCGGCATTCGGGCCCTGAAGCGCAGCCCACAAGTCATCGGCGTGACGTGTGGCATCGAGTTTTTCCAGGCGAATGAAACGGCCTGTCAGTGTGTTGGTGGTGGGCAATGCAGCGGCTTGCCAGTCCAGCAGAGTGTAGGACATCAATCACTTCCTGTTTCAGAGCGCTTTGCGAAATTGTATAAGGCCAGGTCGTTCGGCAATCCTTTCGTACAACTGAATGGCCGTGGCGTTGGTTTCGTGGGTCAGCCAATGCACCTTGTCGCAACCGTCTGACTTGGCCGTGGCGTAGACATACTCGATCAGCTGCCTGCCAATGCCTGTTCCGCGTTGTTCGGGCGTGACAATCAGGTCCTGCAGGTAACCGGCATTGTTGATGCTCCATTTGGAGCGATGGTAGATGAAGTTCACCATGCCCACCGCTTCGCCATCCAGCCAGGCCAGCGCCGAGTGGGTCGGCTCGTGCGAATCCACAAGGCGTTGCCAGGTGACGTCGCTGACACTTTCGTCCAGCTCGGTATTGTAGAAGCGCAGATAGGCCTGCCATAGCGGCAGCCAGGCTTTATGGTCGTTGACAGTAACGACGCGAATCCGGACATCGGTCAAAACGTTCTCCCTGCGCTCATCAAACGAGCGATTTGCTGGTCGTTTGCATTCTCGCTTGCTGCGAGGCCGTCGCGTACACCGGCCATGTCCGAAGCGCTGCGGTTCTGGCTGAGTTTGCGTTTGCCTTGCAGCCGCTGCACGGGAATTGCAAACCCTGCAATCGCCCCCAGCATTTTTGCAATGTAGTCCGCAGGTGCATCCTCGCTTGACCAGGGTTGCGGGCGGCTGGATTCATGGCGATGGGTCAGGTCAGCCAGCAATTGGTGCAGTTGCGCTGCATCGGTAAAAACCGTGGCCTGCCCATAGGCATGCACGGCCAGATAATTCCAGGTAGGTACAACCTTGCCGTGTTCTGCCTTGCTCGGGTAGAAAGACGGGCTCACATAGGCATCGCCGCCGGGAAAAATCACCAGCGCCTCGACACCTGAGTTCAACTGCTGCCACTGTGGGTTGGCTCTGGCCAGATGCCCGTAAAGCGTGCCGTGCGGGCCTTCATCGCGGCGCAACAGCAGCGGCAAGTGAGTCGCGTGCAATCCTTCTTCACCCTGTGTAACAAGAATAGCCAGGCGAGTTTGATCCATCTGCTCGTGCAGGCTGAGCGTGTCGTTTTCCTTGAAGGCAGCAGGTATGTACATGGTCCATGTTCCTTGGCTGATGAAACGATCGTAGGCAAGGTATTGGTCTGATGTAAGATCCATTTTTTATAATTTTCATGGGACCAATTCATGCCCATCGCCCCTGTCGCGTTTCCACCCACGCTTACCGGCATTGAGCTGGACCCGAATCACGGCTTGAGCAAGCAGCTCTACGAGATTTTGCGCCAGCAAGTGCTGGATGGGCGCTTGAGTGGCGGCATGCGTCTGCCCGCCAGTCGCGATTTGGCGCATTCACTGGGCATCTCCCGTAACAGCGTCATACGGGCCTATGACCAGCTGTATGCCGAGGGTTTTATTGAAGGGCGCGTTGGCGACGGTACGTATGTTGCGCAGCTGTCTGAACGAAGCGCTGCGCCTCGACGGCCAAGCCGTAAAAAACTATCCACCAACTTACCCACAGGTGTATCCACAGGGTTACACACAGGTTTGTCCACAATTGCGGCGGAAATGCCGTCGAATTGTTCCGATGACGTTATCCACAGCGCGACACGCGTGCTGCTCGAAAAGCATCATTTGCACGAGCCGCCGACGGGTAGGCCGCGGGCTTTTCGAGTAGGCGTTCCAGCCTTCGATCTTTTTCCATTTGCCTTGTGGGGCAAGCTGTATACGGCCTTTTGGCGCAAGCCGGACCTTGCTCAGCTGGGTTACGGCCCCGCTGCGGGAGATTTGCGGCTGCGTGAGTTGATTGCCGTTTATCTTCGTTCATCGCGTGGGTTGCACTGCACGGCTGAGCAAATTGTGATCACCAGCGGCGCGCAACATGCAATCAGCCTTTGTGCACAGTTGCTTTTGACGCCGGGCGATAGCGTTGCTGTGGAAAATCCAGGCTATCGCGCGGCGGGTCATGCGTTTGCACTGGCAGGTGCGCGATTGCACGGCGTGCCTGTGGATAACGAGGGCATGCGTTGCGCCGAGCTTGAGCAGGCCGATTGCAGATTGGCGTATGTGACCCCTTCGCATCAGTACCCGACTGGCGTAGTCATGAGCCTGGCACGGCGCCTGGAGTTACTGGCCTGGGCCGAGAGGCACCAGAGCTGGATTGTCGAGGACGATTACGATGGGGAGTATCGGTACAGCGGTTCGCCATTGGCCCCGTTGGCTGCGTTGGAGCAGAGTGGTCGAGTGCTCTATGTCGGCACATTCGGAAAAGTCGCCTTTCCGGCGCTGCGCCTGGGGTATCTGGTTCTGCCTGAGCAACTTGCCCGCCCGTTCAGCCAGCGCAAGGCGGTAGACATGCGCCATACCGAGATTGGCGTGCAGGCGGTCATGGCGCAATTCATTGCGTCGGGGCATTTCCAAAGACACATCCGTCGTATGCGTCGCGCGGCGCTGAGTCGTCGCAATGCGCTGCTGGATAACTGGCCTGCCGACATAGCAGGGTGCGCTGCAATGCCCAGGGTGGTTGCAGGGCTGCATGTGATGGTCAAGGTAGACAGTGTCGCGCGTGAGCAGGCACTGATTGCCAAGGCTGGTAGCGTTGGCGTCGAGATGAATGCCTTGAGTGATTACTGGCTGCCCGACTTCAGTGAGCCTGTGGATAACCGCGCCGGGCTGGTTTTGGGTTTCGCCGCCGTGCCCGAGGTCGAGATTGCCGATGCATTGAACAGGCTGCGCAAGGCCTGGTCCGAGTAGTCCCGCTGGCAGGCGTATAATCTGCACTTTCTGTTACTTGTCCTTGAGATACCCATGAACAACTCTCTTACTGCAACACCCGGACGCAAGTTCGGCGCGCCGCTGGCTGCGCTGTTCCTGCTGCTGATGGGCGCCCAGTTTCTGCTGCTCAGTGTCGGCACCCGCCAGGTAATGCTGTGGATCGTTGGTGCAGCGCTGGGCGTGACGCTGTATCACGCGGCATTCGGCTTCACCTCGGCGTGGCGGGTGTTTATCCGTGAGCGGCGCGGTGCGGGTTTGCGGGCGCAAATGGTCATGCTGGCGGTGGCTGTGGTGCTGTTTTTCCCTGCGCTGGGTGCTGGCACGCTGTTCGGTCAGCCCGTTACCGGACTGGTTGCGCCGGTCGGAATTTCGGTCGTCGTGGGGGCGTTCATCTTCGGTATCGGCATGCAACTGGGCGGTGGCTGTGCGTCCGGTACGTTGTTCACCGCAGGTGGCGGCAATGCACGCATGCTGGTGACGCTGCTGTTTTTCATCCTCGGTTCGTTGATTGCGACCCATCACGTCGACTGGTGGTTGGCCCTGCCTTCGTTCCCGGCAGTTTCGGTGGTCAAGACCTTCGGCGTATTGCCTGCGCTGATCGTGAATCTCGCTCTGTTCACCTTGATCGCTTTCATAACCGTGAAGCTCGAAAAGCGGCGTCATGGACAGCTTGAAACGCCGGTTACCACTGACCATCGTGGGTTGAGCCGGGTGCTGCGCGGGCCATGGGTTCTGGTCTGGGGCGCTGTCGCGCTGGCGCTGCTCAATTACGCAACACTGGCGCTGGCGGGTCGTCCGTGGGGCATCACCTCGGCGTTTGCGCTATGGGGCGCGAAGGTAGCCAGTGGTCTGGGTGTGGACGTCGGCAGCTGGGTGTTCTGGCAGAGCGCGGCGAATGCCAAGGCGTTGGCGGCTCCGGTGTGGGAAGACGTCACCAGTGTGATGGACATCGGCATCATGCTCGGTGCCTTGCTGGCGGCAGGGCTGGCCGGCCGTTTTGCGCCGAGCCTGGACATTCCCACGCGCTCGCTGGTTGCTGCGGTCATCGGCGGGTTGCTGCTGGGTTATGGCTCTCGACTGGCCTACGGCTGCAACATCGGCGCGTACTTCAGCGGTATTGCCTCGGGTAGCCTGCACGGCTGGCTATGGCTGGTTGCAGCCTACGCCGGTAACGTGATCGGCGTGCGTTTGAGGCCGATTTTCTTTGCTGGCGAACGCCCGCAAGTGGCGCTGACTGGCTGCTGAGGAAGTCTGTAATCCCAAGATAAAGCGGGTCGTTTGCGAACCATCTGCCGGTTTGGCATTCAAAGGCCATGCGGCAGATGTCAGCCTGCGATTCGCTTATTTTTCGATGGGGTAGTTCTTTTGCAGCAAACGATCATTTCGAAAATCCGTTTTCTCGGCAAGACCATCGGTTACGTGGGTTGGTCGCTTTTCTGGTTGTTGATTTGGGATGTGATCGTCACGGTCGACTTCATGCTGTATCTGGAGCGCAAGATCACGTTGCCTTCCATGCCGTTGACCCTGCTGGGCTCGGCACTTGTGGTCCTCACCAGCTTTCGTAATTCCAGCGCCTACAACCGCTGGTGGGAAGCACGAACGTTGTGGGGCGCGCTGGTCAATAGTTCGCGCAGCTTCGCTCGGCAGGTGTTGACGCTGGTCGAGGATGACGACGGGATCAACCCGGTCAAGGCCACGCTGTTGCGTCGCCATGTCGCCTACGTGAAATGCCTGTCCGCGCACCTGAAAGGCGCCAAGTGTGGCGACGAGATTCAGATGCTGATTCCCCGCGAGGAATTCGAGCGCCGTCACGACACCAACAATTTCCCTAACGACCTGCTCAACACCTCCGCAGCGCTGTTGGCCAAGGAGTATCAGGCGGGGCGGCTGGACAGCATTCGTCTGGCGCGTCTTGAGTCGACCATGGTGGACATCTCCAATTGCCAGGGCGGTATGGAGCGTATTGCCAACACACCATTGCCTTATCCGTACGTCGCTTTTCCGCATCTGTTCATCACGCTGTTCTGCCTGATCGTACCGATTGGCCTGGTGGAGACCCTGGGCTGGTTCACGCCACTGGCGTCGACGGTGGTGGGTTTCATGCTGTTGGCCATCGAAAAGATCGGCACCGACCTGCAGAGTCCGTTCCGTGCCAGCGAACATGAGATTCAGATGACGGCTTTGTGCGAAAACATCGAGCGTAATCTGGATTCGATGCTCAGGGGTGCGCAGGAAGAAAGCAAGGCTTCGTAAAGAGGGTTAGGCGTTACGCGTGTGCAGAACGCCTCGGATAACGCAGAGATTGCGGCGGCTTAACGCAACTCGCCACACAGGTCCAGTTCGACCAGCCGCCTGACTTCCTCGGTCGTCAGGCTTGCCCCCAGCAGTGCATGCAGTTTGCCAAGCGCTGCCTCACGGGTCATGCCGCCACCGGAGAGCACGCCTGCACCGCGCAGACGGCTCCCCGCTTCGTAGACATCCAGCTCGACACCGCCTTCGTGGCACTGGGTAATCGCCACCACGCAGATACCAAGCGCTCGTGCATTTTCCAGGCTGGCCAGAAACTGCGGATCATCACTTGGCCCGGTGCCGCTGCCGAAGCACTCAAGCACCAGACCCCGAATACCGCTGTTGATCAGACCGTCCAGCTGAGCTGCGCCGACGCCGGGAAACAGCGGCAACACGGCGACCTTTGCAAGCGTCTTCGCCTGCCGGTAGTTCAGTGCATCGGGCAGCGAAACCACCGCATGACCGCCACGCGAGCGTTGCAGCGGTGCGAACGGTTGACGACCGAAGCTGCGAATTTTCGCGCAGCGCACAGGCGTCATCAGTTGCCCGTGGAAATACAGCTGAACGCCTGACGCCAGACCCGAACCCAGCGCCAGCAGGGCACCGTTGACGTTTTCCCAGGCATCGCTGTCCTGCACGCCGGCAGGCAGCATAGAGCCGGTGAACAGCACAGGTGCGCTGAACCCCAGCAACTGGAAGCTCATCGCCGCTGCGCTGTACGCCAGGGTGTCGGTGCCATGCAGCACCAGCACCGCATCGCAGCCATCGACCGCCACCGCCTCGATCACCGCCTCACGCAGGCGCAGCCAGTAGGAAGGGGTCATGTTGGCGCTGTCGATCAGCGGCGACATCTCGCGAAAGCGCCACTGCGGCACCACCAGTTCCGGGTGCTCGGCCAGTTGCCCGGCCATCCGCGCCTCGAAACCCGAGGCGGGTGCCAGGCCGTTGGCGCTGGCCTGCATGCCAATAGTGCCGCCGGTGTAAAGAACCATGACGCTCTGAGCGGGTTTATGTGCATGATCAGTCATGGTTGTTCTCCGGCGTAAGGTCGCGTTGGTTATCGTGCTTCGGGTACAGGCTTGGCTGCCGCTTCGGCGTCCTGTGTCGACTGACGGGTCGGATTGGCTGGCCATGCATTGCGATCCAGGTCCAGATCAGGGAACTGGCTGGAATCGAACACCGGCGCCTTGATGCCAGCGCGACGCTGCGAATCGTAGTCGTTCAGAATGCGCTTGACGACTTTGAACAGCATGGCGAGTGCGATCAGGTTAACGAACGCCAGCATGGTCATGGTGATGTCGGCGAACGCCAGTACATCTTTCAGGTCGACGACGGCACCCCACATGATCAGTACCAGCACCGCGATACGGTAGATGATGATGGTCTGGATCTTCTCGCCAAACAGGAACCGCAGGCTGTTTTCACCCAGGTAGTAGTTGTAGAGAATCGAGGTGAAGACGAACAGTGCCAGCGCCACGCTGATGAAGATTCGGCCCCAGTCACCGACCACTGCGGCCAGCGAGTTCTGCGCCAGAACGATGCCGTTGCCGTCGTAACCGATGTCGTAGATACCGGACAGCAGGATCAGCAAGGCCGTGCAGGTGCAGATTACGAAGGTGTCGAGGAACACGCTGAACGCATGAACCACGCCTTGTGCAACCGGGTGCTCTACATGCGCCACGGCAGCCACGTTGGGCGCACTGCCCAGACCGGCTTCGTTGGCGAACACGCCACGCTTGACGCCCATCACGATAGCGCTGCCGATCAGGCCGCCGAATACCGGGTCAAGACCGAAGGCGCTTCTGACGATGGTCATCAGCATGCCGGGAACGTGGTCGATCTGCAGAACGATGACGTAGATGGTGACCGCGATATAGATCAGGGTCTTGACTGGAACCAGCAGGTCGGAAATTGCCGCGATACGCTTGATGCCGCCGACGAAGGCCAGACCCAGCAGCACGACCAGACAGATGCCGGTGGTTCGGGTGTCGATGTTGAACGCGCTTTTCAGCGAGTCGGTCACGGCGTGGGATTGCAGGCCGTTGAAGGCAAAACCGAAGGTCACCAGCAACAGTACGGCCATGACCATGCCTAGCCAGCGCTTGCCCAGACCGTGCTGGATGTAAAACGCCGGACCGCCGCGGAATTGTCCTTCGGAATCCTTGCGTTTATAGAGCTGAGCGAGTGAACACTCGATGAAGCTGCTGGACATGCCGACCAGTGCGGTGACCCACATCCAGAATACGGCGCCCGGACCGCCCAGCGTTACGGCAATGCCGACGCCTGCGATGTTGCCTGCTCCGACGCGGCCCGCAAGGCTGAGCATCAGGGCCTGGAACGAACTCAACTGACCCGCGCTGCTGCGCAGGCTGTCGCGAAAAACCGAGAACATGTGGAAAAAGTGTCGAAACTGAACGAAACGCGAGCGGATAGTGAAGTAACTACCCAGGCCAACGATAAGTACGATCAGTACCTTACCGGAGAGAAAGTCGTTAATCATTTCCAGCATTTTTGTTATTCCTCGCTACTTTTGAGGGGGCGCACTATGCCGGTGCAAAGTTTTTACGTCTGTAGTCGCTTTCTTGGACGTCTTATTCTTCATTCGCGACGATGAATGAATACTTCCACGGATTACTCCGCCAAAGTGGGTTGCCGAAGGCTCTGGGTCCAGTGTCGGAGCCCTTTGCTGCAGGCAAAAAAAAGGGTCTGGAGAATCACTCCCAGACCCTCAAAAAATTGAGGGGTGTCTAGGCCCTCAATCTGGTGAGCTTGGTGCGCAGGTCATTTCCTGTCAGGCCTTCAAGGGGGCCAGACGCGGAGCGATCATGTTTTCCGGGCGCAGGATGTCGTCGAGCATGGCATCGTCGAGCAGACCTTCCTCACGCACCAGTTCCAGCACGCCGCGGCCGGTTTCCAGCGCGATGCGGGCGATACGGGTGGAGTTTTCGTAACCGATGTAGGGGTTCAGTGCGGTCACCAGGCCGATCGAATGCTCGACCAGCTCGCGGCAGCGCTGTTCGTTGGCCGTGATGCCCACAATGCAGTGCTCGCGCAGCATGTCCATGGCGCGCTGCAACAGGCGGATAGAGTCGAAGATCTTGTAAGCGATCAGTGGCTCCATCACGTTGAGCTGCAATTGTCCGCCTTCAGCGGCCATGGTCAGCGACAGGTCGTTGCCGATGATTTCGAAAGCAACCTGATTGACCGCTTCCGGGATTACCGGGTTGACCTTGCCGGGCATGATCGAGCTGCCGGGCTGGCGTGCCGGCAGGTTGATTTCGTTGATCCCGGTGCGCGGGCCGCTGGAAAGCAGGCGCAGGTCGTTGCAGATCTTCGATAGCTTGACCGCAGTACGCTTGAGCATGCCCGAGAACAGTACGAACGCGCCCATGTCGGAGGTCGCTTCGATCAGATCGGCTGCCGGCACCAGAGGCTGGCCGCTGATCAGCGCCAGGCGGTCGACGGCAAGCTTTTGGTAGCCAGGGTCGGCGTTGATGCCGGTGCCGATGGCCGTGCCGCCCAGGTTCACTTCGGTCAACAGCTCCGGTGCCAGGCTGCGCAGGCGTTTGAGGTCTTCTGTCAGGGTGGTGGCAAAGGCGCGGAACTCCTGACCCAGGGTCATTGGCACGGCGTCCTGCAACTGAGTACGACCCATTTTCAGCACATGGTTGAATTCTTCGCCCTTGGCGGCGAACGACTGGATCAGGCTGGAGAGGCTGGCGAGCAGGGCGTCATGGCCCAGCAGCAGACCCAGGCGGATCGCGGTCGGGTAGGCGTCGTTGGTCGACTGCGCCATGTTTACATCGTTGTTGGGGTGCAGGTGCTTGTATTCGCCTTTCTCGAAGCCCATGGTTTCCAGGGCGATGTTGGCGATGACTTCGTTGGCGTTCATGTTGGTGGACGTGCCGGCACCGCCCTGAATCATGTCGACCACGAACTGATCGTGGAAGTCGCCACGGATCAGACGGGCGCAGGCCTCGCTAATGGCCGCATGCTTTTTATCGTTGAGGTGTCCGAGCTGGTGGTTTGCATCAGCTGCCGCCTGTTTGACCATGGCCAGGGCCACAACCAGTTTAGGGTAGTGCGAAAGCGGCACGCCTGAGAGGTGAAAGTTGTTCACCGCTCGCAGGGTCTGGATGCCGTAATACGCATTGGCAGGTACTTCGAGAACACCAAGCAGGTCTTTTTCGATGCGCGATGATGCAGGCGAGGACATGATAAAAGAAGTCTCAAAAAGGCACGGACAATGCCGGAACGCCGCGAATAGTGGGCTTCCCACCCTGTCTTGACCAATGCTATTAAACGCTGGCCTATGCAATAACGGCATAATCAGGGTGTGACCCGGATTCCGTTAAGTGCCTAAAGGGGGCAAAATGTCGCACCCGGACGCTGCTTCGGCGACCTTGCCAGAGCCGTCTGGCCATGTATCCGCAGCGCGTTGCCGGTCGTCCCACTGCGGTCGCTTCAAGCCGGGTGGGTGCAGGGCATGCGCAGTTGCCTGTCGAAGCAGTCATCCATTGTCCGGGAGGACCTGATGAATCTGGAAAGCAAATGGCTGGAGGACTTCAGCGCCCTGGCGGCCACCCGCAGCTTTTCTCAGGCCGCCGAGCGTCGTTTCGTAACTCAGCCAGCGTTCAGTCGGCGTATCCGCAGTCTTGAGTCGGCCTTGGGGCTGACGCTGGTCAATCGCTCGCGCACGCCCATCGAACTGACGGCTGCCGGGCAGCTGTTTCTGGTCACCGCGCGTACCGTGGTCGAGCAACTGGGCGAAGTCGTGCGCCATCTGCATCATCTGGAAGGTGGGCAGGGCGAGGTGATGCAGGTTGCTGCGGCACACTCGCTGGCGTTGGGGTTTTTTCCGCGCTGGATTGCCCAGCTACGTAACGAAGGGCTGAACATTGCCACCCGGCTGGTGGCCACCAACGTTGGCGATGCCGTACACGCGTTGCGTGAAGGTGGCTGCGATCTGATGCTGGCGTTCTATGATCCTGACGCCGCGCTGCAAATGGACGCTGAAATCTTCCCCTCGCTGCATCTGGGCCATACCGAGATGTTGCCGGTCTGTGCGGCAGATGCCGATGGGCAGCCGTTATTCGATATGGAAGGCGAGGGCAGTGTGCCGTTGCTTGCCTACAGCGCCGGGGCCTTTCTCGGGCGCTCGGTGAATCTGCTGCTGCGTCAGCGCAACCTGCGGTTCACGACGGTTTACGAGACAGCAATGGCCGATAGCCTGAAAAGCATGGCACTGGAAGGGCTGGGCATCGCCTGGGTTCCGCAACTGAGTGTGCGCGCCGAACTGGCGCGCGGTGAACTGGTGGTGTGTGGCGGGGCGCAGTGGCATGTGCCGCTGGAGATTCGCCTTTACCGTTGCGCTCTGGTACGCAAGGCCAATGTGCGCCTGCTGTGGCGCAAGCTTGAGAGTGCAGCGTCGCCGGGCGAAGCATAAAAACGGCCTGTTGTGATGCATGACAACAGGCCGTTTGCTCAGCGAACAGATATGTTATCGACGTATTTGCGAATCAATTCCTTGTTGGCATCGCTGAAGTAATAGCAGGGGATGATTGAGGTGGTGGAATATCCCCACATAGTCGTCTGGCATGGAAAACCGCTAGCCGCCTCATGCGTAGCGCCAAACAGGTGGCCGATCTCATGCGGCAGCGTGTTGTAATCTTTCAGGGACGCCATCGCGACGTGATGGCTTGTTGCTGCAACGCCGTGTAACGTCCCGTGGATTTTATTGGAAGTCACCAGCACGTATTTATGGCGCTCGGACGGGCGTGGCAGGTTTTTAGCGTCTGCGTAAGCGGTGCTCGTCTGAAATAGCCTGTATAACGACTGTTCATCCTCCTCCCCACGATAGGCGAAGTCTGTAAGGCCCGGTTCGTCGTTGATGAATGTGACCGTTGTCCTGCGCCCCGTGATTTCCTGCAACTGAGCGAGAAAGGGATTCAAGTAGTTGTCACCCAGTTCAGCGCGTTCATATTTTGTCAGTTGATCGTGCATGATCACGAACAGTCCCAGATTGGGGCCGGCGGCGCTGGCAAATGGCAGGTAAAAAAAGACGGCAAGTGACAGCCAGACTGTCAGTTTGTTTTTCATTGGTACGTTCTCATCCTTGAGAGTCAGGTTAGATTGCGACTTCAATTTCGCGCTTCCAGTTAAACAAATACTGTCCGGGCCTGACAGTCCTGCTATGTCGTTTAGCGTCGTAGGGCAAGGCCTTTCATGTTGTAAGGCGCGCTGGTTAACGTGTTGGAATTTTAGTGTGTCCGGCTCTAGGGCACGGCTTGCGTCGATCTCTGGCGGTGCTGCTGACAGAAGGTGATCGCAGGTGCTTTAAACTCACCACTTTGCGGTATACTGCGCGGCCTTTGGCCGGCTAAATCGGTCACTATTCGTACAACAAGCCACGCCGGTTCCCCCGCGTGGCTTGTTGTTTTCAGACTCGCCTGCGGGCGCCCGATGAGAGGCACGACGATGAGCGCACTGGTTGGCGTGATCATGGGCTCCAAGTCCGATTGGTCCACCCTTAGCCACACTGCCGACATGCTGGAAAAGCTCGGCATCCCTTATGAAGTCAAGGTGGTTTCAGCTCACCGCACGCCGGACTTGCTGTTCCAGTACGCCGACGAAGCAGAGGGCCGTGGCATTGAAGTGATCATCGCCGGTGCTGGCGGTGCCGCTCACTTGCCTGGCATGTGTGCCGCCAAGACCCACCTGCCTGTGCTGGGCGTTCCGGTACAGTCGTCGATGCTGTCGGGTGTCGACTCCCTGCTGTCGATCGTGCAGATGCCTGCGGGTATTCCGGTAGCGACCCTGGCCATCGGCAAAGCGGGGGCGATCAACGCTGCGCTGCTTTCGGCCAGTATCCTGGGCGCCAAACACCCTCAATTCCACGCAGCGCTGAAGAAATTCCGCGCTGAGCAGACAGACAGCGTCCTGGACAATCCAGACCCGCGCCACGCCTGAGGTTTTTCCATGAAGATCGGTGTAATCGGTGGCGGCCAGCTCGGCCGCATGTTGGCATTGGCAGGTACGCCGCTGGGCATGAACTTCGCCTTTCTCGATCCCGCGCCGGATGCCTGTGCTGCTGCACTTGGCGAGCATCTGCGTGCCGATTACGGCGATCTGGACCATCTGCGTCAGTTGGCTGATGAAGTCGATCTGGTGACTTTCGAGTTCGAAAGCGTTCCGGCCGAGACCGTGGCGTTTCTGTCGCAGTTCGTACCGGTCTATCCGAGCGCCGAGGCGTTGCGCATTGCGCGTGACCGCTGGTTTGAAAAAAGCATGTTCAAGGATCTGGGCATTCCGACGCCCGCATTCGCCGATATTCAGTCGCAGGCCGATCTGGATGCTGCGGTGGCCAGCATTGGCCTGCCTGCGGTGCTCAAGACTCGTACGCTGGGTTATGACGGCAAGGGCCAGAAGGTCCTGCGCTCGGCAGCAGATGTGACCGATACATTCGCCGAGCTCGGCAGCGTGCCGTGCCTGCTGGAAGGCTTCGTGCCGTTCACTGGCGAAGTGTCGCTGATCGCCGTTCGCGCACGTGATGGCGAGACCCGGTTCTACCCGCTGGTTCACAACACGCACGACAGCGGCATCCTGCGCCTGTCCATCGCCAGCACCGATCACCCATTGCAGGCACTGGCCGAAGACTACGCCGGTCGTGTCCTGAAGCAGCTGGATTACGTGGGCGTGCTGGCATTCGAGTTCTTTGAGGTCGACGGCGGCCTGAAAGCCAACGAGATCGCGCCGCGCGTCCACAACTCCGGTCACTGGACGACCGAAGGCGCCGAGTGCAGCCAGTTCGAGAACCACCTGCGGGCTGTTGCCGGTCTGCCGCTGGGCTCCACAGCCAAGGTCGGCGAGAGCGCCATGCTCAATTTCATCGGTGAAGTGCCAGCAGTGGACAAGGTCATCGCCGTCGAAGATTGCCACCTGCACCACTACGGCAAGGCGTTCAAGGCTGGCCGCAAAGTAGGACACGCTACGGTCCGCAGCGCTGACCGCGCTACGCTGGATCGTCAGGTGAAGCTGGTTGAAGCGTTGATCAAGGGCTGATCAGGCCCGCGGCTATCGTGCCAATGCTCTGCGCTCGACGTAATACACAAATCCAACTGACTATCGTGCCAATGCTCCGCGTTGGCATGCATTGGGTGACGCTCCGCGTCACGAAATGCATTACCACGCGGTGGTATGACCCCCGAAGGTTGGACGCAACCTTTGGAGGCGTCATGGGTAAATATACAGTGCAGGCAAAACTCGCAGCCGTGAAAGAATATTG
>NZ_LKBW01000321.1 GCF_002699855.1 Pseudomonas amygdali | reverse complement strand
TTTGGTCGGCATACATGCACCTCTAGCTACATGTTATGCCCGAACACAAAATTTCTGACAGTCTCGCACAGTTGGTTTTATGGTGTAGTTGTAGATGGTTTTTTGGCGGATGAGCAGGCCTATGAAGTAAGCCAGAACCCCTCCAAGGGCAAGTATCAAGCCCACTAGTAGAGGCGGGTTTTTTAAAAATACTTTCCAGCCCCCCCAAATAAAAATTGAGCTCCCGGTCAGATGAATTGCGGCAAATATGGACTGCGCTATCATGATTTCTTTAGGTGATTTAGCCAGCGTTTTTATTTTCCAGTTTAGAATGTCTCGGCCTTTTAGCAGGCATGGGGAGGGCGTCTGTTGAGTCATAAAGGAGTACTCTCTGCGACTTCCAGAGTCAGGGTGCCAATTCTGCTTGATGCCTGTACTTCAAGCTCCACAGCAGCCAAACCATCAATAGCGGTATCGCCCCTTGTGCCAAGCTCCATCTGAAACAGATAGCCTCTATCGTCCTCACCAGGATTGATCAGATTGTTCGGATACCAGATTTGCAGCTCAAGATACGTTGCGTCCTTGTCGAGCGGCACCCAGGTTTCCCAGATGAGGTCTTCGTTTTCAGGTGGCATGAGAGGATAGGTGAAATCTTCACTCGTCTTGCCAGCTTGCTTGTTGGTAAGCGTCCCGAACTGTTCGGCCTTCCTGAATTGTCCGCGGTCCAGAAACGCTTCATGCAGAGGGTCGTCTATTTTTTCTACAGGTAGCACTCCCCATGGTCGTTTGCTGCTGACGATGTTGAAATGCACAGATTGCCCGCGTAACAGATTGGGTAAGCGCACTTGTACCCCTGCGCCATTTTGTACGGCTACGCTGTAGTAATCGCCTTTGCCAAGGTAACGGTCTTCGTAATGCACGGTGCTTTTTGCATGGACCTGCGGAGATAATTGAATTTCCATCAGCGCGCGCACTTCTTCCTGCTCACCTTCGGCAGTCTCAGCGTAACGATAGGCTAGGGTTCTCGACCAACAGCACTTGCGTAGCCACCAGCCAACACTGTCTTGCTTGAAATAATTCAGGGCCATCGTAGCGATGAGATAAGTAAAACCAGTTGCCATCAAGGCTACGCTGAACCACGGATTCATCGCGATAATCGTAAAAACACCAGCGGGAAAAATGCCTGCCAATAACTGGGCTGCAGAACCCAATCCCATTACCAATACAGAAAATCCCTTAATGCCAATTCCGTATTCTTCTCCTGATGTTTTTGCTTCGTGAAAATCATCTGTGATATCAAATAGTTCAAGCGTAACTGCCGCTACCCCAAACCCACCCATTGCCACCATCGAAACCCTGAACCCACGTATTGCATCACCCCACGTCGCATTTCCCTTGGTTTTCCAATACGCACTGGACCTGTCCAGAATTGCCACATTCTTGCCGTCAATCAGCTCCGGCGTCGCATCCCTTATTACGCTTCAAGGTGCTTCAACAAACACCGCCATCAACAGATTGAAGCTGTAACCCAGTCCATACGTGACCTTGCCAATATCCTTGGCACTGAAGTCTCCATCACGAGTAACGTCCCGGTAAGTGAGCGCGGTATTGATGAAGTTGAGCATGATCACACCCCAAGTGATCGAGCCCGCAGTGCCGCCGAGTCGGTCGGTCCAGCGTTTGGCTTGGGCCAGCCAGTCCTTGGCCAGGGTTTTGCCGGACTGGAAGTACTGGCGAATCTCGTCCTGCAGTAATTTGGCGTATTCGTTGTTCTGGAAGTCGAGCAGAGCGGGGATGCTCAGTTCGTGGACGCGCAGTTTCTGTTTATGGGCGTGCAGGTTGCGAGCGGTGCTTTGGCGTGTGTTGTAGGCATTCGGATAGAGCCACCGGCGACGGGTATCGCTGATCTGCTTGTTGAGGACCTGCCATTCGCGGGTCCACTGTTTGAGCTTGGTGAATACCTGTTGATCGACTGCGATGCGTGCCGTCGAACCAAGCAAAATCTGGCCAATCAACAGGGTGCGAAGCAACGCGACGATGTTCTGCTGTTTGCCAAGGGCCATGCGGCTGTCGATGGGTACCCAGGCCAGCAGGATGCTCTCAAGCGTCGTTTTACCTGCGCCGCTGGCCAGTTCGCCGAGGGCTTTGAAGGTGCCCTGAACGGGTTGCTTCAGCGCCTTCATCCACGGTTTGTCGGCAAAGCCCTGGTGATTGAGGGCGCCATTGAGTTCGCCAATACGTGTAGCCAGGTTGGTTACGTCGCCAAGGCCGTTCAGCAGCGCGTCGGCCTCCTGGTGCAGTGCTTGTTTGAGGGCGGGTGAGAAGCCGTAGCGCAAGGTACCAAACAGCGTGCTGGCGTTGGCTTCCTGCTCGGCCAGCCAGGTGCTGGTTGCGCTGTCCTGGGCGTAAATGATCTGCAGGTTGAGCATGATCGTTTGCAGGTACAGCAGCTGTGTTGGACGGGTGGTATCGATAAACAGCTTGAGCGGGTCTGTGCCGATATGTGTTGCCCAGAGCTGAAAATCGCGTTGAGTGTCACGCACCTGTTGCAGCAGTGCGTCTCCGCTTGGCAGATGCTGTTGAAGATACTGACGCGCGCCGCTCAGATCGACCTCGCGTCGCCATTTGTGGCGATCTTTCCAGGCCTGCGCAGCCTCTTCGGTAGGGACGCTGCCGTAACGCGCTTCGATCGATTTGCGCATGTCCAGGCTTTTGAACATGTCCGGCAGCAGCAGAAAATCTCCGGGAACGTTGCTGCTGCTGATCTGTGCCTCTTCAAGGATGCATTGCTCGAAGTACGCTTCGACCTCGCTCAGGTACTGGTGCGTGCGAGCCGCATTGCCGCGCACCGACGCTGGCAGTTTTTGCGGGTCGCTCTCGGCACCACATAGTCCGGAGACAGTCTGGGCGATCTGAATCTTGTGTTCGTGCTCGGCTTGCCAGTCGCGAAAAGCCGCCTGATCAGCGGCCAGTTGCATGCCCAGATCATTGAAAACGGCCAGCGGGTCATCAAGGGCGATGAGCAGGGAACTGTCCTGATCGTCGACGCTGCCTTGCCAAAAAACATCAGCACCCAGTGGTGCCCATAACAGATGTGTTTCGGCGTCTTCCGACAGCGGGCGAGCAGTGGGGATCGCCGAGTCAGCGAAACGGCCGTCGTCGGCAACATGGCCCTTGTCGATGTCCGCCACGGCCTCGGCGATACGGTTCAACGGCAGGGTGTCCGGCTCGGCCATGGTGATGCAGTAGCTGGCCAGATCCAGCGCTTTCATCCACAGCGCACGGCTTGGGGCGCTGGAGCGCATATGCTCGCAAACTCGCCATGTCCATTGCTGCGGGGAAAAGGCGATGTGCAGTGTGTTACGTCGCGGGTAGAGCAGAAAGGGCTTGCCATCACTGGCGCCACTTCGCTGGTCATTGCCGATCTGCGCGTCCGTCCAGACAATGCGGCTCAGATGGCCGTTGTTTGCTGAAGCGACATATTCATGCAGCGTCCCGGCCGTTTCGTCGAACACATAGACGTAGCCATCGTACAGCTGGCGAAGGGTGTAGCTGCGTGTTTTCAGTGTCGGCATCAGCGCCCATTTGCCCTGTTTCGGCAACGGCTTCAGTTGCTCCGGCGCGGCGTCGTAGCGGGAGCGATCCAGCGCGTAGCGCACCGGCACGATGGCGACGTTCGGTCCTCTGAAAGGACAAAGGCTGGTGGCCGTCGCCGGAGTCTTGGGGAACAGTGCGGCGCGTCGTTGCTGGTGCGTGCCGTGCTTATCGGTCATGTGGGAAACTCTCTGCGCAGAAACGGGCAATTTCGCCCGCTGTATGCAGAAGTACATTCCAAGATGCATGCCGACAATTTTTTTATCTATTTAAAACAAATAGATAGCGTTTAAAGGTTTAAAAAAAGCTCAATGGCCAGACAAAAAACGCGAAATAGTGCGCAGGCTTTTGCGCATGTATGCGCAAGCTCGTTTAGGTGCTGGAGGGCTTTGTGTATGGGGCGTGACCAGTTTCAGCGTTCATGTGATGCGCAAGAATTTGCACATCACTGTTTTATGCCATGAGCGTGAAGTCAGCCCGGCAGGGCAATTTCCACCTGAATGCTTTTGCGCGCCTTGAAAGGGGTGAGCAGTGACTCGTCATCCACCGGGTTGGTGATCAGCGTCCAGGGCTGGCGCAACGGTGTCCAGTGCTGCTGACGCGCGCGGCCCAGCTTGGTGATGTCAGCCAGTACGAAAACCTGTGCAGCCCGCGCCAGCATGTTTTCCTTGAGGTACGCCTGCTCGGCGCTGGCCTCGCACAGGCCCAGTTCAGCCACCACACCGTCGGCACTGATGAACAGTTTGTCGGCGCTCAGGTGTTCCAGCGCTGCCTGCGCCGCCACCCCATAAGTCGACATGCTCGATGCCCGCAGTGTGCCGCCCAGCACGGTAATGCGCCCATCGGGTATCAACGCCAGATCGCTGAGTGCCAACAGGTTGTTGGTGATTACATGAAGCCCGCGTCGCTGATTGAGAATGTGCGCCAGCGCGCTGGTGCTGGTGCCGCCTTCAAGAAACAGTGTGTCGTGATCGTTGATATGCGCCAACGCGGCACGGGCGATGTCCATTTTTTCCTGGCTGTGCTGGCGGCTTCGCTCTTCCAGCGAGGTTTCCGGTTCGCGCTGGCCGACATGCGCCGCGCCGCCATAGGTGCGCAGGATCAAGCCATCTTCGGCCAGGGCTGTGAGGTCGCGGCGTACGGTGGCTTCCGAGACGCCGAGTTGGGCGCACAGCTCGTCCACATTGGATTTGCCGGAAAGAACCAGTTCGAGTATCGCTTGACGACGGTTGGCGACTTTCATTACAGCCCTTGTGTTAAAGCCTGGAAACGGGATGCAACCTTACAACGACGCACCGCCGCACACCACCAGGCTTTGCCCGGTAATTGCTCCCGCGTCGGGGCCAAGCAGAAACGCCGCCAGACCGGCGATTTCATCCGGTTGCACAAAACGGCCGATGGGCGGTTTTCGCGGTGGCGTGCCACTGCGTCCGGGGGCCAGCAACATGGGCGTTTCGGTGGCACCGGGGGCGATCAGGTTGACGGTGATGCCGCGTGGCGCCAGTTCGATGGCCCAGGAACGAACCATGCCTTGCAGCGCCGCTTTGCTGGCAGCGTACTGACTGCGCCCGGCCGCACCCTGCATGGTCCGGCTGCCGATCATCAGAATCCGCGAACCGGCGCGCAGCCGTGGGTACAGCGCGTTGACCATGTGACTGGCAGCGGCGACATGCAGATGCCACATGGCCTGGCCATCGGCGGCGTTCAGCTCGCCCAGCGGCGCGGTGCGCATGAAGCCTGCCGCATGGATCAGCGCATCGATGTGCTGCGTCTGTTGCAGCGCCTTGTCCAGCGCGGCGAAGTCATTGAGGTCGCACTCGCGCCAGGTGAAGTTCGGGTGTTGCAGGTCCGGCGCACGCCGGCTCAGACCGGTGACCTGCAGGCCCTGTTCCAGCAGGCGCGTGACAATGGCTTTGCCGATGCCGGAGCTGGCACCGGTGACGAGTACGGACTGAATCGGTTCGGGCATGACATGGGTTCCGCAAAGGTGCCGATCGGCAACAGGCCAATCGACGCGGGTGGGTCAGCGGATCGCGTTCAGCGGCAGGTGGACATGCTTGATCTTCTGCCGGAAGTAGGTGAACGCGACGTGCAGGCTGCCATCGGCAGCCTGAATGATGCTGGGGTAGGAGAACTCGCGATTGAGCTTTTCCTGCGAGTTGTTGGTCAGGCAGAAGCCGTCACCCAGCTCCAGGTCCAGCCGGGTTGGCCAGCTGTGCCCGCCGTCGCGGGAGATCGCCAGGCTCATCGGTGCGCGGGGGATGCCCCACACCGCTGCCTTGCCGTCCTGACGTGCGCCCGGTGTGACGCGGTCGTCGCCCTCATCCTCGATTTCGTCGTACAGCGAGGCCCGGCGCTGGGCGTGGCCTTCGGCACTGACCGGGTTGTAGACCAGGGCCAGTTCGTCGGTCGCCAGCTTCACGAACTGGATCGACGAGTTGTTGTTAGGCAGTTCGGTCGGCGTCGGGGCGCTCCAGGAGCGGCCACGGTCGGTTGAGCGGCTGCTGTAGATGAAGTCAGCCCAGCGGCTGCGGAACAGGCCGAGCAGGCTGCCATCCGGCAATTGATGAACATTCATGTGCACGCTGCCAGTGCTGTCCGGCACATCGTGGCGCGTCCAGCTGTGGCCTTGATCGGTGGAGATCATCACCGCGCTGACGTCATGGTTGCCGACCCACTTTTCGCCGGGCCCGGTGATGCAGTACCAGACCGGCAACAACCAGTCGCCGTTATCCAGCACCACCGGCGGCTGGCGCACAAAGGTGCCGGGCTCGTCGAACAGGATGTCGATCGGCCCCCAGCTTTGGCCGTTATCCAGTGACAGACGACGGCGGATGATGGCGGTCTCCTGATTGCCGGAAATCTGTGCTGTCCAGATCAGCCACAACGGGCCACCGGGTGCCTGGAACAGAATCGGGTTCTGTTCCGAGCGGGACGCATCTTCGGACATTTTCTGCGGCTCGCTCCAGACGCCGGTGGCCGGGTCGCGGCGCGAAAGCAGCACGAAGATGTCGGCCATGCCCTCCTGAGTACCGGCGAACCAGGTACACAGCAGCGTGCCGTCGGCCAGCTCGTGCAGGTTCGCGGCATGGTTCTGCGCGTAAGGCGTTGGCAGGAACGCGTCCTGGCGGGTATCAGCGGTTGGCATGGGGAACCTCGGTTTGAGCAGGTTTGGACGACGCGGACTGGGGCAGCAGGCGCTCGATGGCAATGACGATAGCCGGTGTCACCAGCGCGATATACATGTTGTCGATGCCGTAGGGGTTGTCCAGCAGATACCAGACGCTGGTGGTGATGGCTGAAGCGATCAACCCCAGGGTAGCGCCTCGGCCCGAACCGAAGAACGGCAGGTAGATCGCGATCATGGCGACCACGGCAATCGACAGCCGCAGGGCACGGGTAAAGAACGACAGGTTAAGGATCTCGGGCACGAAGAATACGAAGAACAGCGGCACGAAACCGATCACCAGTGCAATCAGGCGGGTGGTTTGGAACTCCTGATCCACCGACGGCTTGCGCCACGGCACGTAGAAGTCACGGACCACCAGCGAGGCGATGGCCAGTGCCACGGTGCTGACGCTGACGAAAATCGAGGCAACCAGCGAGATGGTCACCACGCCAGCCAATACCGGGCTCATCGATTGCAGGAAGATCGGCAGGGCGTACAGGCTGCTCATTTCCGGGTGCAGGTATTTGGAGGCGACACCGATGAAGCCCAGCGCCAAGGCAATCGGGATGCACAGCAGCGAGGCGTAGAAGGTCGAGCGGCGTGCCGCGTTCTGATTCGGGGTCGAGGAGATGGCCTGAATGATGAACTGCGTGGAGAAAATCGCGCCGACCGTGCCGATGATCCAGGCCATGATTTTCGAGCCGCCGATGGCCCCGTCCCACGTGAAGTAATGCTCGGGCATGTTCTGCACCACGGGGCTGAAGCCGCCGGTCATTTTCAGCGCCACACCCAGCACGATCAACACACCGATGTATTTCACGCCGGTGTGCAGGATGCTCATGTAGGCCACGCTTTTCAGGCCGCCGAACACGTAGTACAGCGTGCTGATGATCGCCGTAATGAACGCCGCGGTGGTCAGGTTTATTTTCAATACCGTGGCAATGGCTGCCGCGCCGCTGACGTAGTTGCCGACGTTCACCAGCAATAGCGCGTAGATCATGATGATCGAGACCGCGAGCTTGGTGGAGGTGCCGTGTTTTTTGGCGATGAAGCCGGAAATGGTGAATTCGCCGGAGCTGTACAGCTTGCGCGCCATCAGCAGGCCGAACAGCGGGAAGCCGATGGCTGCGGCGATCACCGACCAGGAGGCGGCGAAACCACTCTCGAATGCGGCCTGTGCCGTACCGACCGTCGACTTGGCACCGATGAACTCGGACATCATCAGCACGCCGACGACGAAGGCGGGCATGGTGCGCGAGGCGACCATGTATTGCTCGCTGGTCTTGCTGCGCAGGCGCATGCTCATCCAGGTGGTTATGACGATATAGACGACCACCATGCCGATGATGATCGAGGTGTCTTGCGCGTTGAAGGTATCCATCAGTCTCGCTCCATTGTTGTTGTTCTGGCGCGTTATGGGGTGCCGCTCGGTTAGGCCGCTGCTGTCAGTGCAGCTGCCTCAGACGGCGATGGAATTGCGGGTGTCGCGTTTACGGGTTGCCAGTTCCACGGCCTGACGCATGGCTTCGATAAGGCTGCGTTCGTCGGCAATGCCTTTGCCGGCAATGTCGAAGGCGGTGCCGTGGTCTACCGAGGTACGAATGACCGGCAGGCCGATGGTTACGTTGACGCCGGCTTCCAGGCCCATGACCTTGACCGGGCCGTGACCCTGATCGTGGTACATCGCAACCACCGCATCGAAGTCGCCACGTCCGGCGCGGAAAAACAGCGTGTCGGCGGGCAGCGGGCCTTCCACGCGCCAGCCGCGGGCGTGCAGTTCATCAATTGCGGGCTGAATCTTTGTGGCTTCCTCGCCATAACCGAACAGGCCGTTTTCCCCGGCATGCGGGTTGATGCCGCACACCGCGATCAACGGATTTTCGATACCGGCGCGGATCAGGGTTTCCCAGGCGCGTTCTATGGTGCGCTTGACCAGCCCTGGCTCGATCCGCGCAATGGCATCGATGATGCCGATGTGCGTCGTGACGTGAATGACGCGCAAGGTCGGGGTCATCAACATCATCGAGACTTCTTCGATGCCCAGCAGGTGCGCGAGCATTTCGGTGTGGCCGGGGAAGATATGCCCGCCTGCGTGCAGCGCTTCCTTGTTCAGCGGGGCGGTGCATATGGCGTCCAGCTCTCCGGCCTGAGTCAGTTGCACGGTGCGCTCGATGTAGCGGAAGGCTGCATTGCCGGCCACCGCTGACAGTTTGCCGTAGGGCAGGTCAGCGGGTATCAGGCCCAGATCGATGCAGTCCACCGTGCCCTGGATGAAACGGGCTTCTGCGGGGCTGGCGATGCTGTTGACGCGCAACTGGCTGCCGACGATGCGGTTGGCGTCTTCCAGGCGTTGGGCATCGCCGATCACCAGCGGACGGCAGGTGGCGTACACCGAGGCGTGGGTGAGCATTTTCATGATGATTTCCGGTCCCACCCCGGCGGCGTCGCCCATGGTGATACCAATGACGGGACGTTCAGACAGACGCTCAGACATAGGAAGCTTCCTCGTTGAAAGGGGTGCCGGTCGCAGCCGGTGCGTGGAGCATTTGCCAGGCGGTGAGTAAGGTGTCAGGGTTGCCGAACCCCCCGGCTTTGGTCACGACATTGAGCGTGTGTTTGCCCAGTCGGGCCTCGGCCAGAACCACGCCGGTGGCCAGTTCGCCAAACAGCGTCAAGCGTTTGATACCTGCAGCAATCAGAATCGCCCTGGCGGTTTCGCCACCGGTGGCTACCACTGAACCGGCATGGGGCAGGGCGGGTGTCAGCCACTGCGCCAGGGCGTTGCTCAACATGGCCGCCTGCGCCGGGTCGAGTTGTTGTTGATCGAGGCGTACCAGCACATCTCGCCCGGCAGCCAAGTGTTGTTGGAGTTGCAGGTGCGCTGCGGAGCGCTCGGCGTGCGCATCTTCATTGAGTAACGTTGCCGGTTGCAGTGTCAGGCACAGTGGCTTGCTGGCCTGTGCGAGCCGGTCGGCCTGGGCCTGGGAATGCCGGGACATGCTGCCCACCACGGTCAGCACCGGAGAACGCGGCTCGACCTTGATCGGCAAGGCTTCGGCCAGCTCAAAGGCGTGCGGTAGATGGCGAGCCAGCCCGGCCGAGCCGACCCAGAACAGTTCGTCATGCCAGGCCACCGATGCCTGGGCCAGTTGCAGCAGGTCACTGTCCAGTTGTGCATCGCAGACCAGCGCCTGCACACCCTGTTCAAGTGCGTTGCGCAATGTGGTTTTGAGCCGTGAAGAATCACGCAGGGTGTCCAGGCCGAGCCACTGGGTACGCAGGCCCTGCGCGACAAACAGATCCAGCAGGTTGCCGGTACCGTGCAGGTTCTCGTTGCGCCAGACATCGCTCTGATCGACTGGCACACCGTCAATCAATTGCACGCCCTGAACGGTCGTGCGTTTCATGGCCGGGAACGCCGGAGCGACCAGCGCCATGCCGCGCAGGCCTTGCAAGGCATCGACCTCACTGGCGACGTTGCCGCGCAGTGTGGAGTCGATTTTCTTGTACAGCGCCATACCGATTCGGGATTGCTGTTGCAGGGCTGCGCGGTTCTGTTCGGCGGCCTGTTGCGGGTCAAGGCGACGTGAGTCGGCATCAATGGCGATCACCCCCGACAAGTCTTTGGCATTGCCGGTCAGGACCACATGAGTGTCGATCCGTGAAGCAAAGTCCGCTGCGCAATCGGCTGCCCCCGACAGGTCGTCAGCAATGATCAGCAGGCCCGGAAATTCGGCGCGGCTCATGGCAGCAGGCACCGATACAGTTGCTGGATATCATCCAGGCTGAGGACTTTGGGGTTGTTGGTCATCAGGCGTGTGACCTTGGAAGCCGCTACCGCCATGTCCGCCAGATGCTCTTCGGCAACCCCGAATTCACGCAGGTTCTGTGGGATGTTCAGCACCTGGGTCCATTGGCGAATCTGTCCGATCAGCTTGTGGGCAGCGGTCTCGTTACTGTCGTCCTGCTGTGCCACGCCGCAGACCAGTGCCGCACGCTTGAGGCGTTCGGCGCAGCTGTCCAGGTTGAAAGCCATCACGTGAGGCAACAGCATGGCGTTGGCCACGCCGTGGGTGACGTGAAACTTGCCACCCAGCGGGTAAGCCAGTGCATGCACCGCTGCGGTTCCGGCGGCGGTCAGCGCCAGGCCCCCATACATCGAGCCCAGCAGCATGTCGCCACGTGCGCGAACCGATTCCGGTTGTTGCCAGGCTTCGACAATGCTGCCTGCGATCAGGCGCATCGATTCCAGCGCAAACGCATCGCTGATCGGGTTGGCCTTGGTGGAGATGAAGGACTCCAGCGAGTGGGTGAAGGCATCCATGCCGGTCGCGGCGGTGATCGGGCGCGGCAGGCTGAGGGTCAGCAGCGGGTCGAGAATGACCAGCGTCGGCAGCAGATGACGGCTGACGACGCCTATCTTCAGTTCTTCATCGGGCAGAGTGACGATGGCATTGGGCGTCACTTCCGACCCCGTACCGGACGTGGTCGGGACCAGCACCATAGGCTTGCCGGGGTGAGTCACCTTGTCGATGCCCAGCAGGTCTCTGAGCGGCGTGTCGTTGGTCAGCATGACGGCGAACAGCTTGGCGGCATCCAGCACGCTGCCCCCACCAATCGCGATCAGGGCGTCCGGGGCGTGCGGCGCAACATCCTCGCGGAATACCCGCTCGATATTCTCCAGCGTCGGTTCGATTTCGACGTTATCAAGCATGTGAACACGGATATTCTGCGCACTGAGTTGCTCGGTGACGCGCTGGGTAACCCCCAGGTTATGCATGGCGTTCTGAGTAACCAGAATTACGCTTTTGACCGGCACATCGAGCAGCGGCAGTTTTTCGCTCAGCAGGTCGAGGCTGCCGGGGCCGTGGAGCACATGTTTCACAGTCTGGAAGTGGTAAGTAGCAGACATCGCGATTACCTCAGGCTTGGCGGTAGACGGCCAGCAGCTTCTGGAGTTTTTCCAGTGCGGCGGCATCGAGCGGCTGCACGGGCGCACGGCACGGGCCGACCGGGACATTGAGCAGTTGCGTTGCGGTTTTCAGCACCACCGGCATGGTGCCCAGCGCGAAGGCATCGCGCAGCGGGCGCAGGGCTTCCTGCGCGGCACGGGCCGCTTCGTGGTTGCCTGACTGGAAGTTGTTCCAGATCGACATGACCACCTCCGGCACGGCGTTGGCGGTTGCGGCAATAGCGCCGTCACCGCCAGCCAGCAGGCTCCAGTAGATCAGCGAGTCGGTTCCGGCGAACACCGCAAAGTCGTCGCTGCGGTACTGCATCATCTGCACCAGTGCGTCGAAATTGCCGGCGCTGTCCTTGATGCCCTTGATCTGCGGATGCTGGCTGAGGGTTGCCACGGCACCGATGCCGATCGACATGCCGGTCTTGGCCGGGATGTTGTACATCATCAGCGGCAGCTCGGCAGCGTCGGCGATGGCGGTGTAGTGCTTGATCAGTTCGGACTGGCTGATGGCATTGAAGTACGGCGTGATGATCGACAGGGCATCTGCGCCCACATCAATCATCTTTTTGTTCATTTCAATCACTTCGTGCGTGGCGAACGCGCCGGTACCGACCACAACCGGCACACGTCCTGCCACGGCTTCGACAGTGATTCGAGCGATTTTGAGTTTTTCCGATTCGGAAAGGGTGAAGAATTCGCCATTGGTGCCCAGTACGAAAAGCCCGTGAACGCCTGCATTCAGGAGGTTTTCGATCAGATTGCGCAGGGCTTGCTCGTCGAGTTGCTGATCAGCGGTGAAGGGTGTGACCAGAGCTGGAATGATGCCGCGAAATTGCATGGCCAGGTTCTCGTTTTATTTTTAGTAAAACGATAATGATTGAATCAATCATTGCTGGCAAGCGTTCTGATCGTTTTTTTCATGTTTGGGTAGGGTTTCTACCTGAAAGTGATAGGTTCAATCAAAAAGCCAGGCACATGGCCTGGCTCAAGAGAGCGGTGTGGTTAAGTTCAGGCGGTCGCCGCAACCTTGCCTGCCGATTGACGACTGACCCGCAAGGCCACCAGGCTGCCGACGATGGTCAGCGCGGCCAGCGAGTACAGCGCCAGAGTGGTCGAGCCGGTCTGGTCCTTGATCCAGCCCACCAGATACGGGCTGAGGAAACCTGCCATCTGGCCGATCGAGTTGATCAGCGCCAGCCCGCCCGCTGCAACGCTGGCGCTGAGCAGTGCGGTTGGCAAGGGCCAGAACATTGGCAGGCTGGTGAGGGCACCTATGGTCGCGATGGTCAGGCCGAGAATGGCAATGATGGGCACTGTCGCGAAGTTGGCGGCGATGATCAGGCCCGTGGCGCCCATCAGCATCGGCACCACCAAATGCCAACGACGCTCATTGCGCAGGTCGGCGGAGCGGCCGACCAGCAGCATGAACACGCCTGCCATCAGGTAAGGCACGGCGCTGATCCAGCCGATCACCAGGGCATCGCTGAAACCGAGGTTCTTGATGATTGACGGTAGCCAGAAGTTGATTGCGTAGACACCGCTCTGAATGCAGAAATAGATAAAGCCCAGAATCCATATGAACGGCATGCTCAGCACCGAAGCCACCGAGCTTTTACCCTGCACCGGACGGCTCAGTTCATCGTTGGTGATATCGGTCTTGACCCGCTGGCGCTGCTCAGGCGTCAGCCAGCGTGCGTCCTCGACCTTGTCACACAGCAGAACGAACGCCAGCACACCGAGCGCCACGGTCGGCAGGCCTTGAATCAGGAACATCCACTGCCAGCCCGCCATGCCGCCCTGACCCGCGGCGAAATGGTTAAGGATCCAGCCGGAAAACGGACCGCCCAGCAGTCCGGAGACCGGAATGGCCGACATGAACAGTGCCATGATCCGTCCGCGACGCTGGTTCGGATACCAGCGCGAGAGGTACAACACGATGCCGGGGAAGAAGCCGGCCTCTGCCATGCCGGTCAGAAAGCGCAGGACGTAGAACTCGACTGGCGTGGTGACGAACAGCAGGCAGGTCGAGAAGATGCCCCAGGTAATCATCATCAGGCCGATCCAGCGGCGCGGCCCGAAGCGGTTCAGCGCCAGATTGCTGGGCAAGCCGCACAGCACGTAGCCAATGAAGAAGATACCGGCACCGAGGCCATAGACCGTATCGCTGAAACTCAGGGCGTCGAGCATCTGCAGCTTGGCGAAACCGACATTCACGCGGTCCAGGTAATTGAACAGGTAGCAGATGAAGATAAACGGGATAAGGCGCAGCGTGATGCGACGGTAGACATGATTGCCGTCAGCGTCGCCCGCCTCGTGGGTCGAGGTAGCGGTCATGGCGTGTGTTCCTCTGTGCTTGTTGTTTTTATGCAGCTATGGAGCTGTCAGGTGCACTGCCGATCATAGGGTGGTGCCCATGAAAACGCTTTGGGGTTTTGCACGGCTGTGGAGGGCGTGCGTTGTGTGATTGCACAACGCAGGGCTCTGCGCTGGCGTGCATTGCATTGCATTGCATTGCATGGCTGCGCATCCTCTTGGCGACGCTGCTCAAGACCGGACGCAGAGCTCACTACCGCTATCGTGCGACGCTCGGCGTCGGCATGCTTTTCAGGACGCTCTGCGTCCTCATACGCAATAGGTGAAATACGCTACTCAATCGCCTCATACGGCAAGCCCACATAATTCTCCGCAATGGTCCTGCGCCCGGCTTGCGAGCCGACGTAGTAGTCCAGTTCGGTCTGCTGGATGCGCTGGCTGAACGCATCGGTGTCGGGGAAGTTGTGCAGCACCGAGGTCATCCACCAGGAGAAGCGCTCGGCCTTCCACATGCGGCGCAGGCAGATTTGCGAATACTTTTCCAGCAGGTCGGTGCGGCCCTCGCGGTAAACCTTGAGCAGAATCCGGTACAGCGTGCTGACGTCACTGGCCGCCAGGTTCAGTCCCTTGGCGCCGGTAGGCGGGACAATGTGCGCAGCATCGCCGAGCAGGAACAGGCGACCGTACTGCATGGGTTCAACCACGAAGCTGCGCAGCGGTGCGATGCTTTTCTCGATGGACGGGCCGGTCACCAAGCGGTCTGCCAGATGCTCGGGCAGACGGGCTTTCAACTCGGTCCAGAAGCGTTCGTCCGACCAGTCTTCGACTTTCTCTTCGGCACTGACCTGCACGTAATAGCGGGTGCGAATGGCCGAGCGCATGCTGCACAGGGCAAAGCCACGCGGGTGATTGGCGTAGACCAGCTCTTCGTTGATCGGCGGCGTGTCGGCCAGCACGCCGAGCCAGCCAAACGGGTAAACGCGCTCGAAGATTTTCAGCGTTTCAGACGGGATCGATTGCCGCGATACACCATGGAAACCGTCGCAGCCGGCAATGTAGTCGCAGTCCAGGCGCACGGTTTCGCCGTCTTTCACGAACGTCACATAGGGACTGTCGGTCTTTGGATCGTGGATGTTCACGTCAGACGCGTCATAGACAGTCATCGCACCTGCTGCTGCGCGCGCGGCCATCAAGTCGCGGGTGACTTCAGTCTGGCCGTAGACCATCACGGTTCTGCCACCGGTCAGGGTTTTCAGGTCGATGCGCTCACAGCGCCCGTCGAAGGCCAGCTCGAAACCGTCATGAATCAAGCCTTCGGCGTCCATTCGTTCGCTGACGCCTGCTTCACGCAACAGGTCGGTCATGCCTTGCTCAAGCACGCCGGCGCGGATGCGCGAGAGGATGTAATCGGGGTCCTTGCGCTCGACAATCACGTTGTCGATGCCGGCACGCTGGAGCAGTTGGCCCAGCAGCAGCCCTGAAGGGCCTGAACCGATAATGGCAACCTGGGTTTTCATGGCGATGGTCCTGTTTTTGATCCCTGCCAAGTGTCATCAGCGGGATATGATTGTTTTTGTCTCCTGCATTTTTAATGGATGCCATCGAGATAAGAAGGCAATATTCGACGCATTATCTGGACTTTTCGAGGGTCCGGACGGGAGAAGAACACATGGCCAGACCTGCCACTGCAACGATACCGGTGTTCAAGCTTTACGGGGAAACCGCGGCCTGGCCGACCCCGGACCTGATCCATTGCGAGTCGATCCCCGAGCGCAGCAAGATGCACGAATGGGAGATCAAGCCGCATCGCCATGGAGATCTGGTGCAGTTGCTGTATGTGCAGTCCGGCAGGGCGATGCTCAAGGTCGAGGATGTGGTCACCGAGGTCGAGACACCTTCGCTGCAGGTGGTTCCGGCGTTAAGCGTGCACACCTTCAGGTTTGCCGAAGATATTCAGGGGCACATTCTCAGTCTGGCCAAACCCTTGGTGGAGCAGCTTGAGACGGCACTCGACAGCTCGGCAATGCGCACGACACGGTGTTACGAGCTAGGGGCGGACAGCCATTACGTTGATACGCTGTTCAGCGCCATCGCCCGTGAGTACCGGCAGCCCAGGGCTGGTCGCGATCTGATGCTGCATTCATTGATCAACGTGCTGGTCCATTCACCAGCATGCGCAGGCCATGGGCATCAGCGCCGCGCATTTGAATTCGCTGTGTCGGCGCCTGTGCAACCAGTCGGCCTTGCAGATCATCAGCCAGCGGCTGTTGCTGGAGGCCAGGCGCAACCTGATCTACACCACCATGACCATCAATCAGGTGTCCGACAGCCTCGGGTTTTCCGAACCCGCTTATTTTTCGCGCTTCTTCAAACGCGCCACCGGGCAGTCGCCCAAAGCGTTTCGTCAGCAGAAATAGAAACGGGGCGCTCAAGGGCGCCCCGTTTGCCTGCCGGTTATTGCCGTGGGATCAGGCCACGACCTGATAACACGGCACGTAGGCCGCGCCACCGGGCAACTTCATCCGGTGCTGATCGACAAACGCCTGCAGCAGCTTGTCCAGCGGCCCCATGATCGAAGGATCGCCTTGAATCTGATAAGGACCGTGCTCCTCGATCAGGCGAATGCCCTTGTCCTTGACGTTGCCCGCGACAATCCCGGAAAACGCCCGGCGCAGGTTGGCGGCCAGCTCGTGAGTGGGCACGTCGTGGTTCAGTTGCAGTTTCGACATATTCTCGTGAGTGGGATCGAAAGGGTGCTGGAAGCTTTCCTCGATCTTCAGCAGCCAGTTGAAGTGAAACGCGTCATTCCGCTCGCGGCGGAACTGCTTCACTTCTTTCAGGCCTTGAGTCATCTGCCGGGCGACGTCTGCCGGGTTGTCGATGATGATCTGGTAATGACGCTGCGCTTCTTCACCCAGCGTGGCACCGACGAACGCGTGCAACTGTTGCAGGTACGGCTCGGTATTTTTCGGACCGGTCAGGATTACCGGGAACGGTACGTCCTTGTTGTCCGGGTGCATCAGAATGCCAAGCAGATAGAGGAATTCTTCAGCCGTGCCTGCGCCACCGGGGAAGATGATGATGCCGTGGCCAACGCGCACGAAGGCTTCGAGACGTTTTTCGATGTCCGGCAGGATCACCAGCTCGTTGACGATCGGGTTGGGTGCTTCGGCCGCAATGATGCTCGGCTCGGTCAGGCCCAGATAGCGCCCGCCGACAATGCGTTGCTTGGCGTGGGCAATAGTCGCGCCCTTCATCGGGCCTTTCATTACGCCAGGGCCGCAGCCGGTGCAGATATCCAGGCTGCGCAGGCCCAGTTCATGGCCGACTTTCTTGGTGTATTTGTATTCTTCAGTGTTGATCGAGTGACCACCCCAGCACACCACCATCTTCGGCTCTACGCCAGCGCGCAGCGTACGGGCATTGCGCAGCAGGTGGAACACGTAATCGGTGATGCCCTGAGAATTGCTCAGGTCGATGCGCTGGCTGTCCAGTTCGCTTTCGGTGTAAACGATGTCACGCAGGGCGCTGAACAGCATCTCGCGGGTGCTGGCGATCATTTCACCATCGACAAACGCATCGGCCGGAGCGTTGAGCAGCTCCAGGCGCACACCGCGATCCTGCTGATGAATTCGTACTTCAAAGCTTTCGTACGCCTCAAGAATGGTCTTGGCGTTATCGACGTGGGCGCCAGTATTGAGAATGGCCAGGGCGCACTGGCGAAACAGGGTGTAGGTGCTGCCTGAACCGGCCGCGCTGAGTTGTTGCACTTCACGCTGGGACAGGGTTTCAAGGCTGCCTTTCGGACTTACGGTGGCGTTAATCACTTGTCTTGGGATCATTCTATTTTCCATTAGAGCGATGCAGTCGAGCATCAGGATGGTGAACATTGAGAACATTCACCCCTGTGGAGCCTTTTCTACAGCACTTGGCCGGGAAAGCAAACGCCGGACCGCAGACGTCCCCTGTTTGAGCCTTTGTGCGCCATCGCAGGATTGAATCGGCAAGCGAATTCTTTTGAAAGCAGGCACTTGCCCGGCATGACCGCGCGGCTGAATTTTGACGCGGACAACGGGCAATAGTGAACCTGACCCCGTTAACGGAGTCTGTTAGCTGATGGACTTTCTGGACGGCCTGCACGAAAGGGATAATCAGGTGCTTTTTAAGCGCGCCTGATAGGCAGACATTCCGTCCGGGCAGGAGTTGCAAAACCTTTGATCGCCTGCCGCTCCCATCCTTAGCCGGCCCGTTAAACGAGGCTTTATTTTCATTTCAGATAAAGATAATTATCGCCATGTCTCGTCATTTCTCCGCACTTCTTTCCCGAGCCCCTGGCCTGTTCGCTGTTTCGCGTCGCTTGCTCGGCGCAGGCCTGTTTGGCGCTGCATTGACCGTTGTCGTTCCTGGCAACGCGCAGGCCGCAGGCAGCGATCGCTGGGTCAGCGACAGCCTCACCACCTACGTACGCAGCGGACCAACCGATGATCATCGGATTGTGGGGACGCTGAAATCCGGGCAGAAGGTCGAGCTGCTCAGCTCTTCGGGCAAGTTCAGCCAGGTGCGCGGCGAAGGCGGTTCCACGGTGTGGATCCCCAGCACTGACCTGCAGGAGGTGCCTGGTCAGGCCGAGCGTGTGCCGCAACTGACCCAGCAGGTCAGCGAACTGACCGATCAACTGGCAGGCATCGACAATACCTGGAAGACCCGTGTGCAAGGCATGCAAGAGACTCTTGATGCGCGCAAGAAACTGGTCGACGAACTGGAAGCCCGCACCAAGACCCTTAACGATCAACTGGCTGATTCTCAGGCCGAGTTGCGTGCCACTCAGGCGCGGCTCGGCGACGAGAACAAGCAGGTAATGATGCGCTACATGGTTTATGGCGGCAGCATTGCCGGTGCAGGCCTGCTGGTGGGTCTGATCCTTCCGGCGTTGACCAAGGGTCGCAAGAAGAACGATGGCTGGGTGTAAACCTGCCCGAAACAGCTGCTCATGCCGGCGCCGCGCGCTGGCATGAACGAAAGGTGATGAGCCTCGCTAAAACTCCCTTCCTGCTCCTGCAATTACGATCCAGCTCGCAAAATGTCTGCATGCCTGCCGCCCGGACAATGCGCGAAGTTGATGTTCGTTCTACAGTTTCTGCCCGTATGGTCGAAAAACTGAGTGTTGCCCTGAACCGCGTGGCTTGTTGCGGGGAGGGCGGCAACGGCGAACTGTATTATGGCATGTTGCCATCATTTATTATGTGCGTCCTGAAAAATGGGCTGCCGAGTCTGGTCTGAGTGGTTTTCAGGCCGTGGGTCTCATATTTTCACCCTCTCCTGTGCAGGAATCCGGATGCTGGCGTACAACCAAAAAAGCTTTCTTATCGTTGATGACTTCTCTGACTTTCGCAGTTCAGTGCGGTCGATGCTGCGTGAACTGGGCGTCAAGGAAGTGGATACCGCCGACACCGGCGAGCAGGCGCTGCGCATGTGCTCGCAAAAGCGTTATGACTTCGTATTGCATGACTTCAATCTGGGTGATGGCCGCAAGAATGGCAAGCAGGTGCTGGAAGATTTGATGATCGAGCGGCTGTTGAGCTACGAAAGCGTGTTCATTATGGTCACCGCCGAAAACAGTCAGGCGATGGTCATGAGTGCGCTTGAGTGGGAGCCGGACGGTTACCTGACCAAGCCGTTCAACCGTGCCGGGCTGGCCCAGCGCCTGGAAAAGCTGGTGCAGCGCAAGACCTTGCTCAAGCCGATTCTGCAGGCCCTCGACCGGCGCAAACCGGCCGAGGTGCTGGCCGCGTGCAACAAGCTGATCGAGCAGGACCCGCGTTATGCGCCGTTGTGCTTGCGCTACAAGGCGGATGCCTTGCGGGACCTGAAGCAGAACGAGCCACTGGAAGCTTTTCTCAAGACCATTCTGGCTGATCGTGCCACGCCGTGGGCCTACGGCGCGTTGGGCAGTCTGCTGCTGAAACGCGGCAAGACTGCCGAAGCGCAGGCCGTCTATGAACAGGCAATCAAGGCGTTTCCGGCCATGCCGGCGCTGTTCGATGGCCTGGCTGATGTGCTGGTGGCGCTTGGCGATGCCAAGCGGGCGCAGACGGTGCTGGAAAGCGCTGTGCGCCTGTCGCCTCTGGCAGTCCGTCGACAGAAGCTGCTGGGCAAGCTGGCGCTGGGCAACGAGGATTTTGAAAGTGCCTCCAAAGCCTATCGCCAGGCGGTTTCCCAAGGCCAGCATTCGCGCTTCAAGGACCCGGAAACCAACCTGGGTCTGGCACATGCTCTGATCAGCAAGGGCGGCGAGCAGGGGTTGGATGCGCGCACGCGTGTCGAGATCAACAACGCCCTTGTCGACGTTGCCAAGGAACACACCGACGACGAAGGTCTGCAAGTGCGCACCCGCCTGATGAAGGCTGCCAGCCTGCAGCACTCGGACCCGGAAACCGCAGCCAAGCTCACCGAACAGGCGATGGCCAGGCTCGATGGCATGGAGCAGGTGCTCAGTGCCGATGCCGCCCTGATGGTGGCTGCGCAGCTCAAGAAGCTGGGGCAGGAAGAAGCGGGCGCCAGTGTTCTGAAGAGCTGTGCTGAAGCCTATGGCGATGATCCGGCGGTGATGAAAAGCGTCGCCAGCATGACCGACGATCCCGCGATTCTGGGAGCCAGCAAGGCTGCCGTCGATTTCAACCTGCAAGGCGTGCGCAGTTACAAGGCCGGAAACCTCACCGAGGCACAGGCGTTTTTCCGCAGCGCCCTGGGCTTGCAGCCGAAGAACATCAGTATTGTGCTGAACATGGTGCAGTCGCTGCTTCATCCGGGGCAGAGCCTCGGGCAGGCCGGCATTGACGAGTGCCGTGCCAGCCTGACCGTGCTGGGCAAGATTCCGGAAAGTGATCCGCGTTATGAGCGTTACCAGAAACTCAGGGAGAGGGCGTTTGGCGCATGAGTGAAGAGACAGAGCAGGGCCTCGACTTTTCCATGGTGATCGCCTCCACCGTGCACGACATGAAAAACTCGCTGGCGACCCTGACACAGGCGCACAGCGAGTGGCTGGCGAAGCTTTCCGGCCATCAGCGTGACATGCCGGAACAGGGCGTCATCGACTATGAGTTCGCCAACCTCAACGGCATGCTCGTGCAGCTGCTGGGCCTATACAAACTCGGCGTCAACCAACTGCCGTTGCGTCCGGATTACCACGAATTGGACGATTTCATCGAAGCGCAGCTGGCGCACCATCAGGACGTGCTGGCCAGCCGCGGTATCGCCGCGCGCTATGAAATCGATGACATGAGCCCCTTGGGCTTTTTTGACCGTGAACTAGTGGGCTCGGTGGTCGGCAATATCATCGTCAATGCCATCGGCTTTGCCCGCGAGCAGATCGTGATCAGCATCGGTGAAGAAGGCGGTCAACTGAAAATCACCATCAACGATGACGGCCCAGGCTATCCGGCCTATCTGATCGATCAGCAGACCGATTACGTGCAGGGCATCAATCAGGGCAGTGGCAGTACCGGCCTGGGCTTGTACTTTGCTGCGCACATTGCCCGGCTGCATGTGCGCAACGGCATGCGCGGGCGAATCGAAATCGCCAACGGCGGCGTGCTGGGCGGGGGAATGTTCAGCATTTATCTGCCCTGAAACCCGAACTGCAATTGCTGCGAAATATGAGACAGCCGCGCACCAGCATTATATTGACGCGGTGCCGCGCACTTGCGTTATCCCGTTGTCGATAAGCCTGTCATGTTTTTGACTTTCGTGTCCTCAATGCCTGCCTTTTGCCCCTGTCCAGCCCGATAACAGGGGCTTCCCCGTGTGCTCAATGGCTTGGTTCGATTATTGCTAACGTCCTGTCAGGCGCAGGCTTTGGTCGGCGCGCGTTTTAATCCAATAGTAGGCTGTCCGGGAGCATCGAGATGGAAGACAAAGTACTTAAGCTGATCGAAGAAGCGATGGAAGCAGGCGAAGGCACCTTGAGCAAAGGACAAAGTCTGGATTGGGACTCCATTGCGGTCCTGACCTTCATGTCGCTTGCGAATGAACGGCTGGATAAGAACCTGTCGGCCAACCGTCTCAACGCTTGTAAGAGTGTGGATGACGTCATCGGTCTCGTTACAGAGTCATAAGCGATCAGGGGTTTTCCAGGCGGTGCCGGTCAGCCCTGAAGAGGAACGTTGGGTGGTGAGTAATCCGTTTTCATTAAGCGGCAAATTGATCATGGTCACAGGTGCCTCTTCCGGCATCGGCAGCCAGGTTGCGATATGGCTGAGCCAGCAGGGCGCCCGGGTGGTACTGGTTGCCAGGAACACCGAACGGCTTGAAGCAACAAGGCGCCAGCTTCACGGTGAGAGTCACGGGGTCGAGCCTTTTGACTTGCTTGACGGGCACGCAGTCCCGGCCTGGATGAAAACCCTGGCCAGCACCTACGGGCCTTTCGACGGGCTGGTGCATGCTGCCGGTGTACAGATGCCGCTACCGATTCGAGCCCTGGCAATCGAGCAATGGGAAATGGTGTTTGCCACCAACGTGACCTCTGGCTTTTCGCTGATAAAGTCATTCAGGCAGAAAGGCGTCTTCGTTCAAGGGACCAGTATTGTTCTGCTTTCATCGGTGATGGCTCAGGCCGCCCAGCCTTCCCTGATGGCCTACTGCGCCAGTAAAGGCGCAGTGGAATCGATGGTCCGCGCTGCGGCACTTGAACTGGCCAGAGACGGAATAAGGGTCAATGCCATTGCGCCGGGCATAGTGCGAACCGAAATGACCCGCAAGCTTGAAGATCTGGTCGGTATCGATTCCATGGCCGTGGTTGAGCAGAAACACCCGCTGGGGTTTGGTGAGCCGCTGGACATAGCCTATGCGGTCAATTACCTGTTGTCTCCGGCGGCTCGCTGGGTGACCGGAACAGCGATGGTTGTGGATGGAGGATACCTGGCGCAATGAATGCCAATAGATTGCTCATCGTAGGTGCCGGCGCTTTCGGCCGTGAAGTGCATGCTTGGCTGACGGATTGGGTGGAGAACAATCCGGGATGGCTCATCGCCGGATTCATCAATGACGGCCCGGGCTCAACCGAGCGCTTCGACCATTATCCGCCTGTCGTTTCGACGGTGGACGGCTACCAGCCAAAGCCCGAAGAGTATCTGGTCTGTGCGATCGGCGACCCGAGCGGCAAGCGCCTGGTCGTGGAAAAACTCCTTGCCAGGGGCGCGCAATTTTTCACCCTCATTCACCCCTCGGTCATCATTGGCGAAAATGTTTCCATTGGCCAGGGTGCGGTGATCTGTCCTTCAACGGTGCTCACGGTCGATCTTCGCATCGGCGCATTTGTAACCCTCAATATTGGCTGTCTGGTGGGGCATGACGCAGACATCGGCGACTTCTCCACCTTGAGCGGGCATTGCGATATCACTGGCGGTGTCGTGCTGGAGGAGGGTGTTTTCATGGGGACGTATGCCAGCGTCCTGCCAAAGGTAAGGATCGGCAAACAGGCTGTGGTCGGAGCGGGTAGCGTTGCAATACGCAATGTCGCCGCTGGCACTACAGTATTCGGTGTACCTGCCACACGCATATCGGGGTAACGCTCATGGGCGCTCATGCCAGGATCGTGAACATAGAATATGAACTGCCTGCTCATTCGCTGGACAATGAAACACTGGCGCGCGAATTTCCCGAATGGGATGTCGAGAAAATCTTCTCGAAGACCGGTATTGGCGAGCGGCGCATCATCGACAAGGATGAAACTGCGTCCGACCTTGCGTACCGCGCCTGCGAGAAGTTGTTTCTCAACGGAGATATTCAGCGCAGCGAAGTAGACGCGTTGATTTACTGCACGCAAAGCCCGGATTATGTATTGCCCGCCACCGCCTGCATTCTGCAGCACCGCTTGCAGCTCCCCACCCACTGCGCCGCCTTCGATTTCAATCAGGGCTGTTCAGGCTACATTTACGGACTTGGCATCGCCAAAGGGTTGATCGAGTCAGGGCAATGCCGGAATGTGTTACTGGTGACGGCGGAAACCTACAGCCGCTACATTCATCCGCAGGACAAAAGTGTTCGTACCCTGTTCGGTGATGCCGCGGCCGTGACCCTGCTCAGCGCGACTGAGGGCGGGCCTTTCCTGGAACGTTTTCGTTATGGCAGTGACGGCTCCGGGGCGGAAAACCTGATGGTCCCGATTGGTGGTGCGCGAAGGCCCTCGGCGGAAAACCTTCAGCCTGCCGAGTATCAGGATGACGGTGGCAGCGTGCGTACCGATGCACACCTGTACATGAATGGCCCGGCGATTTTCGAGTTTTCCATGACCCGCGTACCGCAGTTGTTCGCGTCGTTGTTCGATGACGAACTGGGTGTGGCCGATGTCGATCTGTTCGTGTTTCATCAGGCCAACCACTTCATGCTGGATGCCCTGCGTCGGCGTCTGAAGTTGCCGGTCGAGAAGTTCGTTTCTGCCTTCCAGCACTGTGGCAATACGGTGTCGTGCACCATTCCCATTGCGCTGAAGGAATCCTTGAACCGCGGTACGCTGAAACCGGGCGACCGGGTTGCTGCGGTCGGGTTCGGGGTGGGGTATTCGTGGGGGGCGTGCGTCATACACTGGTAAACATCATCGCTCTGCGTCACCGCCCGGACGCAGAGCTTGTTGTTGGTTTTAATCCTTTCTGATCAGCCCTTCAGCCATGCATCGCGCCAGGCTTGCAAGTGATCGGCCTCAAGCATCCAGTTATCAACGACAGCCTGTCTCAAGGCATCGCCCTTGCGTGCGCACTCATCCAACTGCTCAATGTGTTGCTCGATGGTACTGACCCAGGCATTCGTCTCGTTTTCCACCCGAGTGACGGGCAGGTCTTCAGGCACGCTGAGCACATCACTGCAAATGACTGGAAAACCGCAGGCACCGAACTCCAGCAGGGCCACCGGGCTTTTGCTCGTATTGATCAGGTTGGATTCTGCAGGCGCCAACACCAGATCCAGGTTCAGACTGGCCAGCGTCCCGGGGAACAAAGTGCCCTCCACGGGCGAACGCAGTTCATGAATATAAGGGCGTAGCCAGCGCGTGCAGGGTCCCATGATGACCCACTCCACACGGTCTGCCAGCGCCTTGATGACTTCTGACAGAATCAGCAGGTCGCCCGTTTCTGCCGCCGTGCCTACCCAACCTACACGAGGTCTGGGGCGAGTCTGGCGCTGGCTTTGCAGATTGCGCCATGGCTCAGGCGCAAGTCGGGTTTCAATCACCTGAACGTTGGGGTGTGAGCCCTCCAGCAGCTCCACCAGCGCTGTTGTGGGGACTGTGATCAGATCTGCCCGCGCCAGCCCGTGGCGCAGGGAGGCCTGCACTGTTGCGAGTGGCACAGCGCTCTTGTCGATTTCAGCGTACGCCGGGTAGTGCGGCAGGTCGTAGGCCACCCAGGCATTGGTGTGGTCCTTGATCGCGTTGATGCTGGCAATCAGGCTTTCGTTTACTGGCCCCTGGATAACCACCGTATCCGGGCTGAGTCTGGAAATTTCCACGAATGGAAGCGGCGCATGGCTGATGATGCCGTCTGTCTCGCGCTCGGCGCTCAGGCTTTGCAGCGCGGTGCTGATGCGATTGCCGGCAGCCGCATGATTGCAGGGCAGAGCAAGGACCACCGGCAGTGGACGGTGGGTCAATGGCCGCCAGCTCAGTTGCGGGTTGCTCTGGGCAACGAAACTGTCAGTCAGCGTCAGATTCTTGTTGTATGCAGGGTCCCAGGCCATGTAGTGCAGCCAGCGGTGGTAGAGCGCGCGCGTCGCGAAGTCCAGTGCTTCAGCGTCGCTCTGTGCGTCGTCCGGGCGCAGCGCGACGATGGCGTGCGGTGTCCAGACGACCAGATGCCCGGTGCTGCGTGTCTTTAAGCACAGGTCCACGTCATTGAAGTGCAGGGGGAACAAGTGCTCGTCCAGGCCTTGCACCTCTTCATGCACGGACTTGCGAATCATCAGGCAGGAGCCGCTGACAGCGCTGTAGTTCTGATCTGTTTCCAGACGTTGCGCATCGCTCGCAGATCCTGCGATGTCGCTGGCAGTGACGGTGGCCGCGGTGCCATTGAGGCCCATGATGATGCCGGCCTGCACGACATTGCCATCCGTCGAAATGAGTTTCGCGCCGACAACACCTACTTCAGGGCGCAGTGCGTGGTTGAGCAGGTGGTTGAGCCAGTCCTGCTGAATGATCAGGGCGTGGCTGTCGAGCATCACAAGATAGTCGCCCAGCGCGTGTTCGGCTGCGGAGTTGAGCAGCGCCGACGGGCTCAGTGCCTGTTCGTGGCGAACGATGCGAATCCGCTCCGACTGCATCGAATCGATGGTCGCCAGCCATTGCGTGGTCTGTGCCGACTGGCTGTTGTTGTCGCAGATCAGAATTTCATAGTGCGGATATGTCGTGTTTTCCAGAATGCTCTCTACGCAGGGCAGCAGCGTTTCGAGCTGATCCTGCGAGGTGACGAGAATGGAGACCAGAGGATGTTCGGCATGGCCGTAATTGATCCGGTAAAGTCCCGATTCCAGCGCATGCACCTTACTGCCTGGGTAGCCACGCACGTGCAGATGCCGTTGCACGGTGCGCGCCTGATCGTAGTTCTCCTGCGCCTGCCATAAGGGCGAGATGATCATCGGCTCGCAAGAGTGCGCAAATTCGGTATAGCCCGAACCCTCAATCATGCGCAGGATCAGGTCGAGTTCAATGGCCTGCGCGTGGACTGGGTCGAAGCCGCCCACTTCCAGAGCTTTTTCACGATTGAACAGCCAATTGCGGCTGGTTGCCGCCGGGCAGGTCAGCAGGTAATCCAGGCTGAAGTCCGGGCGAAAGGCCAGATGAGCACCTGCCTGCGCATGCAGGGTCACTTCGTCGCCGAACACTGCACAGGCTTCGGGTGTTTCGATCATTTTCATGACGGCGCACAGCAGGCCGCTCAAGGTGAACGTCGTGCCGGCGTCAACCAGGATCCACCACGCTTGGTCGTTTTCCTGCATCAACGCGTTGATGACTGTTGCGCGGTTTTCCATGCTGGCATCCCGCCAGGGCAGTTGCGCTTGCAGCGGCGTCTGCTGTTCCCGGTCGTAGTCGGCAAGGACAAACACCTTGAGCTTGTCGAGCAGAGGCGCATCGGACGCCAGGCTTTGCAGCGTGCTCAGCACGCTCTCGGGCTGCTGATTGAAGTCCGACACGACAATCGCAACCGCAGGGCCGCCGTTGTGTTGTTGCAGGTACTCTTCAAGCAACACATGCTGGGCTGGCGTAGGTCGACGCTGAGCCAGCCAGCCGGCGACACGGGTATTCCGAACAGTGGCTTCGGGCCTTCTGTCGAAGTAGGCCAGCAGGTCCATTTCCTGAATATTGTCGCGTTGTGACAGCGGAGCAACCTTGACCTTGCCATTGAACTCGTCAGGCCTTACCCAGCCCAGCTCTGTGGGAATGCGCCTGAAGTTGGCGTGACCTTCGCGAGGCAGGGTCGGGTCTTTTCTGAATGCCTCGCTGCTCTGCTGATCCGACACCCGGAAATAGGAAAGGGGACGGGCGAGCATCGCCAGGTTGCCATGACGCAAGAGCTTTACGTACATGGCCAAATCACCCAGCCCCCAGATCAGCACCTGTTGCAGAGACATGATGTCCTGCCCGAATACCAGCAGGTCTTCGCGACGACACATGACTGCACTGGGCTCGCCGACGAAGTTGATCGGGTGACTGGCCAGAAAGGACACCAGCTCGGGACCGTTCAGAACGACGTTTTTGCCGAATGGGTAGGCCGTGTAGAGGTTGTCTGCCAGCAGAGCGCCGTTGGCGTCGATCCTCTTTCTGGTCGCTGACACGACTTTGATGTCCGGGCTGTCGTGCATGACATCGAACATCAGGCGCACGCAGTCCGGGAGAAGGATGTCATCGTCGTAGAGAAACTTGATGTACTCACCCTGCGCACGCGCTATGGCGTGTGCGATGTTGTGAGGTTCGCCCAGCGGCGTTGCATTTTTGAAATAGTGAATGGGCCAGCGGCTGTTCGGGCTGAGCTTTTCGACAATAGCCTTGATGCCATCGTCACGGCAGTCGTCGGTGATGATGATCTCGATGTCGTCGTGGTTCTGGCGCAGCGCGCTGGCAAGCGCTGCTTCGAAGAAAGCCGGTTTGTAAGCGGGGATGACAATACTGACCAGGCGTGAAGAACTCATCGCAATACCACTTTTGAAAAAGTTTTAAAAACCAACCGGGCAACGCAGTCGGCGTCCATGATCTGCAGTTGTCGTCAGCTTTTTTGGCCTATATACAAAACCGACTGCTCCGTAATGCCGTGCTGCTTGAAGACGCCTTCACCAAATGCCTGCGAGCCGAGGGCCTTCACGTCGAAACCGGCCTGCGTCAAACGGGACTGGAAGTCTTGTCTGGCGTACATCCGCACATGATCGTCCTGGCCGAAGCGCGCCCAGCGCTCATCGACGCTGGCCTCGTCCGGGTCTTCTTCGGTTTCGGTGGCGGTCAGCAGAATCGGCACCATCAGGATGGCAGAGCCGCCTTTGGCCAGTACCCGAAACAGCTCGGACATGGCCTTGCGGTCATCAGGTACGTGCTCAAGTACGTGCGAGCACACGATGAAATCGAAGGACTCGTCGGCATACATGTGCATGTCCATGATGTCGACCACGTCATCAGCCAGCGGCGAGAACAGGTCGGCCGAGCGATATCGGGCGTTGGGCAGGCTGCGCAGAAACTTCGAGAGCACCACTGCCGGTGCGATATCGAGAATGCGCAGCGGTTTGCCCGGCGGGTTGTCGAGCATGTTCATGGCAAACAACGCGTAAAGCCGGTCACGGTCCGACGCCATGCATTCGGGGCAGCTGTATTGCCCGACGTTAAGGGTCTCGAAGTCTTCGATGCAGTAGTGGACGTTCAGGCGGTGGAGGATTTCCAGATGGCTTCTACCCAGCGGATAGAAGTTCAGAAAACGACAGGAGCAGACCGGGCACGTTCGCATTAGCAGTTCTCTTTACTGGCTGTGACGATCACATCAATGATGCTGTCGAAGGCTTCATCCGTCAGGCTGTCGTAGATCGGCAGGCACAGGATCTGACTGGACAGACCGGTCGCGACACGCAGGCGATCAGGTTTTGCCGAGTCAAGGCCCCGGTACATCGGGAATGTGGAAATGAGCGGGTAAAAGTAACGGCGCGCCAGGATGTTGTGGTCGCGGAACCGCTGATAAAGGTCATCGCGAGAAATCGCGAAGTCTTCGGTGACCAGCACCGGGAAGTACGAGTAATTGTGTTTTTCGGTGCTTTTCCAGAGAATTTTCAGCCCCGGTACCGTTGCCAGCGCATCGCGATAGCGTTCATCGATACGTTGCCGTTTCAAGAGCGCTTCATCGATGTACTTCAACTGAAGCAGACCGAACGCAGCGTTGATTTCACTCATCTTGCCGTTGATTCCCGGCGCGACCACGGTCACTTCGTCAGCAAAGCCGAAGTTCTTCAGGTAATCGATACGTTGCTTGGTCTTGGCATCCGGACTGATGATGGCCCCGCCTTCGAAGGTGTTGAACACCTTGGTGGCGTGAAAGCTCAGCACCGACAGATCCCCGTGATTCAACAGGCTTTGCCCGCGATGCTGGACACCGAACGCATGGGCGGCATCGTAGATGACCTTCAGGCCATAGCGATCGGCGATCTGCTGAATGCGGTCGACGTCACACGGGATGCCGTAGCAGTGTACGGGCATGATCGCCGTGGTAGCCGGAGTGATGGCTTCTTCGATGCGCTCCGGGTCCAGGTTATAAGTACCCGGGTCGATGTCGACAAACACCGGCGTCAGGCTGTTCCAGAGCAGCGAATGGGCGGTTGCCACGAACGAGTAGGGCGTGGTGATGACTTCGCCCTTGATGCGCAGCGCCTGAATGGCGGTCATCAGCGCCAGCGTGCCATTGGAAAACAGCGAGAGATGCTGCACGCCCAGGTACTCGGCCAGCTCCTTTTCAAGCTGCTGGTGAAACGGACCGCCATTGGTGAGCTGGCGGCTTTCCCATATGTGTTCGAGGTAGGGAATGAACTCCTCCAGAGGCGGTAACAGAGGACGAGTTACTGGAATCGGTGCGCTCATGGAGGGTTCTCTGCTCGTGTTTTATCCGATTGCTGTTCGAAAGGGCATCTGCTTCAAGGGCTTCCGGCAAAGGCGTTGCCATTGACATAAAAATGACAGTCGAACTGTTGTGACCGGGGTACACAGCAAGAACCCGGCCAAGACCGCTTTCGTCGGATCAGGTCGAGGCCGGGTTGTAATCCTTCTCACTAAGTCGTTTCAGTGCTTGATATCCCGAACGCCCGCTGCGTATTTTGTACGGGTTGCCGCCAAGCGGCCTGGCCCATGACAAAGGATTGAACCATGACACGCAATGACCCCCATCCGCTGGCACAGCTGCTGATGGGCATTGATGAAGTGGAGTGTGTGACCCCGGACCTGAACGGCGTGCCTCGCGGCAAGGTGATGACCGCTGCCGGTTTTCTTCAGGGCAGGCGATTGCAGCTTGCGCGGGGTGTGTTGCTGCAATGCATCATGGGCGGGTACCCGCCGTCACGGTTTTACGGTAGCGATGATGGCGACCTCGCGCTGCTCAGCGATCCGCAGCAGGTCCATCGTCTGCCCTGGAGCGAGCAACCGCGCGCCCTGGCGATTTGCGATGCCGAGGAGTTGAGCGGCGAGCTTTGCATGCTCTCGACGCGCAGCCAGCTAAAGGCCGTCATCGCCCGCTACGCCGCACGGGGGTTGGCACCGGTTGTGGCCACCGAACTGGAGTTCTTTGTCTTTGCGCCCAACCCCGAGCCGCTGTATCCGTTCGTGCCGCCGAGAGGGCTGGACGGACGACGCGAGCAGGGGCATTCAGCGTTCAGTATCAGCTCCAACAATGGCTTACGGCCTTTTTTCGCCGAGGTATACGCCTGCATGGCGGCGTTGGGACTGCCGCGGGACACGGTGATGCACGAGATGGGCGTCAGCCAGTTCGAGATCAACCTGCTGCATGGCGACCCGCTGCTGCTCGCCGACCAGACCTTTCTGTTCAAGCACCTGCTCAAGGAGGTCGCGCTCAAGCACGGGCTTATTGTGGTCTGCATGGCCAAGCCGCTCGCTCACACGGCGGGCAGTTCGATGCATCTTCATCAGAGCGTTGTAGCAACAGACTCCGGGGTAAACGTCTTCAGTGGTGCAGATGGCCAACCGACTGACACGTTTCGTCACTTTATTGCGGGTCAGCAAGCCTGCATGGCTGATTTCACAGCGCTGTTCGCGCCCAATGTGAATTCCTATCAGCGCCTGTGCCAACCCTATGCTTCGCCCAATAACGCCTGCTGGTCCTACGACAATCGCGCAGCCGGCCTGCGCATCCCGTCGAGTGCAGCAGCGGCTCGAAGGGTGGAGAACCGTTTGCCAGGCGCCGATGCCAATCCTTATCTGGCCATTGCCGCAAGCCTGGCAGCCGGGCTGCATGGCATCGAGCAAAAGCTGGAACCCACCCCGCCCATGCAAGGCGCGATTGAGGTGCCGGAAGAATTGTCATTGCCGTGTACCCTGCACGCCGCTCTGGAGCGTCTGAAAAGCAGTCAGTTGGCCAAGGAACTGTTTGGTCATGAATTCATCGAAGGCTACATCGCGTCGAAGACCCTGGAACTGACCAGTTTTTTTGACGAGATAACCCCCTGGGAACGGCGCGTTCTGGCTGCTCAGGTTTAAGAATCGCAGTGTTGGGCTCGCCCGGTCGGGCGACTCCCTATTTTTGGAAAGTTGATGCGCCAAATCTGGAAGTCCTTTCGAGCGCTTTATTTTGCCTCGTTGATGATGTTGATCGGCTCAGGTCTGCTGAGCACTTATCTGGCCCTGCGCCTGGCGGCCGATCAGGTCGACAGCCTGTGGGTCGGTGCACTGATGGCCGCCAACTATTTCGGTCTGGTCCTGGGGGGCAAGATCGGTCACCGCCTGATCGGCCGTGTCGGTCATATTCGGGCCTATGCCACTTGCGCCGGTATCGTCGGTGCGGCGGTGCTCGGGCATGGTCTGATCAGCTGGCTGCCCGCCTGGCTGGTACTGCGGGTGATTGTCGGTCTGGGCATGATGTGCCAATACATGGTCATCGAGAGCTGGCTGAACGAGCAGGCCGCCGCCAAACAGCGCGGCATGGTGTTCAGCGGTTACATGATTGCGTCCTATCTGGGCCTGGTGCTGGGGCAACTGGTACTGGTGGTCCACCCGCAACTGGGCCCTGAGCTGCTGATGCTGGTGGCGTTGTGCTTCGCGCTGTGTCTTGTGCCGGTCGCCATGACCCGGGCGATTCACCCCGCACCGTTGCACCCGGCACCGCTGGAGCCGCTCTTCTTCATGAGGCGTGTGCCGCAGTCGCTGACGGCGGTGTTGGGTGCCGGGCTAATCATCGGTTCGTTCTACGGTCTGGCACCGGTTTACGCCGCCAAACAGGGGCTGTCCACCGAGCAGGTCGGTCTGTTCATGGGCTGCTGCATTCTGGCCGGGTTCCTGGTGCAGTGGCCATTGGGTCTGCTTTCCGACCGCTATGACCGATCCGTACTGATGCGCATCTTTGCCGCTGCACTGGTGGTGGCGTCATTGCCGCTGGCGGTGTTTCCGAGTGTGCCGGTCGAAGTCCTGTTCGGCGTCGGCTTTCTCGCCTCGCTGATGCAGTTCTGCCTCTATCCACTGGCGGTGGCATTTGCCAATGACCACGTCGAGGCCGAACGCCGGGTGTCGCTGACGGCCATGTTGCTGATGACCTATGGCATCGGTGCGAGTATCGGCCCGTTGGCTGCTGGTGTGGTAATGAAGCTGTTTGGCGGCCACATGCTGTATGCATTCGTCTGTGGCGCCGGGGTGATTCTGGTGCTGCTGATCAGACCCAAGGCCGTTACCCATTTGCACCAGGTCGAAAACGCACCGCTGCATCACGTCGCCATGCCGGACAGCATGTCCAGTTCGCCTCTGGTGGTTGCACTGGACCCGCGTGTCAATGAGCAGGTGGTTCAGGAACAGATGCAGACCACCGTCGAGCCGGAGCCGGAACCCGAGTCTGAAGTGGTGGTCGACGCCGACGCAGAAACCGAGGCACAGGTCGAGCCGGTCGCGGGCACGGAAACAGCCGAAGCTGAAGAGCACGAACGCGAGCGTGAAAGCGAGACCTGGAAGGCTTGAGTGTAGCGGGGGGCAGAGCAGGGGATTACGGTGTGATTGCGGCAGGTTGCCGCAATCACCAGCAAGCAGAAGCGGGGGTCAGAAGTCGTCGTCTTTGTCGAAGCGGCGAGCTTCACGCTGCAACTGGTAGACGAAACGCTCAACCTGACGCTGCACAAGCCCACTCATGTTGTGGAAGCGCACGCCGGCAAAGGTGGTGTGAAATCTTTCTTCGAAGTGCAGATAACGCAGCTCTACGGGGGCTGTCATTGCTCCGAATGGCAACTTCGCAATAAAGCGTTCGTATACCTGGCCCAACTGCATGCGCTCGGACACATCGCCTTCAAAGCGCAGTTTGCAACCGGTTGCAGAGATGTCCAGCAGTTTGCCGGTCAGAGGGGATTTCAAACGGTCTCCACCGATCTCGATGTCGACCAGCTGCGCCAGCTTCAGCGCTGCACGAAATGCGTTGCGCCGCTGGTGGTAAATCACCTCTTCAGGCATCGGCCCGCGGCACAGGCGCTGCCCGTTGGTATCGACAATCTCCATCTGCGATGAGCTTTCCCAGGCGATACGCACGCCGTCGTGAAAACCTTCGACGCGGAAAGACTCGCCATTACTTAAGAAGCGTTCGCCATCGCGGGGGATCATTTCGTCGAGCGCCATGACGTTGCTGTCACGGTCGACTTCAAGCAGGTAGCTCTGAAAGCGTTGGGCACGCTCATGGAAGGTAATGATCAGAGGATCATGACTCTCGAGTAGCAACCGCAGGTTAGCGGCAATTTCCAAAGGTGTGTTGAGGACCTTCGGGGGCTGCGGAGCATCGTCCGCGCTTGAGCCATTCACGTTCTTGAATCTCCAGGCAAAATACTACGGCAACGCAACAACAGGCATTCTGCCACTACGCACGAAACCTTGATACAGGAAGTTACGCCTGACTCAGAGGGCGTGGTTTTGCTCTAAGCGCAGTTGACCCGCGACTGTCATAGAGCGTGGGCGTCTCACCGCCGTTCAGTATGCGAAGCTGATGAGCCGTGCTGATCTGTTGCAGCTGGATCAGACTACCATTCTGCTCGTTCAGCGTCTGGCATTCATTGATCAACGCATTCAGTTCGTCACCGGCCATCAGCAATTGCTCGCCGACATCCGACTGGCTGGCCAGTTGCTGGAGACCACTGCGATTGGCTGGCAGCCCCATGCCCGCAAGCACCTGGCTACGTTTGCGCCCATGTTGATCGAGAAGAATGACCAGCGCCTGTTTCTGCGCCAGTACCTGCTCCATCTCGCCCATGTCGCGGCCGTGAAGAATCAGGGATTCGGCCTGCAGCAGCTCTAGAAGCTGTCGGGCCGAAACCATGTCGTCAGTGATCATCTGCAACAAAGTAGTGTCTTGCATCGCATGCTCTGGTTTTTAAGCGTCCAGAATATCCAGCGCCAGCCTTGGCTTAGCGTTGGGTTTCGAAATTCAACAGCTTGCTGGCGACACGGTTGCTGTCCACTGTGTAACTACCGTCGGCGATGGCCTGTTTGAGCTCGGCAACGCGAGCACTATTGACGGTTGGCAGATCGGTCAGCTTGTCCGTGATTTTCTGCAACTGTTGAGCCTCACTGCTCAAAGAAAAAGTTTCCCCGGTGCTTTTGACACCTGCGGTGGCTGCAGGGGCTGGTGCATCGGTTTTGACGGTGTCTTTACTGGCACTGGTACGTGTTGTACCGGCAACAGACTGTGAATTGTTAAGGCGACTGAAATCTATGACCATGATTGAAAAAACCTCTGGGTGTTTGGACGCTTGCCTTGTTTTCGGCCAACCCCTATCAAACTTTAGGCCGATTGTGAGAAAGCTTCCCAATAGACGCTTTTCACCGTCGGATATTCCCCGCAGTCTAAAAAAAACACACCCTGTGCGCCAGCATCAATGCATTACATGGCCACTTCCACCTGCCCTGGGCCGGTGACATTCGCTTTGATCACCCGCTGGGAATTAAGGTTTTTCACCCGTATCTGTTCGTTGAAACCGCCGTCGGACATCGCTTCGCCGGGCATGCGCACCGCCAGCGAACCGCTGCGGGCGATGATGACCACCTGGTCGCCCTTGTGAATCATTTGTGGCTGTTCCAGCGCCACCGGGGTAACGACCTGGTCGATGACCATTTGTCGGACAACCTTTTGACCGACGGCCTGATCAAGAAAGGCCAGAAATCCCTGGCCCAGGCTGCTCACGTCGCGCTCACGCAGCGCAACGTCTTCTTCAGTAACGATGGCGTCGCGTTTCAGCGGGCGCATCACGGTCACGACGTTGCGATACAGCAGCACCTGGGCCGGCACAAATACTGTCCAGGGCGAAGAGCCTTCGCAGCGTACCCGCACAGTAACCCGGCCGACCGGGCGCGGGCTTTCCAGTGTGGCTGTCAAATCCTTGTCACAGGCACCCATCCTTAAACGCGGGTCGAGCTGCTTGACCTGTATGTCATGACGCCCGTCAATCTGGTTGGTTGCCAAATAGTCTTCTACTGTGAACTCAAGAAACCCTTGGGTGACGCCGATAAGCTGTTCAGGCAGTGTGAAATTCTCTGCGCGAGCGAGGCTCACCGTGCCACAAAGGCACAGCAGAGCGATTGCGCACAGAAGCCTGCGGGTTTCTAATGCGAGGTGTCGAGAAATTGTCGTCTTTGCGTTCATGAGGTAATAAATAGCAAAGCCCGTGCCGCTTTTTGATCTGGTGTCTGGGCGGCGGTCATTTTGGTAAGGGGGTTCGGCATGGCAGGTGTAATGGATTCGGTAAACCAGCGAACTCAGCTGGTGGGTCAGAATCGCCTGGAGCTGCTCTTGTTCCGTCTCGACGGCAAGCAGCTCTACGGGATCAACGTCTTTAAGGTAAAAGAAGTACTGCAATGCCCGAAACTCACCATCATGCCCAAGTCGAGCAAGATCGTCCGGGGTGTGGCCAATATTCGTGGCGGCACGATCCCGATCATGGATCTGGCGATGGCGACGGGTTCCACGGGCATGATTTCGCTGGTCAACTCCTTCGTCATCATTACCGAGTACAACACCAAGGTTCAGGGTTTTCTGGTGCATTCTGTAGAACGCATCGTCAACATGAACTGGGAAGAGATTCATCCACCACCCAAAGGTACCGGGCGCGATCATTACCTGACCGCAGTTACCCGGGTTGATAATCAGTTGGTGGAAATTATCGACGTCGAGAAGATTCTTGCCGAAGTCGCACCTATTTCCGAAGAAGTGTCGGTCGGTGTGATCGATGCCGAGGTTCAGCACAAGGCGATTTCGCTGCGTGTGCTGACGGTCGATGACTCGTCGGTGGCCCGCAAGCAGGTCAGCCGCTGCCTGGAAACCGTCGGTGTGGAGGTGGTTGCCCTTAACGATGGCCGTCAAGCGCTGGATTACCTGCGCAAAATGGTCGAAGAGGGTAAAAAACCGGAAGAAGAGTTCCTGATGATGATCTCCGACATTGAAATGCCGGAGATGGATGGCTATACCCTTACAGCTGCGATACGTAATGACCCGCGTATGCAGAAGATGCACATCACCTTGCATACCTCTCTGTCCGGGGTATTCAACCAGGCGATGGTCAAGAAAGTCGGCGCTGATGATTTTCTCGCGAAATTCCGGCCTGATGATCTTGCGGCCAGGGTTGTTGCGCGGATCAAGGCAGCAGAATAACCAGCCGGGGGCGCCGTCCCCGGTGATTCACATGATTTGAGAGGCGGCACCTTGTCTACGGGTAATTTGGATTTTGATCAGTTCCGGGTATTTCTGGAAAAAGCCTGTGGCATCTTGCTTGGGGAAAACAAGCAGTATCTGGTGTCCAGCCGCCTCAACAAACTGATGGAGCAGCAAAGCATCAAGTCGCTTGGCGAGTTGGTTCAGCGCATCCAGACCCAGCCGCGCAGCGGGTTGCGCGAACAGGTTGTCGATGCGATGACCACCAACGAAACCCTGTGGTTTCGCGACACCTATCCGTTCGAAGTGCTGAAGAACAAAGTGCTGCCCGAGCAGATCAAGGCCAGCCCTGGTCAGCGACTGCGCATCTGGTCGGCGGCCTGTTCATCGGGCCAGGAACCTTACTCGCTGTCGATGTCGATTGATGAGTTCGAGCGCGCCAATCAGGGCCAGCTCAAATCGGGCGTGCAGATTGTTGCCACCGATTTGTCTGGCGCAATGCTCAACAACTGCAAGACCGGCGAGTACGACAGTCTGGCTATCGGCCGCGGCTTGTCGCCGGATCGTCTGCAGCGTTTCTTTGATGTAAAAAGTCCAGGTCGCTGGGTCGTCAAGACGCCGATCAAGAGCCGTGTGGAGTTCCGCTCGTTCAACCTGCTCGACAGCTACGCCTCGCTGGGCAAGTTCGACATCGTGTTCTGCCGCAACGTATTGATCTACTTCTCCGCTGAAGTGAAGAAGGACATCCTGCTGCGCATCCACGGTACGCTCAAGCCAGGCGGTTACCTGTTTCTGGGGGCTTCTGAAGCGCTCAATGGTTTGCCGGATCACTATCAGATGGTTCAGTGCAGCCCCGGGATCATCTATAAGGCCAAGTGACGGTCTGCCAGTTGCCTGCAATGAAAAAAGAGACCTTCGGGTCTCTTTTTTTGTGCGCGGCTGAAAACAGCTTCGATCGTCTGCCCATCGGTTCATGTTTGCGTACTGTTACTCACCAGTTCGGCAAAAGCGTTGGCGGCGGCGCTCTGGTAGCCGTTTTTACGCCGCAGCAGCGCAACCGTCCGCCCAGGCAGGGCAGGGGTCGTCTGAACTTCGCGCAACCCGGGCTGCTCGCGAACGATGGCATCGGGAAGAATGGTTGCCATACGCCCCTGGGCAACAACCTTGAGCAAAATGGCGATCGAGTTCGCCTCCAGGCCGACCGTAGGCTTGAAATTCTGCGTCTGGCACCAGGCATCCAGCAGCTGGCGAGTGGCGAATCCGGGGGCGAGCAAGGCAAAGCGAAGCGTTTGCAGGTCCTCAAGTGTCAGCGCGGTCTGCTTATCGGGGGCAGGTTTTGCCATGACCAGGCACAGTTGTTCATCGAACAGAGGCTGGCTGTCTATCTCGACAGCATGACTGCCGGCAAAACCAATGGCCAGATCGAGCGCGTCATTGATCAATGCCTCGGTGATCTGCTCCAGAGGCAGCTCCGTGAGGATGATTGTTACGCCGGGATACAGCGCGCTGAAGCGGTCGATCAACGGCGCTATCAGGTATTCACTGAAGGTTGGCGTGACGCCGAGGCGCAATTGTCCGCGTGACAGGTCGCTGACATCGTTGAGCGCACGCTTCCCGGCCTCCAGCTCAAGCAGGCAACGACGCGCGTGGTCCAGATACACGCGGCCGCCATCGGTCGGCACGACGCTGCGGCGGGTGCGGTCGAACAGTTGCACACCCAGGCTGCTTTCCAGCTGCCTGATCTGTTGCGACAACGCCGGTTGCGAGACATGCAGGGCCTCGGCCGCCCGGGTGAAATTGCCATGGTCGGCGACCGCCAGCAAATAACGTATATGGCGTAACAGCACGGCATCACCATAAGGCAGGATTATGGCGATGATCATAAATCAGTCTTGGATCTTATGGTGATAGTTACCGATGCTGTGATTGACGTGATTTCATTCCGGAGGGTTACCTATGCCGCACAGCAACATTTCCAGAGCACCGCGCCAGAATCTGACTGAACGTGTGCTGCAGGCCAAGACCGCAAAGAACCTGACGTGGGCAGGGCTTGCAGAAGGTACGGGGTTGAGCGTGGTGTATGTCACGGCTGCATTGCTCGGTCAGCACCCATTGCCGGAAGCGGTGGCCGAGGTAGTCGCCGAGCGTCTCGGGCTGGACAGGGACGCGGTCGCCGAACTGCAAACCATCCCGTTGCGCGGCAATGTCGAAGACGTCTCCAGTGACCCGACGATCTATCGCTTCCACGAAATGGTTCAGGTCTACGGCACAACGCTGAAGGCATTGGTGCATGAGCAGTTCGGCGACGGCATCATCAGCGCAATCAACTTCAAGCTCGACATCAAGAAAGTCGAAGATCCGGAAGGGGGCGAGCGAGCCGTGATCACCCTTGATGGAAAATTTCTGCCCTATAAACCGTTCTGAGGACGCTGAGATGAGTGATAAAGGAAGACCGCCATTTCCACCCTTTACCCTGGAGACGGCTGTCCAGAAAGTCCGTGGCGCCGAGGATGGCTGGAACTCTCGCGATGCGGCGAAAGTTGCGCTGGCCTACACCGAAGACACCTACTGGCGTAACCGCAGTGAGTTCATCAATGGCCGCGCAGAGGCTCAGGCCTTTCTGGAACGCAAGTGGCGCAAGGAACTGGACTACCGGCTGATCAAGGAGCTCTGGGCATTTACCGATAACCGCATAGCCGTGCGCTATGCCTATGAATGGCATGACGACTCTGGCAACTGGTTCCGTTCGTATGGCAACGAAAACTGGGAGTTCGCTGCAAACGGCCTCATGCAGCGGCGCTTTGCCTGCATCAACGATTTGCCGATCGCCGAGTCCGAGCGCAAATACCATTGGCCATTGGGGCGGCGACCTGATGACCACCCTGGGTTAAGTGAGCTTGGCCTCTGATTCAGTCGTCAAAGAGACCTTCGGGTCTCTTTTTTATTGGGCGTCCGAATGAGGCAATGATGAAGTGCCGCCATTGTCAGGCGGCAAGTCGACACTGGCAAAAAAACGGCACCCCGCTTGCCGCTTTCTCCTCCCACAGCGGAAATGCCTTGCCGCTTTTCTGGTATTGCCGCCTCGCCGCCGCCTGCGGCCCCCGCAATCATTGGCTTTTGCAACATGGCACGCCGATTGCTTTGTCAGTAACAACAGAATCAGGTCAACCGGCAAAGGTTTCCCGAAATGAGCATCAGCTTCGATAAAGCGCTAGGCATACATGAAAAGGCTCTGAACTTCCGGGCTCAGCGTGCAGAGGTGTTGGCCAACAACATCTCCAACGCCGATACCCCGAACTTCAAGGCTCGCGATCTGGACTTCTCGTCGGTGCTGGCTGCCGAAAACGACAAGGTGCAGAACGGTCATTTCGCGCTGAACAAGACCAACAGCCGCCATATCGAAGCCGAAGGCATGGGCAATGATGACGGGACGCTGCTGTATCGCACCCCGTCGCAGCCTTCGCTGGACCAGAACACCGTCGATTCCCAGGTCGAGCAGGCCAGCTACACCGAGAACGCCATGGGCTTTCAGGCCAGCTTCACATTGCTCAACAGCAAGTTCAAGGGGCTGGTTGCAGCCCTTCGCGGAGAATAATTCATGTCACTAGCCAATGTGTTCAACATTGCCGGTAGCGCCATGAGTGCCCAGACCACGCGTCTGAACACTACGGCCAGTAACATCGCCAACGCCGAGACCGTGTCTTCGAGCATGGACCAGACCTACCGCGCCCGTCACCCGGTGTTTGCCACCGTGATGCAGGGTCAGCAGTCCACAGGCGGTTCGCTGTTCCAGGATCAGGGCGAAGCCGGGCAGGGCGTTCAGGTCAACGGCATCATCGAAGACAGCTCGAACCTGGAAGCACGTTACGAGCCCAATCATCCTTCCGCTGACAAGGACGGGTATGTCTACTACCCCAACGTCAATGTCGTGGAAGAAATGGCCGACATGATTTCTGCCAGCCGGTCTTTCCAGACCAACGCCGAAATCATGAACACCGCTAAATCCATGATGCAGAAGGTTCTGACCCTCGGTCAGTGATAGAAGGCGAACGTTATGGCCGATAACACCACAGCAAGCAGCGTCTCATCGACGTTCTTGAACACACTGCAGAATCCGACGCCGACCGCGACGAATTCCACCGGTACGCTGGGCAAGGACGCGTTCCTGCAGCTGCTCGTGACGCAGATGAAGAACCAGAACCCGCTGGACCCACAGGACAACACGCAGTTCGTGGCCCAGCTGGCACAGTTCAGCAGCCTTGAAAGCATGCAGAACCTGACGTCGACGGTTGACACGATTGCAACCAGTTACAAGTCGTCCCAGGCGTTGCAGGCATCGTCGCTGGTAGGTCGCTCGGTGATCATCGATTGGAGCTCCACCACCGTGGATACCACCAAGGGTATGACCGGTTCGATCGTTATTCCGAGCGCCACTACGGCGACAAGTATCAAGGTTTACGATTCGCAATCGAATCTGGTCGACACCGTCGAGCTGGGCGCGCAGAAAGTCGGCACCACCAGCTTTTCCTGGGACGGTACGGACAGCGACGGTACAGCGCTTGCGTCGGGCAACTACACCTTCAAGGCTGAAGGCTCGGTTGACGGCAAGAACACACAGCTTTCGACTTACCTGCCTGCCACGGTCAACAGCGTCACGTTGGGTGTGAATGGTGCAGAAACAATGCTCAATCTGGCCAGCGGCAGTGTTGCCCTGTCCAAAGTTCAAACCATCGGATTGTAGAGCCTACCAGGCGCAGGAGTGAAACATGTCTTTCAATATCGGCCTTAGTGGGCTCTATGCTGCAAACAAAAGTCTCGACGTTACCGGCAACAACATTGCCAACGTTGCGACCACTGGCTTCAAATCGTCGCGCGCGGAGTTTGCCGATCAATACGCTCAATCGATTCGCGGCACTTCCGGCCAGACCAATGTGGGCAGTGGCGTAACAACCGCAGCGGTTTCCCAGCAGTTCTCGCAGGGCAACCTGACTACCGGTACTGCCAACAGCCTCGACCTTGCCATCAACGGCAACGGTTTCTTCATGCTCAGCAATAACGGCGAGAAGCTGTACACCCGTGCCGGTGCATTCCACACCGACAAGGAAGGCTACGTCGTCAACAGCGGCGGTATGAAGTTGCAGGGTTACAACGTTGATGCCAACGGCAGTGTGGTAACCGGTGCATTGAGCGACCTGCGGGTGGATTCGTCCAACCTTCAGCCCAAGGCAACCACCGCCATTACCAACGTTGCCAACCTGAATTCGACCACTGCCTTGCCGTCGCTCACTACGTTCGACGCGACTGACACCAAGTCGTACAACATGAAGTACAGCACGCCGACCTATGACACTCAGGGTAACGCGCATACGCTGGATCAGTATTTCGTCAAGACCGGCACCAACACCTGGTCCATGTACTCGCTGATGGACGGTCGCAGCATTTCCGACCCGACCACTACTACGGCCGACAAGAACGACCTGACATTCGACTCCTCGGGTAATCTGGTCGTCGCAGCGCCGGGCACCGTACCGACCGACAGTGCGAACATCAAGTTCAACACTGATGGCACCTTTACTGTCGCCAACTGGGTACCAGGTGTGCAATCCGGCACCGGCACGACCGCCAGCTGGGGCGCGAACGGTGCTACGGGTGCCTCCATCAAACTGAACATGGCCGGTATTACCCAGACCGCGTCGGTGTCGGGCCTGATCACTCAGGACCAGGACGGTTACGCCACTGGCCAGCTCAGTGCGATGAGCGTTGATGCAACCGGCAACCTGTTCGCGACCTACACCAACGGCAAATCCCAAGTGATCGGGCAGACCTCGCTGACCAACTTTGCCAACGTGCAAGGCCTGGCGCAGGCAGGTGGCACCAACTGGCGTGAAACCTTCGCTTCGGGCGTACCGGTCAGCGGCACGCCGCAATCGGGCACCCTCGGCTACATCACTGGTCAGGCGCTGGAAGAGTCCAACGTCGATCTGACCATGGAGCTGGTCAACCTGATCAAGGCGCAGAGCAACTACCAGGCGAACGCCAAAACTATCTCCACTCAAAGCACCATCATGCAAACCACTATTCAGATGACTTGATAGTGTAGAGCGTTAAATAAAGCCCCTTTTCGAAGGGGCTTTTTTTTGGTTGTTTTTTACAAAGTGATGCACGCTCAAGTTTAATTAAACTTGCAGAAAGTTCAGTCAATGTACTTGGAAATCTCCTACGCGCGATGATGTGAGAATCAAAACTCCTCTATGAGTTGCCCTTTGGGGTAAAGGAGTTTTCATGTCGTTCAATACCGCGATCAGCGGCATTCATGCCGCGAACAAAAGGCTGGAGGTGGCCGGTAACAATATTGCCAACTCCGGCACTATCGGGTTCAAGTCGTCGCGTGCGCAGTTCTCGGCGCTGTATTCAGCCAGCCAGTTGGGCAGTGGTCGCAATGCTGTAGGTGATGGCGTACGTCTTGCTTCAATGCAGCAAAACTTCAATCAGGGCGAAAGCATGACCACGTCGGGTAATCCGCTCGACATGCGTATTCAGGGCAACGGCTTTTTTGTGGTGAGTGACGGTGGGTCTCTTGCCTATACCCGTGCCGGAGCGTTCCTCAAGGACGCGGCGAACTTCGTTGTGGACAGCGAGGGTGGACGATTGCAAGGCTATGCGGCAAACGAGCAGGGCGAGATCAAGCGCGGGTTGCGTACCGACTTGCAGATTGATACATCGAATGTATCGGCCAGAGCCACCACGCGGGTTGCCGAGAACATCAACCTGGACGCCTCGCTGCCTTCGCTCGCGCGCTTGCCGGTCTTCGACCCGGCCGATCCTGCGACCTACACGCGGGTCGTTGGCCGTACCATTCAGGATGCGGGGTCTGGAGCAGGAGCCACTGCGGTGCCTGCGGCGGATCATGAGCTGAAGCAGTATTTCGTCAAGACCGGCGACAGTCAGTGGTCCATGTATGTGCTGATCGATGGGCGTAATCCGGTGGACCCGAACAGCGTGGCACCGTTGCAAGTAACCCTTGAGCAAAGACCGAACGGATCGCTGTCATACAGCGGCAATAGCCAGCACCTTCGTAAAATCTCGGATACCGAATTTGCCCTGCAAGGCTGGCGGCCGGCTGAAGAGGTCAATGGTGCCTGGGTCAGTGACGGCGCTGCCAATGGCGGCACAGTGTCGCTGCCGTTGAATAATGGATCGATCAGCATGCTTGATCCTGGTGATGCGTTGATGGATCGCCCGGTTCCGGCGTTCGATCCATCGGACCTGAAGACGTACAGCGATATGTTTGCCAATGCGATTTTCGACAGCCAGGGCAATCAGCACGAGCTGAAGCAGTATTTCGTGAAGGACGGCACCAACAGCTGGCGCATTCATGCGCTGATTGATGGCCGCAACCCGCAGATGCCTGATTCCACCGACCCGCTGACTGCAAACATCGTGTTTGATTCTGGCGGCTGGGTACAGTCATTGACCGGCGGCCCTGGTTTTGCGAGTACCCATAGCAACGGTCTGCAACTGACCGGCTGGACACCGGCCATGCCTGCCGAGCGGGTCACAGGGCCAGAAAAATGGGTACCCAACGGTGCGGCTGGCAGTGCGAAGGGCATTACGATCGACTTCACCAACCTGCTGCAGCACAACGCCGCCAGTTCGCGTTCTTCCACGCATGTTGATGGCCATGCGGCGGGGCAGTTGAGCAGCTTGAGCGTGGGGCGCGATGGCATCCTGTGTGCCGGGTTTACCAATGGCATGAACAAGAATATCGGTCAGGTGATACTCGCCAGCTTCTCCAATCCGCAGGGGTTGCAGGCGCGCAGTGATACGCGCTGGACCGAATCCGCCGACTCTGGCGTTGCCGATTACGATGTGCCGGGCGTCGGCACGCTGGGCAGCCTCATTGGCGACGGGCTGGAGGGGTCCAATGTCGTCCTGGCTGATGAGCTGATTGCTCTCATCCAGGCGCAGACGGCTTATCAGGCCAACTCCAAAGCCATATCGACAGAGGCGACCGTGATGCAGACGCTGATTCAGTCGACCTGATCAGATTGAGCAGTCGGATTTGATGAAGTGACCTTTCAGCCTTGTCCAGCCAGGCCCGGGGCTGGTCTGGGCGCAGACAATCCGGCTGTCGCCCTGCCATTTGTAATAGTGAGCGGGGGCGGCCTGGGCGAGGAGGGCGAGGGTCATCAGGCTCGCGCTGGCGATGCCGGCAATGCATGCACGAAAAAGCATGAGGGTTCCCGTTCAGGGCTGCGGTGTCGGCAAGATTATCACTGTCGATCCGCTTGTCAGCCCATACCAATGAAGTTTTTTTGGCGGTGCTCGCTGCTTGATGATCGGCAGGCGGCAGTCCTCCGCCGCTATTGGGTGGCGCTTTGCCCGAAGGGCATCATCGAATGCCGGTTTTTGCTGGTTAATCAGGCATTTGTATCGAGCCTGACAAGTTGGTTCAAAAATTGCTTTAACCCTTTCAGAACAGCTACAGGCGGCAAGCGTCTGTCGGAGGAGGAAGACTGTGGACAAGTTGCTTTACGTCGCAATGAGCGGTGCATCCGAAAACGCGATCGCGCAGAAGGCTCACGCCAACAACCTGGCAAACGTATCAACAAACGGTTTCATGCGTGACCTTGAACAGGCCCGCTCGATGCCGGTGTTTGGCGAGGTCATGCCGTCGCGTGCCTATGCGATGAGCGAACGTCCGGGGACCGACTTTTCCGCCGGTGCCATGGTTGAGACCGGCCGTGAACTGGACATCGCCGTCAAAGGTGATGGCTGGATTGCAGTGCAGACCCCCGATGGTGGCGAAGCCTACACCCGCAGCTCCGGCATGAACATCGATGCCCTGGGTGTGTTGCGCGACGGCAGCGGTTTGCCGGTAATGGGCAATGGCGGTCCGATTGCCGTGCCGCCTCAGCAGCAGATCGAGATCGGTGCCGACGGCACAATCAGCATTCGCTCACTCGGCGAAAGCCCACAGGTGATGGCGCAGGTCGACCGTATCAAGCTGGTCAAGCCTGACCTCAAGACCATGGAAAAAGGCCCCGATGGCCTGATCCACACCAAGACCGGTCGGCCTGCCGACGCAGATGCCACCGTTCAGGTCGAGTCCGGCTTTCTGCAGGCGAGCAACGTCAATGCGGTCGAGGAAATGACCTCGGTACTGGCCTTGTCCCGTCAATTCGAATTGCACGTCAAGATGATGAAGACCGCCGAAGAAGACGATCAGTCTATGGCTCGCGTCTTGCAACTTGGCTAATCAATGACAGCTTGCGCCGACAAACCGGCGCTTGAGGAGAACACACATGCTTCCTGCACTATACGTCGCTAAAACCGGCCTTGCCGCTCAGGACACCAACCTGACCACTATCTCCAACAACCTGGCGAACGTTTCGACCACAGGTTTCAAGAGTGACCGTGCCGAGTTTCAGGACCTGCTGTACCAGATCAAACGCCAGCCGGGTGCCCAGTCCACTCAGGACAGCGAGCTGCCATCCGGTCTGCAATTGGGTACCGGTGTGCGCATTGTCGGTACGCAGAAGAACTTCACAGCCGGTAGCCTGCAGACCACCAACAACCCGCTGGACCTGGCGGTCAACGGTCGTGGTTTCTTTCAGGTGACCCAGCCGGACGGCACTGTTGCCTACAGCCGCGACGGTACTTTTCACCTGGACGCCAACGGCCAGATCGTGACTGCCAACGGCTACGCTCTTGAGCCTGCGATTGTCGTTCCACAGAACGCCCAGACCTTCACAGTCGGTCAGGACGGTACTGTTTCCGTCACGCTGGCCGGTGCAACCGCCACACCGCAGATCATCGGCAACATCCAGACCGCTGACTTCATCAACCCGGCCGGCCTGCAGGCCATCGGCGGCAACCTTTATCTGGAAACCGGTTCAAGCGGCGCGCCGCAGATCGGCACGCCTGGCCTCAACGGCCTGGGTCCGACCCTGCAGAACACCCTGGAAAACTCCAACGTCAGCACCGTTGAGGAACTGGTCAACATGATCACCACCCAGCGTGCTTACGAGATGAACTCCAAAGTGATCTCGACCGCCGACCAGATGCTGCAGAACCTGACTCAGAACCTGTAAGTGTTTGATGTTGTCGCTCGTAAAACTGCTCAATCCGATGGGGCGCCTGATAAGCGCCTGTTACACCGCGAGGTTTCAAGTGTCATGAACCGCCTTAGTGTTCCGCGTTTTTCAGTGTTGATCGCTTCATTGTGCGGGATCACCCTGCTGTCTGGCTGCGTTGCGCCGACGGCCAAGCCCAATGACCCTTATTACGCTCCGGTGTTGCCGCGTACACCCATGTCGGCCGCTGCCAACAATGGTGCCATCTATCAAGCCGGTTTCGAGCAGAACCTGTATGGCGACCGCAAGGCTTTCCGTATCGGCGACATCATCACCATCACGCTTTCCGAGCGTATGGCAGCCAGCAAGGCGGCCACTTCGGCCATGACCAAGGACAGCACCAACAGTATTGGTCTTACCTCGCTGTTCGGTTCGGGGCTGACCACCAACAACCCGATTGGTGGCAACGACCTGAGCCTGAACGCCGGTTACACCGGCGCGCGGACCACCAAGGGTGATGGCAAGGCCGCACAGAGCAACAGCCTGACCGGTTCGGTCACTGTGACCGTGGCGGATGTGTTGCCCAACGGCATTCTTGCTGTGCGTGGCGAGAAGTGGATGACTCTCAATACCGGTGACGAGCTGGTGCGGATTGCCGGGCTGGTTCGGGCTGATGACATCGCCACCGACAACACCGTGTCGTCCACCCGTATTGCCGATGCACGTATTACCTATTCGGGGACTGGAGCCTTTGCCGATACCAGCCAGCCAGGCTGGTTCGACCGGTTCTTCCTCAGCCCGTTGTTCCCTTTCTGATAGCGGGATAAACATGATCAAGCTCAAGCAACTGATAGCGGCGACCTTGTTGTTGTCCACAGCGTTCGGCGTTCACGCCGAGCGTCTGAAGGACATCGCAAGCATCTCCGGCGTGCGGGCCAACCAGTTGATCGGTTACGGTCTGGTCGTGGGTCTCAATGGTACGGGCGACCAGACCACCCAGACCCCGTTCACCCTGCAGACGTTCAATAACATGCTGTCGCAGTTCGGCATCAAGGTGCCGTCCGGTTCCGGCACTGTGCAGTTGAAAAACGTTGCAGCAGTTGCTGTGTACGCGGATCTGCCAGCGTTCGCCAAGCCGGGTCAGACGGTCGATATCACCGTTTCCTCGATCGGTAACTCCAAGAGCCTGCGCGGTGGTGCGCTGTTGATGACGCCGATGAAGGGTGTCGATGGCAATGTCTACGCCATCGCACAGGGCAACCTGGTGGTCGGCGGTTTTGACGCGGAAGGCCGTGACGGTTCGAAAATCACTGTCAACGTTCCGTCGTCGGGCCGTATTCCCGGTGGTGCGTCGGTCGAGCGCTCGGTGCCGAGCGGCTTCAATCAGGGTAATACCCTGACCCTTAACCTGAACCGGTCCGACTTCACCACTGCCAAGCGGATTGTGGACAAGCTCAATGAGCTGCTTGGTCCTGGTGTTGCTCAGGCGCTGGACGGTGGCTCGGTACGTGTGACCGCGCCGCTTGATCCGGGCCAGCGTGTCGACTACCTGTCGATTCTGGAAAACCTGGAAGTCGATCCGGGCCAGACGGCTGCCAAGGTCATCATCAATTCGCGGACCGGCACTATCGTGATCGGTCAGAACGTCAAGGTTTCGCCCGCTGCGGTAACGCACGGCAGCCTGACCGTGACCATTACCGAAGACCCGATTGTCAGCCAGCCGGGCGCATTGTCCGGTGGTCAGACGGCGGTCGTGCCGCGTTCGCGGGTCAATGCCCAGCAGGAGCTACACCCGATGTTCAAGTTCGGTCCAGGCACCACGCTGGATGAGATTGTTCGTGCGGTCAATCAGGTGGGCGCTGCGCCCGGCGACCTGATGGCCATCCTCGAAGCCCTTAAGCAGGTCGGCGCGTTGCAAGCCGATCTGATAGTTATCTGAGGACTCGAGCATGGATATGCCCAAGAGCGGAATTTCGTCAGCGGTCGACTCCGGTGCCTACACCGACGTCAACCGTCTGGCGTCGCTGAAGCATGGCGACAAGGACAGTGTGGAAAACCAGAAGAAGGTGGCCCGCGAGTTCGAGTCGCTGTTCGTCAGCCAGATGCTCAAGGCCATGCGCTCGGCCAACGAAGTGCTGGCCAAGGACAACCCGATGAACACCCCGGCGACGCGCCAGTATCAGGACATGTATGACCAGCAATTGGCGGTCACCCTGTCCACCCGTGGCAACGGCATCGGTTTGCAGGACGTGTTGATGCGTCAACTGTCCAAGGACAAGGGTATTCAGCACGCAGCACCGACCGATACGACGGCTACGCCTGTAACGACCACCGATGCAACCCCGGCCAAAACCGGGCTGGCGACCAGTGTCTATCAGCGTCCGCTGTGGGCCACGCGCTCGGCGGCGGCAGATCAGGCGGCTGCGGCAGTTTCGGCATCCGGTGATGGACGCAATGACATGGCGGCGCTCAACTCGCGTCGTCTGTCGTTGCCAACCAAACTCACCGACCGATTGCTGGCCGGCATCGTGCCTTCCGCTACAGCCGCCGTCAGCAATAGCCCGGTGCCTGCTCGCGCAACCGCCAGCAGCAACGGCAACAACGGTGACTGGACGCTCGACCCCAACCTGGCGCCCGCGCCTGAGTACGTGCGTTCCATGGCCCAGCCACCGCTGGCACCGGCCAAGCGCGCATTCAGCAACGCCGATCAGTTTGTCGAGACCATGCTGCCGCTGGCCAAGGAAGCAGCCGCACGCATCGGCGTCGATCCAGTGATGCTGGTGGCGCAGGCTGCGCTGGAAACCGGCTGGGGCAAGTCGATCATGCGTCAGCAGGATGGCAGCAGCAGTCACAACCTGTTCGGTATCAAGGCAGCGGGTAGCTGGAAAGGCGCTGAAGCGCGCGCCATTACCAGCGAGTTCCGTGACGGCAAGATGGTCAAGGAAACCGCGGATTTCCGTTCCTACGACTCCTACGCCGACAGCTTCCATGACTTGGTCAGCCTGCTGCAGAACAACAATCGGTATAAAGAAGTGGTCAATTCGGCCGATAAACCGGAACAGTTTGTAAAAGAATTGCAGAAGGCCGGTTACGCCACTGACCCGGACTATGCCAGCAAGATTTCGCAGATCGCGAAGCAGATGAAGAGTTACCAGACTTACGCTGCTGCATCGGGCTCTTCCACGACTTTATAAGGTTTTGAATCATGTCGCTGATTTCAATTGGGCTCTCAGGTATCAATGCCAGCAGTGCCGCGATCAACACCATCGGTAACAACACGGCCAACGTGGATACCGCCGGTTACTCGCGTCAGCAGGTAATGACCACGGCTTCGGCACAGATCAATATCGGCCTGGGTGTCGGTTACATAGGCACCGGTACGACTCTGTCCGACGTGCGTCGTATCTACAACAGCTACCTTGATGCCCAATTGCAAACCAGTACTGCCCTGAGCGCCGACGCGGTTGCGTACTCCGGCCAGGCCAGCAAGACCGATACGCTGCTGTCCGATAGCGCCACTGGCGTGTCCACGCAGTTGGCCGACTTTTTCACCAAGATGCAGGGCATTGCCACCAACGCTACCCAGTCGTCGGACCGTTCGGCATTTCTGACTCAGGCTTCTGCGTTGAGCTCACGCTTCAATTCGGTCGCTTCACAGTTGTCGTCGCAGAATGACAACGTCAATGCCCAGCTCACCACCTTCACCAAACAGGTCAACGAGCTGACCACGACCGTGGCAAGCCTGAACAAGCAGATCACTCAGGCAGGGGCTGGTAACACTACGCCCAATTCGCTGCTCGATTCGCGCAATGAGACTGTGCGCCAGCTCAACGGGCTGGTGGGTGTCAAGGTAATCGAGAACAACGGCAACTACGATATCTACACCGGCACCGGCCAATCGCTGGTCAGCGGTGGCACGTCGTACACCATGTCGGCGACCCCGAGCCCTGCCGATCCTCTGCAGTACAACGTACAAATCGCTTACGGCCAGACCAAGACTGACGTCACCTCGGTGATCAGCGGTGGCTCGATTGGCGGTCTGCTGCGCTATCGCTCCGATGTGCTGGTGCCTGCGACCAATGAGCTTGGCCGTGCCGCGATGGTGCTGGCCGATCAGGTCAACAGCCAGATGAGCCAGGGCATCGACAGCAAAGGCAACTTCGGTTCCAGCCTGTATTCCAACATCAACAGTGCCGACGCCATTTCGCAGCGCAGTACCGGCAAGACCACCAACAGTGCCGGTTCCGGCAACCTGGACGTGACCATTGGCGATACCAGCAAACTGACCGCCGACGATTATGAAGTCACCTTCAGCGACGCCTCCAACTTCACGGTTCGTCGCCTACCCAACGGCGAAAGCGTCGGCACCGGTGCGCTGACTGACAACCCGCCCAAACAGTTCGATGGCTTCAGTGTCAGCCTCAATGGCAATGCGCTGGCTGCTGGCGACGTTTTCAAGGTCACTCCGACACGCAACGGCGCCTCGGGTATCTCGGTGGTGTTGACCGATCCCAAGGACATTGCAGCCGCCGCGCCATTGACCGCTACTGCCGGGGCCAGCAACTCGGGTACAGGTGGCTTCACGCAGCCAGTGCTCAATACCAAATCGGACATCTATAACAGCGTTCAGACCTCTGACCTGCGTAACGCGATCAAAGACTCCGCGCCGATGAAGCTGGTGATGGGTGCGGTCAGCAGTACCGGTGTGCAGAGCTACACGCTGATCAATGCCAGTGGTGCGCCCGTGCTCGACCAGAATGGCAGCGCGGTAAGTGGCACGATCATTCAGGGTCAGAGCAACGCTGTAAAGCTGAGCATCGGTTACACCGACAACACCACCACGCCAGCCGGCAAGACGGCATTCGAGGTGCAGATGACCCTCTCCGGTTCGCCGTTGGTCAATGACACGTTCAGCATCGGCCTGACGGGTGCCGGCTCTTCGGACAACCGCAACGCGCTGGCAGTAGTAGGGTTGCAGACGGCCAAGACTGTCGGCGTCACCAACGGCGGCGTGGGCACCAGCCTGTCCGGCGCATACGCCGATCTGGTCTCGGTGGTCGGTACGCTGGCAGGGCAGGGCAAGAGCGATGTCACCGCCAGCGCTGCCGTCGTTGCACAGGCCAAATCGGCGCGTGATTCGGTCTCCGGCGTGTCGCTCGATGAAGAAGCGGCCAACCTGATCAAGTATCAGCAGTACTACACCGCCTCTTCGCAGATCATCAAGGCGGCCCAAACCATTTTTAGCACGCTGATCAACAGCCTTTAAGGAGTCGTGAACCATGCGGATCTCAACTACCCAGTTCTACGAATCCACCAACACCAACTATCAGCGTACTTATTCGAATGTGCTCAAGACCAGTGAAGAGGTCTCCAGCGGCATCAAACTCAATACCGCCAGCGATGATCCGGTAGGCGCTGCACGTGTCCTGCAACTGGCTCAGCAGAACTCCATGCTGACCCAGTACGCGTCGAACATCGGCACGATCAATACCAACATCGTCAATTCCGAGACCGCCCTGACCAGCATCGTTGATACGATGCAGACAGCCCGTGAAGTGATCGTGTCGGCAGGCAACGGTGCCTACACCGATTCCGACCGTCTGGCCAAGGCTGCTGAACTCAAGCAGTATCAGAGCCAGCTTCTCGGCTTGATGAACAGCCAGGACTCCAACGGCCAGTATATTTTTGCCGGGTCCAAGTCTTCGGCTCCGCCGTACGCGCAGAATGCCGATGGTACTTACAGCTATAGCGGGGACCAGACCAGCGTCAATCTGGCGATTGGTGATGGCCTGGCTTTACCGAGCAACACCACAGGCTATGAAGCGTTCGAGCAAGCCGTCAACACTACCCGTACGTCCTCGACCCTGCTTTCGCCTGCGACCGACGACGGCAAGGTTGGTCTGACTGGCGGTCAGGTGACGTCCACCAGCGCCTACAACTCGGGCTATCAGGCTGGCGAACCGTACACCATGACGTTCCTCAGCGGTACGCAGTTCAAGATTACCGATGCCAGCGGCACCGACGTCACGACCGATGCGTCAACTGCCGGTAAATTCAGCTATGGCTCGTTCGCTGATCAGACCTTCACCTTCCGCGGTGTCGAGCTGACCATGAACATCAACCTGTCAGCTGCCGAATCTGCCACGCCTGCAACGGCCGCTACTGCACTGACCAATCGCAGCTATGAACTGGCCTCGACGCCGGACACGGTTTCGGCGTCGCGCAGCCCGGGCAACACGTCGGCCGCTACTATCAGCAGTTCGGCAGTGGGCAACACAACGGCTGACCGCACGGCGTTCAACAACACCTTTCCGCCCAATGGTGCGATTCTCAAGTTCACCAGTGCCACTGCCTACGACCTGTATGCGTCGCCCGTGACCAGCAGCAGCAAACCCGTGTCGAGTGGCACGTTGACCGGTTCGACGGCCAATGCGTCGGGCGTCAATTTTACGGTCAGCGGTACGCCAGCAGCCGGTGACCAGTTTGTCGTGGAGTCCGGCACGCACCAGACCGAGAACATCCTCAATACGCTGACCGCAGCGATCAAGGCGTTGTCGACACCGACTGACGGCAATCTGGTTGCCTCGCAAAAGCTTGATGCCGCATTGGGCTCGGCGCTTGGCAACATTGCCAGCAGCATCGACCAGGCGTCCACAGCGCGCTCCGCCGGCGGCGCACGGCAATTGGCGGCGACGGCGCAGGGCACGACCAACGATTTGCTCAAGGGTAACAACACAGTTGAGCAAGGCACCTACGTCAACGCCGATATCGTTGAGGCCACCACCCGATTGACGTTGCAGAAGACTATGCTGGATGCCTCTCAGCAGGTATTTGTCCAGTTGTCCAAGCTGAACCTGTTCAGCCAGCTGTAACCTTGGCATTGAGCATCCGCCGTCTTTATTTCAGCGGTGAGGGAGGTTACTTGACCGGTAACTTCCCGCCGCTCGCGAGTCTGCAATAGTGAATTCAGTCCCCCTCGTCAGTATCGTCATTCCCGCCCTCAATCCCCGGTTCTTCCGTGCCGCGCTACAAAGTGCCTTGAATCAGGTTTACGACAACCTGGAAATCATTGTCTGCGACGATTGCCGCACCGATGAAATCAAGGCCGTTTTCGACGAACTGGTGCCTGCATCCAGCAACCTTGCGCGTTACGTGCGCAATCCGCAGCGGCTGGGGTTCCAGGCCAATCTGCTGAAGTGCCTTGAAGAATCGCGCGGCGAATACATCAAGTTTCTGTGTGACGACGACCGCCTCTTTCCGTACTTCATCGCTAATCAGGCAGGCGTTCTGGATGCCTATGAAGACGTGAGTCTGGTGGTTGGCCGACGATATCTGGTCGACATCGATGACTATGTATTGCCACCCCGTCTGGAAAACGTCGGGCTTGTGCCCTACGACGCCGTGTTCAAAGGCGAGGACATGCTGGCGATTTTCGAGCGTACGCCACGCAATTATCTGGGTGGGTTCAGTGCTGCTCTGATGCGCCGGGCCGATGTTATGGAGTACCTGCCTTCGATTGCCCAGTCGGGACAGGGGTTTATCGCACTGCTGGATTTTGCCCTGTTCATATGCCTGTTGCGCCGTGGCAACCTGGTGGCGCTGCATACTATTCAAAACGTCGAGCGCCGGCACCCGGATCGTTTCAGCGGCCAGCCCGACGTGATTCAAAAGGCCGCCACTGAATGGGGCTGGCTGAGCGAAATGCTCAAGGCACGTAGCGGTGAGCAGGCCCCTGCCCAGGGCTGGGTGCGCTTTTTGCCCTTGCGCAAGGCGCTGGAGCAGCCCCGCGAGTGGGACGAGGTCGGCATTTACGGGATAATGGCCAGTCGTCAGGGTGTCATGCACAGCAGGGTGGGCAGCAAGAGCGAAACCTACGCCGAGCTCTACACTGAATGGCTGTCGTGTCGGCAATTTACCGCCCCGCAGAGAAAACTGATCGAGAAACGCATCGGACACTGGACGTGGCAGCCGCGCATCGTTCCGGTGGTCGTTGACCCGTTTGGCGATGCCGAAGGGCTGGATATCACCCTGCGCAGCATTGCCGAGCAGGATTACGCCGCTGATTCAGTGGTTGTGTTGACCAATGCCGATGTTGACGATCCGCAGGTGCTGCGTTTCTCGTTGCAGCCGGATTGGGCGCGCCAACTGAACGAAGTGCTGCCGCTGCTGGAGAACGCCGATTGGGTTTATCTGCTGCGTGCCGGTGACCGGCTGACTCGGCCGTCACTGCTGGTGCTGGCAGAGCGAGTCGCGCAAAGCGAGGGCCTATTGTGCATTTACAGCGACGAAGGCGCGCTGGTCGATGGGAAATCCAGCGAGCCGATCTTCAAGCCTGATTTCAACCTGGACCTGATGCGGGCCTATCCTTACGTTGGCCGCACGCTGGCGTTCCAGCGCCGCAATCTGCTGGACACAGGCGGCTTCGACCCTGTGCACGGCGAACTGGCACCGCACGATTTCATCTGGCGTCTGGTGGAAGGCGTCGGGCCTCAGTCTGTCGAACACATCGCCGAGGTTCAGGTTGAATCGACCCTGACCTACGCTGAATGGCTTTCGCTGCCTCAGGTGATCGAGCATAACGAGTCGGTCGTATCGGCCCATCTTTCGCGCATTGGCCGAGAGCACGTCATCCACCATGATCAGTTGCCACTGCTGAACCGGATCGAGTACCGGCATGCTACAAGCCCGCTGGTATCGGTGATCATTACCACCCGGGATCAACTGGCAGCCCTGGAGCGCTGTGTAGAAAGCCTGCTCAGCAACACGACTTACCCTTATTTTGAAGTGCTGATCGTCGACAACGCCAGCGAGAGCGCCGATACCCGCGCCTGGTTTGCCGCGATGAGTGAGCTGGGCAGCGACAAGCTGCGCATTTATGCGCTGACCGAGCCCGGCAGCGAAGCCAGCGCCCAGAACCTCGCCGCCCGGCACGCCAACGGCGATTATCTGCTCATGCTCAGCCCACATGCCGTGCTGCATCAGGCTGACTGGCTGCAAGGCCTGCTCAATCATGCTCAGCGCCCCGAAGTCGGTATCGTCGGTCCACGAATCCTTACCCCTCAGGGCAATATTCTCTATGCAGGGATGGTGATGGGCATGGACGGGCTGGCGGGTCGGCCCTTCATCAATTATCCGACAGGCTCAAGCAGCTACATGCAGCGCTTGCAGTTGACACAGAACTGGAGCGCGGTCAGTGGCAATTGCCTGATGGTCCGCAAGGAAGTGTTCGACCACGCAGGCGGCATGCAAGCAGCAACCTTCACTCAGGGGCTGCAGGATCTGGACCTGTGCATGCGGGTCGGGCGTGACGGCTACCTGATTGTCGGCACACCCGATTCGTCACTGGTATTGGCCGAGCCTGCCGCCGCCGAGCGCTCTGAAACGTCTCGTCAGGCGCTGGATAAAGAGCAGCAATCGTTCTTTGAAAAATGGCTGCCGAAAATGGCCCGGGACCCGGCCTATAACCCCAATCTTCAGCTCAGTGAAGTGCAGGCGTTCGATCTTGACCCAGGTCTGCAAATGGGCTGGGAACCGTTCTGCACCCGCCATCTGCCTTCGATTCTGGGCATGCTGGTCAACTCGTCGGCGGTAGGCCACTACCGTGTCAGCCAACCCTTGCTTGAGTTGATGACAGCCGGGCGAGTGGTAGGCCGAATGTCCTATGAGTCGATTACGCCCGTCGAGATCGAGCGCCAGCGTCCGGACGTCATCGTTTTTCAAGGGCGTTATTCCGAACCCAAGATCAAAGACATCGTTCTGGCCAAAAACTACTCCAGTGCCATGCGCATTTTTGAACTGGATGACTACATCATCGATGTGCCCGAGCGCAACGAGCACCGGCGCAGCATGCCCGACAACATTGCCGAGATGCTGCGCAAGGGCATAGGCCTGTGCGACCGAGTGGTGGTGTCTACCCAGCCACTGGCTCAGGTGCTGTCGAGCATGCACAGCGATATTCGTGTCGTACCGAACATGTTGGCGACGCACTTGTGGAGCAGCCTCAAAAGCCAGCGTCGCACTTCCGGCAAGCCGCGCATCGGCTGGGGCGGCGGGACCAGTCATCGGGGCGACCTGGAATTGATTGTCGATGTCGTGCGTGAACTGGCCGATGAGGTCGAGTGGGTGTTCTTCGGCATGTGCCCGGATTTGCTCAAGCCTTACATTCATGAGTATCACACAGCTGTAAGCCTGCAAACCTACCCGGCCAAACTGGCCAGCCTGAACCTCGATCTGGCCCTGGCACCGCTGGAATTTCATATCTTCAATGACTGCAAGAGCAATCTGCGGCTGCTGGAGTACGGTGCGTGCGGCTACCCGGTCATCTGTTCGGACACCGAGGCGTACCGGGGCCATTTGCCGGCTACGCGGGTCTACACCAACAGCTCCGAAGAATGGTTGCAGGCGATTCGCATGCACCTGTCAGACCCCAATGCGAGCTATCGTATGGGCGACGAATTGCGCGAAACCGTCTTGCGCGATTTCATGTTGCGTGGAGAAAACCTGCAATATTGGGCTAACGGCTGGTTGCCCGACTGACCCGACCTGTTTAATGCGCTCCAGTCACTGATTGCTGGAGCTGTGTTGTTTGCTCTTGCGTTGACCGGGTCTTTTGGTTATCAGGGTTTCTTCTGGTCACCAGGATTAGAGACGCGATCGGCACGCTATCAAGGAAAGCTCATGCAAAGCCATTCTGGAAATGAAACCACCCCGTTGAGCCAGCGTTTGACCCTGCTGTTGCTCGCCGAGAATCAGCCGGATTTCCTGCGTCGTGCGCTGAAGTACTACGGCAGTTATCCGTGCAATGTGATTGTGGTCGATGCCTCGCCTGCGCCCGACGCGCAGTTTGCGGAGCGTGCCGGGCTGCAGTACATCCACAGCGCCGCCCTCAGTGAAACCGGGCTCAGCGCCAGAATTGCAGAAGGCCTCAAGCAGGTGTCCACGCCCTTTGTGGTGTACGCGCAGGTCGACAGTTTCCTGCTGCCTGACGCACTGACCGAGGCCGTGAGTTTCCTTGAAAGCAACGAGCGTTACGGTGCTTGCCAGGGCTATAGCCTGGGTTATCAGGCTTACGTCGATCACGTGGATTATTTCCGCCGCGACCGCAAGGTTCATGAGGACTACGCGTCTGATCAGGCCGACGAGCGGCTTCTGAGCTTCATGGGTCAGAGCGTGTCACTGCTCAACGCCGTGACCCGGACCGGGCTGGCGCGTCAGTGGTTCACGTCAGTGCCTGAGGGCACCGAGCTGCACTGGCAGGAAATCGGCCATATGGCCTTTCTGGTTGCGGCTGCTGCCTTGCGCATCCTGCCCATTCCCTATGCGTTGCACGTCAACGCCGGCAAGGAGGCAGAGCATCGCTATGGCGCTGCCATTGCAGGCGCAGTCAAGCATATCGACCCCAAGGCCAAAGCCGAGCGCGAAACGCTTGCGCGCCTGATTGTTTCGTCGCTCGGCAATAGCCGCGATCTGCAAGGTGAGCAGGGCGAGCATGCTGTACTGGCCGGCCTGGCAGCCATGGCTGAATGCCTCGAAACCCAGCCGTATCAGGGCGGCGAAAAAATCATCAGTTCAGCGTGGAACGTTGCCCTGACGCAGGCAGATGCGCAGTTCGAGCCTCGCCAGTTCGTTGAACTGCCGTTCTACAACCAGCCGTTGTTCGACGAACTGGCGCAAATCGAGTTTCTGATCCATCTCTTGCCGTCAGGGCAGGTGCAGATGGAAGGGCTGGAGTCCGTGCTGGTGAAGCAGGCCGAGCTGTTGCGTGTACAGAGCAATCCGGACGCCGAGTCGCTTTTGAGCCGTCTGTGGCAAGCCTATGCACACTACTCCTTCAGTCACAGCGTCGTGCAACGTCTGGCCGATGAGTTGGGCAAGTCAGAGGACGAGGACGACATCGAGCGCGCCGAGCGCATCGTTGCTTGGGGCCAGCGTCTGCAGGCTGATTCCGCTTTCGATAACAGCCAGCTGTTGCGTGGCATGCCTTCCGGCAAGTTGCTCGACTGGCTCGATGCGCGTGATCCGGCACCGGCACAACTGAAAAAGCTCACCACGCAGCTGACGCGTCGGCCAGCAGGTTCGCAAATCGGTATTTTGCTGCTTGATCTGGACGCCGACGTGTTCAAGCTGCAGGCAACCTTCGACAGCCTTATCAACAGCCATTATCGAGCGTTCAAGGTCGTGGTATTCACCACCGGTGATCTGCCGGCAACCACCAGCCTGAACGACACACTGCACTTCGTCAAAGTCACCGAAAGCAACTATGTCGACAAGATCAATCAGGTCGTCAAACAGGCTTCCAGCGACTGGCTGATGCTGGCGCAGGCGGGTGAAGAGTTCACCCGCAGCGGTCTGCTGCTGGCCAGCGCCGAGCTGATTGACGCCGGGCAGTGCCGAGCCGTTGCTGTGGATGAAATTCACCGTCAAGCCAACGGCACCCTGGCGCCGTTGTTCCGTCCCGGCTTCAACCTCGATCTGCTGCAAAGTGTGCCGACGCTGGCCGCTCGGCACTGGCTGATTCGCCGCGAACTGCTGGTCGAGGCGGGCGGCTATTCGCGAGAGTTTCCCAAGGCGCTGGAATTCGACCTGCTGCTGCGCCTGATCGAGCAAGGCGGCATGAGCGGTCTGGCGCATTTGAGCGAGCCGGTACTGATCTGCGATGCCCCCGAGCTTGAAGAGAATCAGGACGAACAAAAGGCGCTGACGCGTCATCTGGGGCAGCGGGGTTATCAGGCTGAGGTTAGCTCGGCGTTGCCCGGCACCTACAAGATCGATTATCGCCATGCCCATCGGCCGGTGGTCTCGATTCTGCTCCACAGTCAGGACAATCTGCCGGAACTGCAACGTTGCCTGCACAGTATCCTGCAACGCACCCGCTATCAGCGCTATGAAGTGTTGATCGGTGATAACGCCAGCACCTCTGCCGAATTATCGACGTGGCTTGATCAGCAGCAACAGCTGTCCAGCCGGGTACGCGTATTCCGCGCCGAGCAGCGTGTCAGCACGGCCGCCTTGCGCAATCTGGTCAGCCAGGAAGCCAGGGGCGAGTACCTGATTCTGCTGGATGCCGAAAGCCAGATCGTCAATGTCGGCTGGATCGAGTCGCTGCTCAACCAGGCACAACGTCCGGAAGTGGGCGTGGTCGGGGTCCGTCTGGTTGATCGTGAAGGAACCATTACTCAGGCAGGTCTTGTTCTGGGACTTAATGGCGGTGTCGGTTCCGGTTTCGTTGGCGAGCCAAAGACGTCGCGCGGTTATATGCAGCGGCTGGTGGTCGAGCAGAACTACTCCGCGGTGTCATCGGCCTGCCTGATGATTGCCAAAGCGTTGTACGACTCACTGGGCGGGCTGGACGAAGAGGCTTTTGCCGAGTCTCTGGGCGATGTCGACCTGTGCCTGAAGGCGGCGCAGGCGGGCTATCTGACGGTCTGGACCCCGCATGTTCAGGTGGTGCATTCAGGCGTGGTAAATGCTCCCGAACCAGCGCTTGGCGCGCTGGCCGGAAAGTGGGCGGCGCATTTTGCCCAGGACGAAGCCTATAACGCCAATCTCGATCTCGACGGCAAGGGGTTCACACTGGTGGTTTAAGCTGCATGCATCACGCGATCCGGCTGTTTTACGGCCGGATCGTCGCCCTCCTGCTGCGGCAGCATTTTGTTTTTTCCCTCCGCCAATAATCGCAAAGCGTGCAAACCGGCGTGACCTGCGGGTCATAACGTGCATCTTCACTGTATTGTGTTACAGGGAGCGACACGCGCCTGGCTTGCTTTCACACGCCTTGCGCCCTGAAAATGTCTGCAATCACCCTTATTCGGTAGCGCCCTGATTCTTATCGGGACGAAAAATGACCTGTTTACTCATCGGGAGGCCATGATGATTGGCATTAAAAGCATAGCGAGTTACGTGCCCACTGCTGGCGTGGATAACTACGCTCAAGGTGCCAGTTTCGGCAAGGATGAAGATTTCATCCTCGGGAAAATCGGTTCCACGTTCCTGCCGCGTAAAGACGCTGGCCAGGAAACCTCGGACCTGTGCGTTGAAGCGGCCAATACCCTGTTTGCCAACAACCCGCAGCTCAAGCGCGAAAGTATTGACGTTTTGATCGTCGTCACCCAGAACGGTGACGAAGAGGGGCTGCCGCATACCGCAGCCATCGTTCAGGACAAGCTGGGTCTGTCGACCAATGTCGCTGCGTTCGACATTTCACTGGGCTGTTCCGGCTATGTCTATGGCATCTACGCGATCAAGGGGTTCATGGAGGCAGCAGGGCTCAAAAACGGCCTGCTTATAACCGCTGACCCGTATTCGAAAATCGTCGACCCGCAGGACCGCAACACCACCATGTTGTTTGGCGATGCAGCCACAGCAACCTGGATGGGCGAGGACGCTGCCTGGCAACTGGGCAAGGCAAAATTCGGCACCGATGGTTCGGGTGCGCCGCACTTGAAGGTCAGCAACGGCGTGTTTTTCATGAACGGTCGTCAGGTGTTCAATTTTGCGCTGCTGAAAGTACCGGCGCACCTGCACGAACTGTTGGGAGAGTCAGACCTGACGCCTGACGATATCGATGCATTCTGCATTCATCAGGGCAGCGCTGCTATTGTCGATGCCGTGGCACGCCGCTTTGAAGACAAACCCGAGAAATTTCTCAAGGACATGGTTGAAACGGGTAACACCGTGTCGTCGAGCATTCCATTGCTGATTGAAAAGCACGTACTCAACTCTTCGTGGCATCGAGTAGCACTGAGCGGTTTTGGCGTGGGGCTTTCCTGGGGTTCTGCGATTATCTATAAAGCCTGAATCGCCGCAGGCTAAAAACAGCGCCCGTGACTAGTTCACCGGGCGCTTTTTTTGAATAATCGATTCTGGTCACATTTTTGAACTTCTACAGTGGCCTGCTCCTTCTGGAACGTGAAGTTCAGACAACGGGTTTTCTCGCGTCATGTTGGTTTGGTTTCGTCTCAAACCCTTGTTTTATAAGGGGTACAGGCATGATGGCAAAATATTCAAAAAAAACACTCAAGCAACCTGCCATCGCGACGATAACTATTACGAAGGTTCTCTAGGCACACCCGGCGCTTGCAGGGGCCGGAAGCCACGTAGTACCAAACCAACGAGGAATTCATCATGGCTTTAACAGTAAACACCAACGTAGCATCGTTGAACGTCCAGAAGAACCTGGGTCGCGCTTCCGACGCACTTTCGACCTCGATGACTCGTCTGTCTTCCGGTCTGAAAATCAACAGCGCCAAAGATGACGCTGCCGGCCTGCAAATCGCTACCAAGATCACTTCGCAGATCCGCGGCCAGACTATGGCGATCAAAAACGCCAACGACGGTATGTCCCTGGCGCAGACCGCTGAAGGCGCTCTGCAAGAGTCGACCAACATTCTGCAGCGTATGCGTGAACTGGCTGTTCAGTCGCGAAACGACAGCAACAGCTCCACTGACCGTGACGCGCTGAACAAAGAATTCACCGCGATGAGTTCCGAGCTGACCCGTATCGCTCAAAGTACCAACCTGAACGGCAAGAACCTGCTCGACGGTTCCGCCAGCACCATGACTTTCCAGGTCGGTTCCAACTCTGGCGCTTCGAACCAGATCACTCTGACTCTGAGCGCAAGCTTCGACGCCAACACCCTGGGTGTCGGTTCAGCTGTGACCATCGCTGGTTCCGATAGCACCACTGCAGAGACCAACTTCTCTGCCGCTATCGCCGCCATCGACTCGGCTCTGCAGACCATCAACTCCACCCGTGCTGACCTCGGTGCTGCACAAAACCGTCTGACCAGCACCATCTCCAACCTGCAGAACATCAACGAAAACGCCAGTGCTGCACTGGGTCGCGTACAAGATACCGACTTCGCTGCTGAAACTGCACAGCTGACCAAGCAACAGACCCTGCAACAGGCTTCCACCTCTGTTCTGGCTCAGGCTAACCAGCTGCCATCCGCTGTACTGAAACTGCTTCAGTAATAGCGACATGAGTTTTAGCGGGGGAGTGCGTAATAGCGCTCTCTCGCTTTTTTACTTTCGGAGGTGATGGTTATGGATATGAGTGTAAAGCTGAACGTTTCTTATCCGGCCGCCCAACCGGCGAGTCAGGCTCCAGTGCCGGACAAGTCTTTTGACAAGCCTGCCGATACGCCGTCAGTCGAGCGTGTTGCCGCCACAGCGGAAAGTAAAGGCTCAGATCTGCACAAGGATGACTCCCACGACGAGGCGAAAGTCAAAGCCGCGGCAGAAGACATCCAGAAATTTTTTCATTCGGTGAAGCGCAATCTCGAGTTTTCGATCGATGAAGCTTCTGGCAAAGTGATCGTCAAGGTCATTGCCAGTGACTCGGGTGAAGTGGTAAGACAAATTCCCAATGCAGAAATCCTGAAGCTGGCCGATAGCCTGAGTGATGCGAACAGTTTGTTGTTCCGCGCCAAGGCCTGATTGTCAGTACGGTATTTGTTGCCGTTTTGCGAGACCTGTGAAAAGGCGGTAAAACCGGTGACATTCTTGAAGGGAGAAGCAAAATGGCTAGTCCAATTACATCTACAACAGGCCTGGGTTCGGGTCTGGCAATCACGTCCATTGTCGAAGGTCTGGTGGGCGCAGAGAAAGCGCCCAAGCAAAACCAGATCGACAAGCAGACCGCCGCGACAACCGCATCGCTGTCGGGTGTGAGTCAGCTGACGTCGGCACTGGCTGCGTTCCAGAAAACTCTTGATACTCTGGGCAGTTCCACGACGCCTGCGTTTCAGGGCTTTGCTGCGACATCTGCCAACGAAGCAGTGGTAAAGGCAACTGCTGGCAATACGGCCGTCAACGGTACTTACGCGATCGGTGTCACCCAGCTGGCAACGCCTTCAAAGGTGGCCACAGCCGCGCTGAATTCCACGCAGGCGAGTGCTATTCCGAGTGGTACCCTGAAAATCACTCAGAATGGCACTGACTACGATGTCAAGATTGACAGTACTTCGACGTTGCAGGAAGTGCGCGACAAGATCAACTCGTCGCTGCAGGGTAAAGGCATTACTGCCAACATCATCAACGATGACAATGGTGCCCGTCTCGTTTTCAGTTCTACCACCACCGGCAAGGGCAGTGACATTTCGGTCGTGGGTGCTTCCGGTCAGGAAGCGCTGAATATCGATGGCACCAAGCTGATGAGCGATACCAGTACGGGGACCGATGCCAACGGCAAGGCGATTCCCGGTGCTGGCGCGATTACTGCGACCGCCAAGGACGCTGCTTTCACTGTTGACGGCCTGAGCCTGACCAGTAAGACGAATACAATCAGTACCGCGATTTCCGGGCTGACGTTCGATCTGGTCGCGCCAAGTGCTGCTGGAGCAACCACTACCGTCACGGTGGCGACCAATACCGATGGGTTGAAGGCGTCGCTGCAGTCCTTTGTGGACTCCTACAACACGCTGGCCACCCTGGTGACTTCCCTGACCAAGGGCTCGATCAGCGACAAGGGTGTTTACACGGCGGCTGCCCTTACTGGTGATGCTACGCCGCGCGCGCTGTTGGCGACTATCCGTGATCAGCTGGCGAGTGCCTCTTCAAGTGCCGGCCTCAGTGCTCTTTCGCAGTTGGGCATCAAGACCGAGCAGTCCAACGGTACGCTGTCACTGGACACTGCTACATTCACAGCAGCGCTGAACGATAAAAAACTGGGCAGTCAGATTCAGACGATGTTCACCGGTACGGGGGCAACAAATGCCGACGGTACGGTTGATGGTGGCCTCGTCTCGCGTATGACCAAAGCGCTTCTGCCCTACACAAAGTCTGACGGTGTTCTGGCCAGTAAAACGAGCAGTCTCAATAAAATACAGACCCGTATTGCCAGCGATCAGGACGCACTTGATCGTCGTATTGCCAGCTTGACGACCAGTCTGACCAGTAAATACAACGCCATGGACCTGGTGGTCGGGCAGCTCAAGGCGACCGCTACCAGTATTACTTCGATCTTCGAAGCGATGAACGCGCAGAAAAACGCTTCGTAAATTCGTTTTACAGACGTATCAAGAACCCGACTCCGTGTCGGGTTTCTGCTTTTGGGCTAAAGTTTCTGCGCCATGCGTCGATAGCTTGAGTATCAGTATTATGGATTTGCGACGAGGTCCCCTTTATGAATCCGATGTTAGCGTTGCGGCAGTATCAGAAGATCGGCTCCCAGGCTCAGACCTCGGAAGCCAGTCCTCACCGTCTGGTTCAAATGTTGATGGAGGGTGGCCTCGACCGTATCGCTCAAGCCAAGGGTGCCATGGCACGCAAGGACGTCGCCAGCAAAGGCGTGTTCATCAGCAAGGCTATCGGTATTGTAGGTGGTCTGCGTGAAGGGCTTGACCTGGACAACGCCCCCAGCGAAGCGCTGGTCAGGCAGGACAGCCTTTATCACTACATGATGACGCGTCTGGCCGAAGCCAACGCACGCAACGATCAGAAGATGCTCGACGAGGTTGCCGGGCTGCTGATTACAGTCAAGGAAGGCTGGGACGCTATCGGTACCGCACAAGCACAACAATAAGTTGCTGCCCTGAGGAGAACAACAAGATGAGTGCTGCGCTCAAGCGTATCGAGGAAACCCGGGAAGCCCTGGTGGGGGCGCTTGCCGAACGCGACTGGGAGGCTATCGTCAAACTTGACCTGGCGTGTCGCGAATGTGTCGATGCGGTGGTCAGCGAAGCACCTGCTGACGAGCCGGCTCTGCGCAGCAATCTCGAGGAGTTGTTGGGGGTCTACAGGCAACTGATTGATGTTGCAACCGGGGAGCGTCAAGCAGTCGTCGATGAAATGACTCAAATCCAGAATGCGAAGAACGCGACGAAGGTATACCATCTGTTCGGTTAATGTTTAATTGTCATTTTTATTGTTCGACAAGAATTTCGCCATAAATTTGACTGTGTTCGTTTTTTTGACTTAACTAGTGATGTTTACTATTTTCTGGCGTCTCAAGGTTTATACGGCTGAGATGCCAAGCTGCCCCCCAATCATGGGCATTGAGTTGACTAGGGAAGTTGCTATTGCATGTGGCGTGAAATCAAGATTCTGCTAATCGATGACGATAGCCAGCGCCGCCGGGATCTGGCGGTTATCCTGAATTTTCTTGGCGAAGAAAACCTCTCCTGTTCAAGCCAGGACTGGCAGCAGGTGGTCGGCTCTCTGGCATCTCCGCGAGAAGTCCTTTGTGTGCTGGTCGGTAGCGTAAGTGCTCCGGGCAGCCTTAAAGGGCTTCTTAAGACCATCGCAGCATGGGATGAGTTCCTCCCTGTGCTGCTTATGAGCGAAAATTCTTCTGTCGAGCTGCCGGAGGATCTGCGCAGGCGGGTTCTTTCCGCGCTTGAAATGCCGCCCAGCTACAGCAAGCTGCTCGATTCCTTGCACCGTGCCCAGGTCTATCGCGAGATGTACGACCAGGCTCGTGAGCGTGGGCGTCATCGTGAGCCGAACCTGTTCCGCAGCCTGGTGGGGACCTGTCGCGCGATTCAGCATGTGCGGCAGATGATGCAGCAGGTCGCTGACACTGACGCCAGCGTTTTGATTCTCGGTGAGTCGGGGACTGGCAAGGAAGTGGTAGCGCGCAACCTGCACTATCACTCCAAGCGCCGCGATGCGCCGTTTGTGCCGGTCAACTGCGGTGCCATTCCGGCCGAGCTGCTCGAAAGCGAGTTGTTCGGGCATGAGAAGGGCGCGTTTACCGGGGCAATCACCAGTCGTGCCGGCCGTTTCGAGCTTGCCAACGGCGGTACGCTGTTCCTCGATGAAATTGGTGACATGCCGCTGCCCATGCAGGTCAAGTTGCTGCGCGTGTTGCAGGAGCGCACTTTCGAGCGCGTGGGCAGCAACAAGACGCAGAGCATCGACGTGCGCATCATTGCCGCGACGCACAAGAATCTCGAAAACATGATCGAGCTTGGCAGCTTCCGCGAAGACCTTTATTACCGTCTCAATGTGTTCCCCATCGAGATGGCACCGTTGCGCGAGCGTGTCGAAGACATTCCGCTGTTGATGAACGAACTGATTTCGCGCATGGAGCACGAAAAGCGCGGCTCGATTCGTTTCAACTCCGCCGCCATCATGTCGCTGTGTCGTCATGCCTGGCCGGGCAACGTTCGCGAGCTGGCCAACCTGGTCGAGCGCATGGCGATCATGCACCCGTACGGCGTGATCGGCGTGGCCGAGCTGCCGAAGAAATTCCGCTATGTCGACGACGAAGACGAGCATATGGTCGACAGCATGCGCAGCGATATCGAAGAGCGCGTCGCCATCAACAGCAACACGCCGAATTTCGCGTCGGGCGCAATGCTGCCGCCTGAAGGTCTGGACCTGAAAGACTATCTGGGTGGTCTGGAGCAGGGTCTGATTCAGCAGGCGCTCGACGACGCCAACGGTATTGTTGCCCGTGCTGCAGAGCGTTTACGGATTCGTCGCACCACGCTGGTCGAGAAGATGCGCAAGTACGGTATGAGCCGTCGCGAAGGTGATGAACAGGCAGATGATTGACGCCTGTCTGTGGCGCCAAAAATCAAGCCCCTGAATTTTCAGGGGTTTTTTTTCGGCACGAGGATTGCAAAGTCCCTCTCAACACACCGTTTACTGACGGTTCGCCACGAGAGAGATGAACTATGTCCCAGGCCGCCCAACTGACTTCCGCCCTATCTGCTCAGGCTCGATACTCCCCGGAGCTGGAAAGTCGTCAGGGGCTTGAGCAGGCGTTCTCGCTGTTCAATCAAATGTCGGCGCAATTGACCGACTCCTATGGTCTGCTCGAAGCGCGTGTCACTGAACTCAAGGGCGAACTGGCCCACGCCGGTGCTCAGCGTCTACAAGAGCTGGCGGAAAAGGAGCGGCTGGCCAACCGCCTGCAAAACCTGCTTGATCTGCTTCCCGGTGGCGTAATCGTTATTGATGGCATGGGCGTGGTGCGCGAAGCCAATCCTGCGGCAATCGATCTGCTGGGCCAGCCCTTGCTGGGCATGCTCTGGCGTCACGTCATCAGTCGGTGTTTTGCCCCGCGTGAAGACGATGGCCACGAAGTCTCGCTCAAGGACGGCCGCAGGCTTTCCATTGCAACCCGCTCGCTGGACGCTGAACCCGGGCAGTTGGTGCTGCTTAATGATCTGACCGAAACCCGCCGTCTCCAGGAACAGCTGGCGCGTCACGAGCGGCTGTCATCGCTGGGTCGGATGGTCGCTTCTCTGGCGCATCAGATTCGTACGCCGTTGTCGGCCGCCATGATCTATGCCAGTCATCTGACCGAGCAGGAATTGCCGGTGGAAACCCAGCAGCGCTTTGCCGCACGGCTCAAGGATCGTCTGCATGAGCTCGAGCATCAGGTTCGCGACATGCTGGTGTTTGCCCGTGGCGAGTTGCCGCTGACGGATCGCCTGACGCCCGTTGCCTTGTTTCAGGCTTTGCAAAACGCTGCGGCCACCCATGTGCAGGGCGTACCGGTGCGTTGGCAGTGCGACAGTATTGAAGGCGAGTTGCTGTGCAATCGCGACACATTGGTCGGTTCGTTGCTCAACCTGATTGAAAACGCCGTCCAGGCCAGCGCTGGCCGGACACTGCTGAAAGTTCATGTGTACAGCCGCGGCAATGTGCTGCGCGTATGTTTCAGCGATAACGGCAGCGGCATGGACAAGGCTGCGCTGGCGCGTATCGGCGAACCGTTTTTCACCACCAAGACCACCGGCACCGGGCTTGGTCTGGCTGTGGTGACGGCGGTGTCGCGTGCGCATCAGGGCGGCGTGCATTATCTGTCGCGGGTCGGTCGTGGCACCTGTGCAATTGTCAGCCTGCCATTGATTCCGGCTTCCGGCTCGATGGGTAACAACTGATGTCGATCAACGTGCTGTTGGTCGAGGACGACCGTTCGCTGCGCGAGGCACTTGGGGAAACCCTGGAATTGGCTGGCTATGGATACCAGGCGGTCGGCTCTGCTGAAGAGGCGTTGGTCGCAGCCGAGGCGCAACCGTTCAGTCTGGTGATCAGCGACGTCAACATGCCGGGCATGGACGGTCATCAGTTGCTGAGCCTGTTGCGCAGTCGGCATCCGCAACTGCCGGTATTGCTGATGACTGCTCACGGTGCCGTTGATCGCGCGGTCGATGCCATGCGTCAGGGCGCGGCCGATTATCTGGTCAAGCCTTTCGAGCCCAAGGCCCTGATTGCATTGGTTGCAAGACATGCACTGGGTCGTCTGGAGCCTGCCGAGCGCGACGGGCCGATTGCTGTTGAACCCGCCAGTATCCAGTTATTGAACCTGGCCAGCCGTGTGGCGAAGAGCGACTCCACTGTGCTCATCTCCGGTGAGTCCGGCACAGGCAAGGAAGTGCTGGCGCGTTTCATTCATCAAAATTCTCTGCGTGCCGATAAGCCTTTTATTGCGATCAACTGCGCTGCGATTCCGGACAATATGCTGGAAGCGACGCTGTTCGGTCATGAAAAGGGCTCGTTTACCGGTGCCATTGCCGCGCAGGCCGGCAAGTTCGAGCAGGCTGACGGCGGGACAATCCTGCTTGACGAGATTTCCGAAATGCCACTGGGGCTGCAGGCCAAACTGTTGCGTGTGTTGCAGGAGCGGGAAGTCGAGCGCGTGGGTGCGCGCAAGCCGATCATTCTGGATATTCGCGTCGTGGCCACCACCAACCGCGATCTTGCGGGTGAAGTGGCGGCGGGGCGCTTTCGTGAAGATCTGTTTTATCGCCTGTCGGTGTTTCCACTGGCCTGGCAGGCGCTGCGTCAAAGGACTGCCGATATTCTGCCATTGGCCGAGCGGCTTTTGGCCAAGCACGTCAATAAAATGAAGCACGCGCCGGTTCGTCTTTCTGCCGAGGCGCAGCAGTGTCTGGTCAGCTACCCTTGGCCTGGCAATGTGCGTGAGCTGGACAACGCCGTGCAGCGGGCCTTGATTCTGCAGCAGGGCGGGGTGATACAGGCGCAGGATTTCTGTCTGTCCGGGCCGGTGACAAGTCTTCCAGCCGCTGCGGTGGTGGAGGCGGTGCCGTCTTTGCCTGTCACATCCTCGCCTGATAATGCAGGTGCCGGTACCAATGCGGAATCTGTCGGTGCACTGGGTGATGACCTCAGGCGTCGCGAGTTTCAGATGATTATTGACACGCTGCGTGCGGAGCGCGGTCGTCGTAAAGAGGCTGCCGAGCGCCTGGGCATCAGCCCGCGTACCTTGCGTTACAAGCTGGCGCAGATGCGCGATGCCGGGATGGATGTGGAAGCCTATCTGTTCGCTACCTGAGCTAGTGGCGCTGATCGGTGGTTGTGATCGCCGGTCAGTGAATATCGTATAAACGGCGCAAGCCGGAAATATCCGGATACCCCCATGAATACGGGAGGTCTGGAGTGATTTGATGTCGTGCAACATGGCATTCCCATTTGGTGTGGCAAATAGCCGCCATCTAGCTGGCACCGTTGTTGCTATGTCTTCTGTACCCGCTGAATCAGTGTCAAAAAATTGCGGGCCTTACGAGAGAAACGTCCATGAGCCAAGGTGTTGAATTTAATCGCTTGATGTTGGATATGCGGGCCATGCAGATGGATGCGATGTCTGCACCCAAGCCCGTGTCCGGCGCGCAGGAAGCCGGCGCCAGCAGCTTTGCCGACATGCTTGGCCAGGCCGTCAACAAGGTCGCGCAGACCCAGCAGGCCTCCAGCCAGTTGGCCAATGCATTTGAAATCGGCAAGAGCGGCGTGGATCTGACCGACGTCATGATTTCGTCGCAGAAAGCCAGCGTGTCTTTTCAGGCGTTGACCCAGGTGCGTAACAAGCTGGTTCAAGCTTATCAAGACATCATGCAGATGCCGGTTTAAGGGACGTACTGAGTCATGGCCGAAGCAACTGCCGATCCCGTTCCAGCAAGAGCGGGCGCTTCCGATAAGAAACCGTTGTTCGGTTTGTCTTTTCTGGAAAACCTTTCTGAAATGACCATGCTGCGTCAGATCGGCCTCATGGTCGGTCTTGCCGCCAGCGTGGCCATCGGCTTTGCCGTGGTGCTCTGGTCCCAGCAGCCTGACTATCGTCCGCTTTATGGCAGCCTGGCGGGCATGGACAGCAAGCAGATCATGGACACCCTGACTGCGGCGAATATCAACTACACCGTCGAACCCAATTCCGGCGCGCTGCTGGTCAAGTCCGATGATGTGCAGCGTGCGCGTATCCAGCTGGCGCAGGCAGGCGTGGTGCAGAACGACGCCAACATCGGTTTCGAAATCCTCGACAAGGATCAGGGCCTGGGGACCAGTCAGTTCATGGAAGCCACGCGTTATCGTCGTGGTCTGGAAGGCGAACTGGCACGTACCATCTCCGCCCTGAACAACGTCAAGGGTGCCCGTGTGCACCTGGCGATTCCGAAGAGTTCGGTGTTTGTCCGTGACGACCGCAAGCCAAGCGCTTCGGTACTGGTCGAGCTGTATGCTGGCCGCTCGCTGGAGCCCAGCCAGGTTATGGCCATTATCAACCTGGTGGCCACCAGTGTTCCCGAGCTGAGCAAGTCGCAGATCACCGTTGTCGACCAGAAGGGCGCTTTGCTGTCCGATCAGGCGGAAAACTCCGAACTGACCATGGCCGGCAAGCAGTTCGACTACAGCCGTCGCATGGAAGGCATGCTGACCCAGCGCGTGCAGAACATTCTGCAGCCGATTCTGGGCAATGATCGCTACAAGGCTGAGGTCTCGGCAGTGGTCGATTTCAGCGCCGTCGAATCGACCGCCGAAAGCTTCAACCCTGACCAGCCTGCCTTGCGCAGCGAGCAGTCGGTCAACGAACAGCGCTCCAGCAGTTCAAGCACGGGCGGCGTTCCGGGCGCGTTGAGCAACCAGCCGCCAGGTCCTGCTACGGCTCCGCAGAATGCAACTGCCGGTGCTGCCGATGCTGCCGGCCCTATCGCTCCAGGCCAACCGCTGCTGGATGCCAATGGTCAACAGATCATGGACCCGGCGACCGGTCAGCCGGCGTTGGCTCCTTACCCTGCCGACAAACGCGTGCAGTCGACCAAGAATTTCGAGCTGGACCGTTCGATCAGTCACACCAAGCAGCAGCAGGGCCGTCTGACTCGTCTGTCAGTTGCGGTGGTAGTCGACGACATGGTCAAGACCAACGCCGCCAACGGCGAAGTCACTCGTGCTCCGTGGAGCGCGGCGGACCTGGCTCGCTTTACCCGTCTGGTGCAGGATGCCGTCGGTTTCGACGCCAGCCGCGGCGACAGCGTCAGCGTGATCAACGTGCCATTCTCCAGCGAGCGCGCTGAAGTGTTGCCAGAGGCGTCGTTCTACTCGCAGCCGTGGTTCTGGGACATCGTCAAACAGGCGGTGGGTGTGATCTTCATCCTGATCCTGGTGTTCGGCGTGTTGCGTCCGGTGTTGACCAACATCACCACCGGCAAGAGCAAGGAACTGGCCGGTTTCGGTGGCGACGCCGAGCTGGGTGGCATGGGCGGCCTGGATGGCGAGTTGTCCAACGACCGCGTCAGCCTGGGTGGCCCGCAAAGTATTCTGCTGCCTAGCCCGACCGAGGGTTATGACGCACAGCTGAACGCAATCAAGAGCTTGGTGGCCGAAGACCCGGGTCGTGTGGCCCAGGTCGTGAAAGAGTGGATTAACACTGATGAATGATCGAGCCATGGTAGCCAAACTCTCCAAAGTCGAGAAAGCCGCAGTGCTGCTGCTTTCCCTTGGCGAAACCGACGCGGCTCAGGTGCTCCGGCACATGGGTCCCAAGGAAGTCCAGAAAGTGGGCGTAGCGATGGCTCAGATGCGCAACGTGCATCGCGAGCAGGTCGAAGAGGTCATGAGCGAGTTCGTCGACATCGTCGGCGATCAGACCAGCCTTGGTGTCGGTTCCGATGGCTATATCCGCAAGATGCTGACCCAGGCACTCGGTGAAGACAAGGCCAACGGCCTGATCGACCGGATCCTGCTGGGTGGCAACACCAGCGGTCTGGACAGCCTTAAGTGGATGGAGCCGCGTGCCGTAGCCGACGTGATCCGTTTCGAGCACCCGCAGATTCAGGCCATCGTGGTGGCTTATCTTGACGCCGACCAGGCGGGCGAGGTGCTTGGGCATTTCGACCACAAGGTCCGTCTGGATATCATCCTGCGCGTTTCTTCGCTCAATACGGTGCAGCCAGCAGCGCTCAAAGAGCTTAACCAGATTCTCGAGAAGCAGTTCTCCGGTAACGCCAACACGTCGCGTACTACCCTGGGTGGTATCAAGCGTGCAGCCGACATCATGAACTTCCTCGACAGCTCTATCGAAGGCGCACTCATGGATTCGATCCGCGAGGTCGACGAAGACCTTTCGGTACAGATCGAAGACCTCATGTTTGTCTTCAACAACCTCTCCGACGTGGACGACCGCGGTATTCAGGCGCTGTTGCGCGAAGTATCCTCGGACGTGCTGGTACTGGCGCTCAAGGGCTCGGACGAGGCGATCAAGGAAAAAATCTTCAAGAACATGTCCAAGCGTGCCGCCGAACTGTTGCGCGACGACCTGGAAGCAAAAGGTCCGGTGCGTGTCAGCGATGTGGAAACCGCCCAGAAAGAAATCCTCACTATTGCGCGTCGTATGGCCGAGGCCGGCGAGATCGTACTCGGTGGCAAGGGTGGCGAGGAAATGATCTAAGGATTCAGCCGACTCATGTCCAGTTCCAATAAAGAATCGGCCAGCGACCTCATTCGCGCCAAGGACGCCGGGTTACTCGATATCTGGTCGTTGCCCAGCTTCGATCCACATGTGGAACCCGAGCCTGAGCCCGAACCGGAACCGGTCGATGAACCGGCCGAGATGGAAGAAGTACCGCTGGACGAAGTTCAGCCGTTGACCCTGGAGGAGCTGGAAAGCATCCGCCAGGAGGCGTGGAACGAAGGCTTCGCCACCGGTGAAAAGGAAGGCTTTCACAGCACCCAGCTAAAAGTGCGCCAGGAAGCGGAAGTCGTTCTTGCGGCCAAGGTCGCCAGCCTGGAACAACTGATGGGCCACCTGTTGGCACCTATCGCCGAGCAGGACACACAGATCGAAAAGGCCGTCATTCATCTGGTCGAGCACATCGCGCGGCAGGTCATTCAGCGCGAACTGGTCACTGATTCCGGGCAGATCGCCAGCGTGTTGCGCGATGCCCTCAAGCTATTGCCGATGGGTGCGCAGAACCTGCGAATTTTCATCAATCCTCAGGACTTCCTGCTGGTCAAGGCCATGCGCGAGCGTCATGAAGAGTCGTGGAAAATAGTCGAAGACGAAGACTTGCTGCCGGGTGGTTGCCGTATCGAAACTGAGCACAGTCGTATTGATGCCAGTGTCGAAACGCGAATCGCCCTGGCTATTTCCAAAATGCATGACCAGTTGCATGAGCAGGTGACGCATCCGGCTGCGGCGGACCTCAGCGTCGAGCTGGAGGCTGCGCCCGGCAAGGCTTCCAGTGCAGCCGAATCTGACGCGGACACGCTCGATGCGCCTTGATCGCACCAGTTTCGGCAAACGCCTCGGTTCCTATGCCGAGTCGATCAGTCTGCCTGCCCAGCCGGTAGTAGAGGGTCGCCTGCTGCGTATGGTTGGCCTGACGCTTGAGGCCGAGGGCCTGCGTGCGGCGATGGGTAGCCGTTGCGTGGTCATCAACGATGACAGTCATCACCCGGTCGAAGTCGAGGCTGAAGTGATGGGGTTTTCTGGCAGCAAGGTGTTTCTGATGCCGGTCGGCAGCGTGGCGGGCATTGCGCCCGGCGCGCGGGTGGTGCCGCTGGCCGATACCGGTCGCCTGCCGATGGGCATGAGCATGCTGGGCCGCGTGCTTGACGGCGCGGGCCGGCCGCTGGACGGCCGCTCGCCGATTAAGGCTGAAGACTGGGTGCCGATGGATGGCCCGACCATCAACCCGCTCAAGCGTGACCCCATCAGCCAGCCGCTGGATGTCGGCATTCGCTGCATCAACGGTTTATTGACGGTTGGCCGCGGCCAGCGTCTTGGGTTGTTTGCCGGTACTGGTGTGGGCAAGAGTGTGCTGCTGGGCATGATGACGCGCTTCACCGAGGCGGACATCATCGTCGTCGGCCTGATCGGTGAGCGGGGTCGTGAGGTCAAGGAGTTCATTGAGCATATTCTTGGCGAAGAGGGTCTGAAGCGCTCGGTGGTGGTTGCATCGCCAGCCGATGATGCGCCGCTGATGCGGCTGCGCGCTGCCATGTATTGCACGCGGATCGCCGAATACTTTCGTGACAAGGGCAAGAATGTCCTGCTGCTGATGGACTCGTTGACCCGTTTTGCTCAGGCTCAGCGGGAAATCGCCCTGGCCATCGGCGAGCCGCCAGCCACCAAAGGCTACCCGCCCTCTGTGTTCGCCCGGCTGCCCAAGCTGGTGGAGCGCGCTGGCAATGCCGAGGCGGGTGGTGGTTCCATCACGGCCTTTTACACGGTGCTGTCGGAAGGCGATGACCAGCAGGACCCGATTGCCGACTCCGCGCGGGGTGTGCTCGACGGTCACATCGTGCTGTCCCGGCGTTTGGCTGAAGAAGGTCATTACCCGGCCATCGATATCGAAGCTTCCATCAGTCGGGTCATGCCTGCGGTGGTCAGCCCCGAGCACATGGCGCGTGCGCAGCATTTCAAACAGTTGTGGTCGCGTTACCAGCAGACTCGCGACCTTATCAGCGTGGGCGCCTATGTCGCGGGTGGCGATCGCGAGACCGACATGGCGATTGCGTTGCACCCGGTGTTGGTGCGCTATCAGCGCCAGGGCCTGCGAGACAACGAAAGCATGCAAGGCAGTGGCGAGGCGCTGGCGTCTATATTCGCACCGGCACCTGGCGGCTGATAGCCTATGGCTCAGAGTCGAGCGGCGCGTCTGGCGCCAGTGGTCGAGATGGCGGAAGCCGCCGAGCGAACGGCGGCTCAGCGGCTTGGGCATTTTCAGGGGCAGGTCAATCTGGCCAACAACAAGCTGCAGGAACTTGACCAGTTTCGTCAGGATTATCAGCAGCAATGGTTGCAACGCGGCAGCGCCGGGGTTTCCGGGCAGTGGTTGCTGGGTTATCAGCGTTTTCTCAGTCAGCTCGATGTCGCCGTTGCCCAGCAATACAAAAGTCTTGAGTGGCACAAGGCCAATCTCGATAGGGCGCGTAGCGCCTGGCAGGATTGTTATGTGCGGGTTGAAGGCTTGCGCAAGCTGGTGCAGCGTTATATGGATGAAGCACGCAGACTGGAGGACAAGCGGGAGCAGAAATTGCTCGACGAGTTGTCGCAGCGTCTGCCTCGTCACGAACAATTCTGACGTTTGACTCAATCAGACCCGCGGTGATTTCTCTGGCTGGTCTACGCTATCAATGTCTCGGTGATGAAACACCTCGAGGTTCCTCATGACAGTCACTTCCGAACGCTCTGCCGATGGCCAGACGCTGACCCTTTACATCGAGGGGCGCTTTGATTTTCAATCCCATCAGGCGTTTCGCGCAGCCTACGAGGATTACCCGCTGACGCTGAACTATGTGGTCGACCTGCGGGGCACGCATTACCTGGACAGTTCTGCGTTGGGGATGCTGTTGCTGTTACGCGACCATGCCGGTGGCGATAAAGCGGTGGTGCACCTTGTCAATTGCACGCCTGATGTACTGAAGATTCTGGCTATTTCCAATTTCTCGAAGTTGTTCGAACTGAGCATACCCAGTGCAGTCATCCCCGAAAAAACTGTGCATTCTGATCGCCGATGACAGTGCCAGTGACCGGTTGCTGCTTTCAACCATCGTTGCGCGGCAGGGTCACAGGGTTCTCAGTGCTGGCAATGGTGTCGAGGCCGTGGCCATCTTCAAGGCCGAAAGCCCGCATTTGATCCTGATGGACGCCATGATGCCGGTCATGGATGGTTTTGAAGCGGCGCGACGGATCAAGGCGATGAGTGGTAAGTCGCTGGTGCCGATCATCTTCCTCACCTCGCTGAGTGAAGGCGAAGCGCTTGCACGCTGTCTGGATGCCGGTGGCGACGACTTCATGTCCAAGCCTTACAACCCGCTGGTGCTGGCCGCCAAACTCAATGCCATGAACCGCTTGCGGGTGTTGCACGAAACCGTCCGTCAACAACGTGACCAGATCAGCAAGCACCACGAGTACCTGCTCAACGAGCAGCGTGTCGCCAAGGCGGTGTTCGATCAGATTGCCCACGCCGGTTGCCTTGGGGCCGGCAATATCCGCTATTTGCAGTCTCCTTATGCCTTGTTCAACGGCGACCTGATGCTGGCCGCCTACACGCCGGCCGGGCACATGCAGGTCCTGCTTGGGGATTTCACCGGGCACGGCTTGCCGGCTGCCGTCGGGGCGATGCCGCTTGCCGAGGTGTGTTCTACGGCATGACCGCCAAGGGCTACGGCCTGGTTGAAATCCTTCGTGAAATGAACGCCAAGCTCAAACGCATCCTCCCCGTCGACATGTTCTGTTGTGCAACGCTGCTTTGTATCAACCTTGCACAACGGCAGGTCGAGGTCTGGAGCGGGGGCTTGCCGGACGGCTACCTGTTGCGTGGCGCGCAGGGTGAGCATGTGCCGCTGGCTTCCAGTCACCTGCCATTGGGCGTGCTGAGTGTCGATGCTTTCGATGCACGCACCGAGGTCTATCCGTTGGCGCCGGGCGATCGCATCTTCCTGCTGTCCGACGGGGTGCTCGACACCAGCAACAACAATGACGAACTGTTCGGTGCGCAGCGTTTGCGCCAGGTGCTTTCTACCAACCGCGAGCCGCATTTGCTGATCGAGCAAATTCTCGTAGCGCTCAACGATTTTGGTGGCAAGGCACGTGACGATGTCAGTCTGCTGGAAATCAGCGCCGTCGATGAGCCATTGCAGAGTCTGCCTGCCCTGACCTATTCGGACAGCGGTGCCTCCAGCCCACTGGACTGGTCGGCCAGCTTCGAGTTTCGCGCTTCGACCCTGAGGCGCTTCAACCCGTTGCCGTACGTCTTGCAGTTGCTGCTTGAAGTTCATGGCCTGCGCAATCAGGGTGCTGCATTGCACATGGTGCTCGGCGAGCTTTATAGCAATGCACTGGAACATGGTGTACTAGGGTTTGTCTGAAAAGTCAGCCCGCAAGCATCTTTCGATGCAAGCCAGTGTGACCATCGCTTTAAAGCTACTTGCCAGCTTGTCGTAACGC
>NZ_LKBW01000320.1 GCF_002699855.1 Pseudomonas amygdali | reverse complement strand
TTTGGTCGGCATACATGCACCTCTAGCTACATGTTATGCCCGAACACAAAATTTCTGACAGTCTCGCGCAGGTATTTTTCCATCTTGCCAACGCATCAGGATTATTTATATTCTGCGCCACAAACCCTCCAATCACCTCCGCCACTCTTTTTTCCGGTGCCACCGGATCATAAATATGTTGCGAAGCCGCCCACGCGGCAGTAAAAAATGGCCGTGCCATAGTCTTTCCCTGATCGTTCTGTAAGGTTCAATGCATGAGCGTTCAAAAAAATCAGGAATAGACCTTGTTGTTGATACGGTTCCAGCCACCCGAGACATTTCCTCCACCCGCACCATCCGATCTTTTTTGCTGTGTGTAGGTGGTTTTTATTTTCCCGTAATTCAAGCTGATCGTTTCACTGGGTATGCCATCATTGGCATGCTGGGTGTAGTTGGAAATGATGACTTCTTCCAGCAGCACTTCAAAGTATTTGACCTTTTCTCCGCCTGCACGATGCAGTGACAAAACAACTTCTTTCAGGTGTCTGCCCGCGCACAAGGTTTCCATGAGCTTGCAGCTCGATTTGTCCAGTGATTTGGTGAACGAGAAATCACTCAAGGAAGTCCTTCCGGACGATGCTCCACCGGAAGAACTCGCCGTGGCGGAAGTACTTTGATGCATGCCGAAGCCATACCCGGTGATATCGATACAGTCCTTGTAGCGGTCATCCAGCGCTTCGCCTGGAATGCCTTCTATCTTGATATAGGCGTCAAAAGCCATTTTGAAATCTCCCTGTTTATCAGGCGGTATGCCTGAGAAGTACATTTATTTTTCATGCGCTCAATGGTTTACAGCCAGCAGAAGAATAATCTGTCTTTCAGGGAGGGGAAGGGGTATTGAACCTCTGGGGAGTAGCGAACTGTCTCGGTTTATTGTCTGAAATGTATTACGGACTTATCGCAGGGTGCGATGTATATTACCAGTGAGTCGTATTGTTTATCGGGGATAAGTTGCCTTGTTATATTGGCCACAGGCTGAACGGTCTATTCCGGACCGCACTGGAAGATCGCAGGGACAGTAAGTTAATCCGCATAAAAACCCGGCTTGCGCCGGGTTTTTATTGTCTTGCAGATCAGAATTTACTGCACTTCCACCGCCAGACTGTCGCTGATCTTCTTCTGCCAGATCTGCGGGCCTGTGATGTGCACGGATTCGCCGGTGCTGTCTACGGCAACTGTAACCGGCATGTCCTTGACCTCGAACTCGTAGATCGCTTCCATACCCAGCTCGGCAAAAGCCACGACTCGGGATTTCTTGATCGCCTGAGCCACGAGGTATGCAGCGCCGCCGACGGCCATCAGATACACGGCTTTGTGGTCACGGATCGCTTCGATGGCGGTCGGGCCGCGTTCGGATTTGCCGATCATGCCCAGCAGGCCGGTCTGGTCGAGGATCTGACGGGTGAACTTGTCCATCCGCGTGGCCGTGGTCGGGCCTGCCGGGCCAACGACTTCTTCGCGTACCGGATCAACCGGGCCGACGTAGTAGATGAAACGACCCTTGAGGTCGACCGGCAGGCTTTCGCCCTTGTTGAGCATTTCGACCATGCGCTTGTGCGCGGCGTCGCGTCCGGTAAGCATCTTGCCATTGAGCAGCACGGTTTCGCCCGGCTTCCAGCTTTGCACTTCTTCCGGGGTCAGGGTGTCGAGGTTGACGCGGCGGGCCGATGGGCCAGCTTCCCAGACGATTTCCGGGTAGGCGTCCAGCGACGGCGCTTCCAGCGAGGCAGGGCCGCTGCCGTCGAGTACGAAGTGCGCGTGGCGGGTGGCCGCGCAGTTAGGGATCATGCACACCGGCAGCGACGCAGCATGGGTCGGGTAATCCATGATCTTGACGTCGAGCACGGTGGTCAGACCACCCAGGCCCTGAGCACCTATGCCCAGCTGGTTGACCTTTTCGAACAGTTCCAGACGCATCTCTTCGATGCGGTTCTGCGGGCCACGGGCCTTCAGCTCATGAATGTCGATGGACTCCATCAACACTTCCTTGGCCATGACCGCTGCCTTTTCCGCGGTGCCGCCGATGCCGATGCCGAGCATGCCCGGTGGGCACCAGCCTGCGCCCATGGTCGGAACGGTTTTCAGGACCCAGTCGACGATCGAATCGGACGGGTTGAGCATCGCCATCTTCGATTTGTTTTCCGAACCGCCGCCTTTCGCCGCGACGTCCACTTCCACGGTATTACCTGGGACGATGGAGTAGTGGATAACAGCCGGGGTGTTGTCCTTGGTGTTTTTGCGAGCGCCTGCCGGGTCGGCGAGGATCGAGGCACGCAGCACGTTTTCAGGCAGGTTGTAAGCGCGACGCACGCCTTCGTTGATCATGTCGTCCAGGCCCATGGTGGCACCATCCCAGCGAACATTCATACCCACGCGTACGAAAACGGTGACGATGCCGGTGTCCTGGCAGATCGGGCGATGACCGGTCGCGCACATGCGCGAGTTGATCAGGATCTGGGCGATGGAGTCGCGAGCGGCAGGCGACTCTTCACGCAGATACGCCTCGTGCATGGCCTGGATGAAATCCACGGGGTGGTAGTAGGAAATGAACTGCAGTGCGTCTGCAACGCTCTGAATCAGGTCGTCTTGCTTGATCACGGTCATGCGGCGCGCTCCTCTGTAAGGACGGGAACATTCAATTACGCTATCGGCGGCAGTCTGGAACTGCGGCTTGAACCAGAGCTGTCAGGTTAGCCGTAGCGGGCGCAAAAAGGCGCGGCAGTATAACCCGCCCGACAGGCCAGTCTGTACAATCGCCGTTATTTTCTGCACAGGCCGCCTGAATGCCTCAATTGCATGTTGGTGAGCGTAGCTGGTCGTTACCATCGGCCAGCAATCTGCTCGACGCCCTGAACCATGCCGGTGTGCCGGTTCCCTATAGCTGTCGTGCCGGCAGTTGCCATGCGTGCCTGGTGCGCTGTGTCAAAGGTGAGCCTGAGGACGCGTTGCCCGACGCCTTGCCCGCTGAAAAGCGCCAGCAGGGTTGGCGGCTCGCCTGCCAGTGCCGACTGGTCGGTGACCTGGCTGTCGAGGTGTTTGACCCGCAGCGTGACGGCCTGCCTGCGACAGTAGTGGGCTGCGACTGGCTCTGCCCGACCGTGCTGCGTTTGCGTCTGGAGCCTGCGCGACCTCTGCGCTATAGCGCCGGGCAACACCAGGTGTTGTGGACTGACAGCGGTGTCGCCCGGCCTTATTCGCTGGCGAGCCTTCCGGGCGAGGACCCGTTTCTGGAATTTCATATCGACTGCCACCAGCCCGGGGCCTTCCGAGATGTCGCCCGACAGCTGCGGGTCGGTGACACGTTGAGGCTCGGCGAACTGCGCGGAGGGGCACTGCGCTATGACCCTGACTGGCAGGAAAAACCTCTGCTCTTGCTGGCTGCCGGTACCGGGCTGGGCCCGTTGTGGGGCGTATTGCGTGAGGCGTTGCGTCAGGAGCATCAGGGCACCATCCGCTTGATTCATCTGGCCCATGACAGCCAGCAGCACTATCTGGCCAATGAGCTGCAGGCCCTGGCTGAGCGTTATCCACAGTTGCTTGTTCAACTGATTACCGTGCAGGCGCTGGAGACGACCCTGGCCGAGCTGCGCCTTTTGTCGCGGCATGCGATGGCGTTGTTGTGTGGCAGTGCCGAGAGCGTGGAGATATTTGCCAAGCGGCTGTATCTGGCAGGTCTGCCGCGGAATCAATTGCTGGCGGATGTGTTTGTGGCGCGGGAATAAGGTGCATGTTAGTCACAGCTCTCGTTCGGCACGATTAATCACAAAGATTCGTCAGGCATACACAATGCAAAAAGGCCCCGACTCTTGCGAGACGGGGCCTTGGCTTGCAGCGTTCTGCTATCAGACCAATGGGTCGCCGACGTGCAGAATCTTCATGCCGTTGGTGCCACCGATGGTGTGGTAGCTGTCGCCCTTGGTGAGGATGACCCAGTCACCTTGCTCGACCAGACCACGCTTGAGCAGTTCGTCGACTGCGGCCTGGCTGACCTGACCCGGTGGCAGGGCTGCCGGGTCGAACGGCACGGTGTAGACGCCACGGAACATCGCTGCACGCGCTTGAGTACCACGGTGCGGAGAGAACGCGTAGATCGGCACCGAGGAGCGGATGCGCGACATGATCAGCGGGGTATAGCCGCTTTCGGTCAGTGCGATGATCGCCTTCACACCCGGGAAGTGGTTGGCGGTGTACATGGCCGCCAGCGCGATGCTTTCGTCACAACGGGTGAACGAGTGGCCGATACGGTGGCTGGAAGTCTTGCCGGTCGGGTGCTTTTCAGCGCCGATGCAGATACGCGCCATCGCCTGAACCGCTTCGATCGGGTAGGAGCCTGCAGCACTTTCCGCCGACAGCATGACGGCGTCGGTGTAGTCGAGCACGGCGTTGGCCACGTCGGACACTTCGGCACGCGTCGGCATGGGGCTTGAGATCATCGACTCCATCATTTGCGTGGCAACGATCACCGCCTTGTTGTGGCGACGTGCGTGCAGAATGATGCGTTTCTGTACGCCAACCAGCTCGGCATCACCGATTTCAACGCCCAGGTCGCCACGGGCAACCATGACAGCGTCACTGGCGCGAATCAGCTCATCGAGCACTTCGTCGTTGGCAACGGCTTCGGCGCGTTCGATCTTGGCCACCAGCCAGGCTGTGCCGCCGGATTCGTCGCGCAACTGGCGAGCGTATTCCATGTCGGCGGCATCGCGCGGGAAGGAAACGGCCAGGTAATCCAGGTCCATTTCGGCAGCGAGCTTGATGTCCTGCTTGTCTTTCTCGGTCAGTGCCGGAGCCGTCAGGCCACCGCCGCGACGGTTGATGCCCTTGTGATCGGACAGCGGACCGCCGATCAGCACGGTGCAATGCAGTTCGTCAGCCGTCTGGGTGTCGACGCGCATGACTACGCGACCGTCGTCGAGCAGCAGCTCGTCGCCTACGCCGCAATCCTTGACCAGATCCGGGTAGTCGATACCCACGATTTGCTGGTTGCCACTGGTCAGCGGATGAGCGGTGGAGAAGGTGAACTTGTCACCGACCTTCAGCTCGATTCGCTTGTCGGTGAACTTTGCGATACGAATTTTAGGACCCTGCAGGTCGCCCAGCAGAGCGACGAAGCGCCCGTGTCTGGCGGCGATTTCGCGGATCAGTTTGGCGCGTGCCTTGTGCTCATCCGGAGTACCGTGAGAGAAGTTCAGACGAGCAACGTCCAGACCCGAAAGGATCAGTTGTTCGATGACTTCCGGCGAGTTGCTGGCAGGGCCAAGTGTGGCGACGATTTTGGTGCGGCGAACGGTCATGCACAAACTCCTTAATTGAAGCGCAGCGAGAGGCTACTCCTGTCTGGGTCTTTAGTCATTGTTCCTTTGCACTACCGTGTTGCTGTCAGGGAGGGCAATCGGCTGACGGTCGGTGTGCGATTTACTTGAAGAAACAGGCTGTGACGCCGATACAGGGCAGAGAACAGGAGAGTCCCATGCGTATTGTAACGATTGTTGTATTACTGACTGCGCTCAGCGGTTGCACCCGCTGGGCGATGAATTCCAACCTCGATCACGCTTACCGTGCCTATCAGGAATGTGATTGTGACCGGGTCATGCTGGATCTTTCCAAGGTCGAGCGTCAAAGCCGTTCGCGCCGTTATGTTCAGCCGGAAGTGTCGATGCTGCGTGGCCAGTGCCTGGAGCGGCAGAAACTGTATGTCGACGCTGCGCAGACCTATCAATTCCTGATGACTCAGTATCCAGAGAGCGAATACGCGTTCCGTGCACGGGCCAGGCTCGATACGCTCGCACAAACGGGGCTCTACCCCAAGGCTCAGCCTGCCAGACCGATCCCTGCACCTGTTCGAAACGCTCCCGTATCAAAATAGTTACCCTCATTTGAATGGCAGGCGCCGTGTTCGGGTGGATTTTGAAAAATTCTGAGCTAGGCTGTGATCACATAGTGGACGAGCTGCAGAGCTCTAGGCCGAGGCGGTTATCGCGCAGTGCCTCGTTTTTGAAGTCCGCAGCCAGCGAACGGTGTTACGTGATCGCAACAGTGGTCTTAGAAGGCAGCCTGCCATGTATAAAGAGCGGAAAATAGAACGGCACCAATTGCAGGATTACCTGCAGGTCTTCAATCGTCATACTGGCAGGCTGATGGGGTGTCTGGGGAATGTGTCCGGGGAAGGGCTGATGCTGATCAGCGAACTGCCCGTTCTGGTAGGGGCCAGGTTCGATCTGTGTCTGAAAATGCCGAATGGCAATATCGGGCAATCAATAGATCTTAGCGCCAAGTGCCTCTGGAGCCACGAAGACGAGACGCCAGGCAGCTACGACTCCGGTTTCGAGTTGTCTCAGGTCTCGACAGAATACCTGGCGTTCGTCCAGCTCTTGCGGGAGTATTTCTGTTTCTACCCCTTTTATGAAGCCTCAGCCTGAGGCTGCTGGCTGACTCGCAAGGTTTCGCTTATAGCGTACCTGCCTTTTTCCAGCCCAGATAACGGCTGACCAGCTGCGGCCCCAGCTCCCTTGGTCGAGCATCCATTATTGCAATGCCTTGAGCACTCAAGCGGTCGTGTAGCGAAGCGCGAGCGTTGAGGAAATTCAGGGTTCCGCAATAATCCAGCGCTTGATCATAGGTTTGTACGGGGGCCTGACGCAGACTATCGAGCACTTCCTCCCTGAGGCTGGCAATCAGCACCCGGTGCTGCTTGCCAAGCTGTCTTGCAGCAGCCACCAGCTCCTCATCGTCTTCATCGCGCAGGTTGGTGATCAGTACCACCAGTGAACGTCTTTTATGGCGCACCATCAATTGGCGAACGGCGGCGCAGTAGTCAGCGGGTCGCCGGGTGGTCTGCAGGTCATAGACCGAGTTGAGCAACAGGTTGAGCTGCCCCGGCCCTTTTACGGGGGCCAGATAGCGGTCCTGCTCACCCGCAAACGTCGCAAGGCCAACCGAGTCACCCTGACGCAGTGCGACATAACTCAATAGCAGGCAGGCATTCAGCGCGTGATCGAAGTGAGACAAATCACCGTCCTGGCTGCGCATTCGACGTCCGCAATCGAGCATGAAAACGATCTGTTGATCCCGCTCGTCCTGATACTCGCGAGCAATGGGGGAGCGCTGGCGGGCGGTAGCTTTCCAGTCTATCTGGCGCAAGCTGTCGCCTTCACGAAACTCGCGCAACTGATTGAATTCCATTCCTGCCCCGCGACGTTGCAACTGGCGCACCCCCAGTTGGCTCAGCCAGTTGTCCACCGCCAGCAGTTGCCCACCGTAAAGTCGGGCGAAGTCCGGGTAGACGCGGGTCGTGCTGTGTACCGGAAGATAGCGGCGTGCCGTCCACAAACCCAAAGGCCCCGGCAGGCTGATTTCGCACTGCTCAAAGGTAAAATGGCCCCGGCTCGAGGGGCGCAGACGGTAACCGATGCTGCCTTTGCCGCGCGCAGGCAGGATGATGGACTGCGGCAGGTTTTCATGTTCCAGGCCATGCGGCACATGATCGAACACCTGCAAGGTGACTGGCTTGACACCGTTGTGTTGCAGGTCGAGCCGCGCCTCGTTCCAGCGGTCCAGCGCCAGGCTGCCCGCAAGCTCACGCTGCACGCGTGGCGAGGGACGCCTGAGCAGCCAGAATGCATCGAGCAGGCTGACACCCGCGAAAGCCAGCAGCGCTGCCCGATAAAGCTCGTCGATTTTTGCCGGATACTCGATGCCCAGCGCATGGAGCGTTCCTGTCAGCAACGCAACGCACATGAACCCACCGAGCCAGCGCAGCATCAGAACCGACGGTTTCAGAACCTGTTTCACAGGCGCGGTGCCGAGACCTGGTCAAGGATCTGCCGAAGCACCTGATCCACCGAAAGGCCCTCGATGTCCAGTTCCGGTGACAGCCTGACCCTGTGTCGCAACAAAGCCAGCGCGCAGCCCTTGATGTCGTCCGGAGTAACGAACTCACCGCCGCGCAACAATGCTCTGGCCCGCCCGCCACGCACCAGTGCAATTGAAGCGCGCGGCCCTGCGCCCTGGCTAAGACCTGGCCAGGTGCGCGTACTGCGCGCCACGCGCACGGCGTAGTCCAGCACCTGTTCATCAATGGGTAGCTCGCTGGCAATGCGTTGCAGTGCCTGAACCTCCCGAGCCTGCATGATGACCCGCAGCGGTCGCACATCCAGCATGTCGGCACGGGTCGAGCGGGTGACCTGGCGCACCATGTTCAGCTCTTCCAGCGCTTCGGGATAGTCCATGCGCAGCTTGAGCATGAAACGATCCAGTTCGGCTTCCGGCAGTGGGTAAGTGCCTTCCTGTTCGATGGGGTTCTGGGTTGCCAGCACCATGAACGGCTGCGGGATGGGCAGCGCCCGACCTTCGAGGGTTACTTGTCGCTCCTGCATGGCTTCGAGCAGCGCGGCCTGCTTCTTGGCCGGTGCCCTGTTTATTTCGTCGGCCAGCAGCAGGTTGGTGAACAGCGGCCCCTTGCGCAGCTTGAACTGCTCGGTCTGCATGTCGTACACGGCATGACCGGTGACATCGCTGGGCATCAGGTCCGGCGTAAATTGAATGCGCGCGAACTCACAGCCTATGCAACTGGCAAGCGCCCGGACCAGCAACGTCTTACCCAGCCCCGGTACGCCTTCCAGCAGCACATGCCCGCCGCCGATCAGGGCGGTCAGCACGTCCTCGATCACTGCGTTTTGGCCAATCACAGCCTTTTGCAACTCGTTACGCAACGCCTGAGCCAGCTGGCTGGCGCGTTGCCGCTGCTGCAACTGAGTGCTCGCGGCGCTCGTCGGGCTGGCCGGTTCGATGGCAGGCTCGATAAAGGGCCCGGTGCTGCCTGATGTTTCGGGCGTTTGATCGCTCGCGACTTCTGGAGCGTCACTAACTTTTATATTAGATTTATCGTCCATAAATCAATTACTTACCTGATTTGGCTTTTTCGTAATTTTTTTGCGCAGCGACTGAATGTTTTTTCTCTTGCCGAGCATTATTTCCATGGTAACCGCTCAGGGCATGCGGCGTATTGGTGCATGCCATTCAATTGCGCTGACATAGCTGCCGTCTGCACCAAAGATAGATATCTACGCAAGGATGCCTTTTCTGTCTGAAAGGCAGGTGCGTTTGCGTGCCTGTTACGTAAAGACAGCAATCGACCAGGATCGGGCACTCACAGGCAGTGCCCCTCCGGCTTTATTCAGGAGTAGCGCCGTTCCACAAAGTGTTCACCGCTCAACAGGCTCAAGCCTATAAACCGCGCCTGGCAGCGTTTGAGTTCATGCTCGATAGCCTTGGCTGCGCACCTGAAGATGTGCTGCACGTATCTTCAAGCTTCCGTTATGACTTGATGTCGGCCCATGACATGAAAATCAAGCACAAAGCCTTCGTCGCCGGCGGCCATGAGCAGCCGGCGGATGTCGCCTTCGTCTACCACCAGATCCCGGACATTGGCGGATTGCCAGGATTGGTCGGTCTTTAAGCCCCGGCGCGGGTCACTTGATTGCCGATATTGTCAGCTGCGCACCCCCTATCGTTGATCCGCGACCGTCTCACCCGGGCCGACTCCGGAAATCAGCCTGGAGTAAAGTGGCGGACTTCTGATCGACTGCATTGCTCCGCAGATTAGCTGGCGTCCCTGAACACAGCTTGCATCTGCCCTCTGTCTGCAGTTACGACCTGATCTTGCTTATGAAAGAAGATCAGTCTTGACAAGTTTTTGTCATTGGGGAAATACTTTGCTGAAATTCATATATATGACTATATAACAAGGCGAATAGGTCAATGAATGCTCTGTCCAACGATGCCCGTTTGCCGCTGTATCAACGTCTTCATGACCAGTTGGCCCAGCAGATTGCAACCAATCACTGGCACCCTGGCCCTTTACTACGCCGACATCCCGCTAGAGTGGCGTCGCTCTCATGCCCATTTCCATGTTGACCTCCTGACTGAACTACCTGACAGCAGTGACATGGCAGCAGGTTGCGAAGTGTTTGCCTTTCCTGAAACGGGTGTTGCACGTGAAGGCACCCATACGCTGTCTGGTTTTTTGCGTGCTCCGTCGAGCGTTACGTCTCGAACCGGTTTTTCAAATGCTGAGTGCAGCCTCAGCGCCAGCCCAACTGAGATATTTTCATGACTACCTTAGATATACAGCTTCTAATGACCGCGCTTGTCAGCGTCGTGGTATTGGTGGCACTGATCGTGTCGCGCCTCAAGATGCACCCGCTTTTGGCCCTGATTGTAGTTTCTGTTGGTGTGGGCTTTGCTACCCAAATGCAGCCAGAAAGTATCGTCGCTCACTTGATCGCCGGTGCCGGAAAGACACTAGGGGCAGTTGGGATTGTGATCGCGCTTGGCGCGATGCTAGGCAAAATCCTGGCTGATGCTGGCGTCACGGAGCAGCTGGCCGAGGTCATCCTGAAGCGCACCCCGGATCGCCTGATACCTTGGGCAATGATGATGGTTGCGTTTGTAGTTGGCATACCCATGTTTTTCGAGGTGGGTTTGGTGATTATGCTGCCGCTGATATTCAGTGTGGCGCGAAAGCTGGAAAGCCAGGCTCGCTTCAAAGGCTCGGCTTATGTGTATGTGGGTGTTCCAGTGATTTCGGCGCTCGCCGCCATGCATGGCATGGTACCGCCGCACCCTGGCCCGTTGACGGCCATCGCTGCACTCAAAACCTCAGTGGGGCCCACAATGCTCTACGGCTTTCTCGCGGCTATTCCAGCAATGATTTTGGGCGGTCCACTTTATGGCGCGTTCATTTCGAAGCGCATGAGCACCAGGCCTGATCAGGCATTACTCGATCAGTTCACTCTGGACGAAAAAACCGACAATCAACCCCGTCCCGGCGTTTTGCTCGGCGTACTGGCAGCCTTGCTACCGGCGATCCTGATGCTGATCAATGCCGTCGCCGAGATGGTGCTACCAAAGGGCAATGCGATCCTGCAAATGGCCAGTTTCGTGGGCAACCCTTTGATATCCATGCTCTTAGGCGTGCTTTTCGCCGGCGCAAGCCTGGTACTGGCGCGCGGTGGCGACGCCGAAAAGGTGCGTGATTCACTGGGTAAAAGCCTCAAGCCTATCGCCTCCATCATCATGATCATCGCAGGAGGCGGGGCATTTCAGGAGATGCTAACCAGTGCCAAGGTAGGCGATGCTATCGTGCACCTGACCCAGCAGTCTGCCTTCCCTCCGTTAATCCTGGGTTGGCTGATTGCGATGTTACTCTCGGTCTCTACTGGCTCCGCAACTGTGGGTATCGTAGGGGCTGCAGGCCTGTTGGCACCGCTTGCGGGTGCTGATCCCACCCTCAACTTGCCCTTGCTGGCATTGTCAATCGGCTGCGGTTCGCTGTTTTTCAACTATGCGAATCATGCAGGCTTCTGGATGGTGAAGGAGTCCTTTGGCATGACAATGGGGGAGGCGACGAAGACTATCTCGGTGGTTCAATCCATTGTGGCGGTGGTCGGATTGGTTGTGGTGTTGATCTTGAGTGCGGTTATTACAGTAAGTTGAGTCGGGATTCATTCGCAGCGCCGAAGCCTGCCCAAATGAGGTATCCAACACTACGTACCCATGAGCTTCTAAAGGTTTGATTTCAATATCGCAGATATCCAACGATTCGCCAGTGCAGGATCATAGGGCATTCCTGAGCGTTTGCAGGTGGGCTACCTGACGGGTGAATTCGCTGTGTGAGACGCGTTGCGGCGGGCGAGGGCGCAGGGCGTCGCTGATGGCGCTGGTGGGCTGTCGCGTCAGGCGCGAAAGCACCTGCCATTGTTCGGCAATTGCCAGCCGCTCGAAACCTGGATGAAGCTGGCGGGCGCGGCGCAGGATGTCTTGTTGCAGGCTCTTTATCAGCGTCTGTTGCCCGCTGCGCCTGCGCAGGAATTCGGCGCTGGCACGCAGGTGCTCGGTCAGTTGGCGACGTGCAAGGGGGGCGGGCCGTCGCATCGGGCCTTCGCGCAGGCCGATGTGCCAGAGGCCCAGGCCAATCAGCAACGCCAGCGTCAGCAGTGCCTGAGGGTAGTTGCGCAGCAGCAGGGTCAGCAGGTTGTCGTGTTCGGTTTGCAGCACCAGGGTCACTTCACTGCCCTGGGTCAGATACCAGAGCAGCCAGGCATTGTCATAGTTGCCGATCGAGCGGGTTTTCCACAGGTTGGCGTCAGTCACAATCGTGATCAATCCGTTACCACGGTTTATTTGCAGCAGGTGTGTGGCATCGGCGCTGTTGGCCCACGACTGTGCATGGTCTTGCGGATCTTCCAGATGGAACGCCGGATCGAAGCTCATGTATGCCGGGGCACTTTCGTTTTCCAGATACAGGCGGGTCAATTCCGGCCAGGGCTCTTTTTTGCGTTTGGCGGAGGGCGTTATCAACGGGATGGGCAGTGGCGGCTGAGCGTCGTTCAGCTGTTGTTCCTGCGCATTGATGTCCGTAGTGAGGTATTGATGAACCTGCAACCTGTCCAGCAACAGATCGCCGCTGCGACCTTTTTTCTCATTCCAGAGTTGCTCGGCCACTACCAGCAGGTGCCCGCCCGCTTCGGCCCAGTTCAGCAGCCGTTCGGTTTGTGCAGGTGTCATGTCTTCCCGGTCATTGAGCAACAGCAGCGTCTGGGTGCTCTGACTCGGGTCGGGAAGCCGGGCCAGTGTGTCAGTGGTGTTTACCGTGATGGAGAGGCTACGCAGGAAGTGTTCGGCCGCAAGCCAGGGATTGGCCTTTGCCTGTGGCGAGGGGCCCTGATCCACGGTTTTCTCGTAGCGCTCCAGGTGACGGCTCAGGTAAAGCCTTGCGCCTGCCAGCAGTAAAAGGGCCAGTAGCCCGATCAGTATTCCGCTACGGCGGCTCATGCCTGCACCGCCGGGTTGAACAGGCGACGCCAGCCATCGCAGAGTTGCTGCCGGGCATGGGCCGGTGGCAGTCGATGCCCGTAGGCAAGGTTCTGCCAGTGCATGGTCAGGTCATGACTGAATTCACTGAGCAGCGGCTGGTTCAGCGCCGCGATGTGCGCCAATACCTGAGCTTCGGTATCGGCGCTTTTCAACGGCAGTCGATAGTCGTTCAGCAAGCGACTGAGCAGTGCGCGGTACAACAGGCTGAGGGCTTCACGGGGCTGGCTGCTCCAAAGCTGTTCGGCCCGGCCGGCGACATCTTCAGGCAGGCTTTCGGCATTCACTTGCAGGCCCATTAGCTGCCGGGGAGCCGGGCGGGCGATTTTTGTTCTGCCGGGCGCCCTGCTTGCAAAGGTTTTGAACCAGTCTTTGTAATACCAAAGCACCAGCCCGGTCAGGCCGATAACCACGCCCCAGAGCAGCACTTCAATCAGGCTGGCCAGGGCGCTTGCGGCCCGAAGAAGCCGATTGAGCCAGGTAATCAGCCAGCCCTGGTCGTGCGTGTCCCGAACCACAGACTGGCTTTTCTGTTGTTCAGGGAAGTGCCAGCCTGTCTCGGTTTTGGGGTTCTTGAAGGGCGGCTGTTGCAGAATGCCGTGTATTTCGCTGCGGGCTGCTTCGCTGGTCAGTGTCTGACGGGTCAGGCGCGGCGTGTCCGGTGCTGCGAGGGTGGTGGGCGGTTCTGCCGCGCTGCTATCGGGCAGCGGGCAGCTGTAGCTCTGTTGTTCGGCCCAGACCGTGGCCGGTGCCGTCGAAAGCACCAGTCCGACACCGATCAACACTACATAGGCGCTGCCGATCAGGCGCTGACGCAGGCGTCTGAAAACCAGCTCTATATCCCACGCCTCAAGAACCGTTCGGCGATTGAGGTACAGGGTAAAGCCGCACGCAACGTAGATGGGGTCCCAGAGTACCAACGCCAGTGCATAGAAGAGGTTGGTCAGGTGGTCGATCCATAGCCACTGGTTTTCAACTTCGAGCAGACTCATCCAGTGCCAGTCGATCTGGATCTGCTGCGGAATAAATGCGTAAAGCATAATCAGCAGGCCTATCCACAATGAGTATTCCAGATGTGCGCCGACGATGGTAAGCAGCCGTGCGGCGCGCAGGTCTTTCTGGCTGAGCAGGCTGATACGCAGGTCGCGTTCCGTGCCTGCCAGATGCTCCAGTTGCTGCACCGGTAACTGAAAGCTGCGACTCAGGCTGAGTCTTCGCCACAACAGGCTTGGCAACAGCTGGCTTTTCAAAGTGGCGGGCCACGCCTTGAGGGCTTGCCCGAGCGTAGGCGTTGCCCCGAACAGTGACTGCGACAGGATGAGCAGCGACAAGCGTTCGAACGCAGGCTTGAGCCACCAGAACAGCAGAATGGCGGCCGTGGGATAGTCCCATAGCAGTGCGCTGAGCAGGCAAAAAACGGGCAGGGTAACGATTGCCCAACTGCTCATCAGCAGACCGCGGTGCCGACCCGCCAACAGCACGCCCAGGTCTATGGCTTCCCAAGGGGATCGAGGACGTATGGCGACGTTTGACTCAGTCAGGCGCATGAGGGGTACGTCCTGCCAGGGTCAGATACGCGGCGACCAGCAACCATAGGGCGGCACCTGCAAGGTACTTGAGCAGCGGTCCGGGCCAGGTCATCGATGACCAGTAAGCCTCAATGAATGCCGCAATAAGCAGGAACAGAATGACCCCGCCGATCAGTTGCACACTGGTCCTGGCCGCAATGCGCAGCGCGGTACTGCGCGTCAGTCTTCCTGGGGCCAGCAAAGCCCATCCCAGCTTCAGACCCGCCGCCCCGGCCAGGGCGATGGCGGTCAGCTCGAAAGCACCGTGACCGATGACGAATGTCCAGAATGTCTGCCCAAAACCTATGTCGGTCAGATGACCGGCAATTGCGCCTGTCATCAACCCATTGAACAGCAGAAAAAACAGGCTGCCCAGCCCGAACAGCAAACCGCTGGCGTAGGTTTGAAAGGCAATACCGATATTGTTCATGATGTAGTAGCCGAACATCATCCAGTCTGCGTCGGAAGCTCTTTCGGCGGGTTGTCCGATCCGGCTGGCCGATGGGTCATACATGCTCTGCATGTCGGCCAGTTGCTCAGGACTGACGATGCTGTAGATCAGTTGCGGAAAACCGTAGACCAACAACCCCATGCCGATCAGGCTGCCGAAGAACAACAGGCTGGCGACCAGGACGAAACGCCACTCGGCGCGCACCAGTCGCGGAAAACCTCCGAGTACAAAGCCCAGCAGACGAGCGCCCATCGCGCTGCGGTGGCGGTAAAGTTGTTGATGGCCACGCATGGCCAGTTGATGCAGGGGGGCGACCAGGTGGCTGCTGTAGCCACGCTCCTGTGCCAGCGCCAGGTGGTGGCAGACGCGTCGATAATCACAGGGGAATGTTTCGCAAGCATTGACATCGGCTTTGCCGTTTTCCAGCGCATCAAGGCGCTGACCAAAACGTTGCCACTCATCTTTATGGCGGGTTTCAAAGAGGCTCTGCTTCATTTCGGCCCCAGCAGGTTGCGGGCGATGCCGTTTACATGAGCGACCGCCTGATCAGCGGGGATGTGCAAGGGTTCAGCAAGAATTGCGGCCAGCTCCCGGGTGCGGGCAATGGACAGTTCACCTTGTCGTTCCGCCAGACCGAGCACTGCCCGTTGTTCGTCCAGATGCAGGGCGAACGGCACAATCACCGGTTCTGCCTCTGGCAGGGTGGGGCGCGTTACAGGCTGGTCGCTATAGATAACCAGCGTCCCGGCTGCGAGATCACCCAGCCGTTTGAACAATGGATGGCTCAGACAACTGATTGCACCTAGCCCGTAGCCCAGCGGGAGCATGTCGACGAAACGCAGCAGGTTGCGTATCAACGACGCGGACCAGTCTATCGGCGTGCCGTCATCGTGCACCACCCGCAGGCCGAGGACCCGCTTTCCGGGAGTGCGCCCCTGACTCAGCACTTCAAACAGCACCATGTACCACCAGTTGACCAGAAAAAACACGATGGCGGCCAGGCCCATGCCGAGCTTGTCAAACCACTGCAAGAGTAAAAAGAACACGCCGATAACGGCTGCGCGAATGGCGAAGTCGATTCCGAACGCCAATGCGCGGGAAACCAGTCCGGCAGGGCGAAGAACCATATCGATGCCTTCCGGCGTCTCGATTTCAATGCGGGTGTCCAGTGGCGTGGGCAGCGCTGCATTCCTTGGCGAAGCGGGAAGGGATGACATTGTCGGAGGACGCGCCTGAAAACGAAAACTGATGCTAGCTATCGCAGCGGAGCTAAGCAACCGACCATTCAAGACGCGGGCTGTAAGAAAACATTTCCCGGTACGCCGGATATTACCCGATTAGGCAATGACACCTGTCACGCCCTACACTTCGCGGGTCTTTTGTTCAGGATCAGCCCGTGACTTCCAGCATTTTCTGGTACGACTACGAAACCACCGGCATCAACCCGCGCAATGACCGTGCGCTGCAGATGGCCGGCATCCGCACCGATACCGAACTCAATGAAATCGCGCCGCCGGTCAATCTTCATTGCCAGCTAAGTGACGACATTCTGCCCCATCCCGTTGCCTGTGTGATTACCGGAATAACGCCGGCCACGCTGGCGGAAAAAGGCTTGTGCGAGGCGGATTTCATGACCCGCGTACATGCCGAACTATCTGCGCCAGGGACATGTGGTGCGGGTTACAACACCTTGCGTTTTGACGATGAAGTCACGCGTTACAGTTTTTATCGCAACTTCTTCCACCCTTATGCACGCGAGTGGCAGGGCGGTAACAGCCGCTGGGATCTGATTGATGTCGTGCGCGCGGCCTATGCATTACGCCCCGACGGCATTGTCTGGCCCGAACAGGACGGTCGCGTCACACTCAAGCTGGAACGACTGACTGCTGCCAACGGCATTGATCATGGACAGGCGCATGATGCGTTATCCGACGTGCGTGCAACTATTGCCCTGGCGCGCCTGATTCGTGAAAAACAGCCGAAGCTTTATGACTACCTGTTCGCATTACGCAGTAAACAGAAAGTCCAGGAGCAGGTTCGTCTGATGCAGCCACTGGTGCATATATCGGGACGTTTTTCTGCGGCACGCAATTACCTTGGCGTGGTGCTTCCGCTGGCATGGCACCCGCATAACCGCAACGCGCTGATCGTCTGTGACCTGCACCTTGACCCTTCACCGTTGTTGCAAGACGACGCTGAAATACTCAAGCAGCGTTTATATACCCGGCATGAAGCGCTGGGGGAAGGCGAATTGCCGGTGCCTCTCAAATTACTGCATATAAACCGTTGCCCGGTGATAGCCCCCCTGGGGGTGCTACGCAGCGAAGATCAGCAGCGGCTGCAACTGGACATGGCGGGCTACCAGGCACGCGCAACGCAGTTGAGTGAAAGCCGGGAAGTTTGGCAGGATAAACTGAGCGTCCTTTATGGCAAGGAAGATTTTGCTGCAAGTGAGGATCCAGAACAGCAGTTATATGACGGTTTTATCGGTGACCGTGATCGTCGACTGTGCGAGCAAGTTCGGCAAGCCGAGCCCGAACAACTGGCACGTGACGCGTGGCCGTTTGATGACGCCCGCTTGCCTGAATTGTTATTCAGGTACCGCGCTCGTAACTTTCCTGACACCTTGAGCAGTGAAGAGCAACAGCGGTGGCAGGACTTCTGTCAGCAGCGGCTGAGCGACCCGGAACGGGGGGCGCCCAATACCCTGAAGGACTTTGCGACTGCGCTGGCTGAATGCTCTCTTAGTGCCGCGCCAGAGCAGTTGGAGGTATTGCGCCAATGGCAGGATTACGCGCAGGCGCTGAGTAAACGTCTGGGTGTATAAATAACGGACAATAAAAAACGCCAGCAGGCTGGCGTTTTTGCAATCGCAATGAAGCGCGACCGTTTGAAGCTTAGCCCAGCAGAGTGGCCCAGCTTTCGACGTCGTCACTGCCCCACTTGGCTTTCCACTCTTTCAATGTCTTGTGGTTGCCACCTTTGGTTTCGATGACTTCACCGTTGTGCGGGTTCTTGTATTGCTTGACCTTGCGGGCGCGTTTGGTACCGGCAGGTTTAACAGCGCCGCCACGGGGGGCTTTGTTTACCTTGGCATCCGGATCCAGCAGGGCAATGATGTCACGCAGCGACTTTTGATATTCGCCCATCAGCGTACGCAGTTTGCCTTCGAATTCCAGCTCGGTTTGCAGTTTGTCGTCTTGCGACAGGTTCTTCAAACGGGCTTGCAGTTCTTTGATGGCTTCTTCTGTGGCGCGGTATTCGTTGATCAGGGACATGAGGAGACCTTATGTTGTGTAGGTTGCAGGGATACAGTGGGGCAATAATAGTCACTGTAAATGAGCAAGTAAACATTAAATAAAAGTTTTATTTGAATTATTTAGCAATATACACGCGTCCTACAGACGTCTGAATTATGCAAGCGCCGAGCCCCCTTCAAAAGATCCTCGCTATAAAGCCCTTCTTTATATAGGTTTTGTTAGGCGTCGCGGGTGGTAAAAGTCGATACTGGCACGGTGCAATCTTTTGCCTGGGCGGTGTCCTTTTCTGCCTGCACATTCAGGCAGCAAAGATACTGCAGTTTTGCTGCGCAGCCGCTAGAATAGCGGCTTTGCGAAGTTCTGGAGTTTCCCCCAATGCGCACTTTTCGTCTGGTGATTGCTTGCCCGGACCGTGTAGGCATCGTTGCCAAAGTCAGTAACTTTCTGGCGTCCCATAACGGCTGGATCACCGAAGCGAGTCATCATTCGGACAATCTCAGCGGCTGGTTTTTCATGCGTCACGAAATACGTGCCGACACCCTGCCTTTTGACCTGGACGGGTTCCGTGAAGCGTTCACGCCGATCGCGGAAGAGTTTTCGATGGACTGGCGCATCACCGACTCGGCGCAGAAGAAGCGCGTCGTGCTCATGGCAAGCCGCGAATCGCACTGTCTGGCCGATCTGCTGCACCGTTGGCACAGCGACGAACTCGACTGTGACATAGCCTGTGTGATTTCAAACCATCAGGACCTGCGCAGCATGGTCGAGTGGCATGACATTCCTTATTACCATGTCCCGGTGGACCCGAAAGACAAGGAGCCTGCATTTGCCGAAGTCTCGCGTCTGGTCGGGCATCATCAGGCTGACGTTGTGGTTCTTGCGCGTTACATGCAAATTCTGCCGCCACAACTGTGCCGTGAATATGCCCATCAGGTGATCAACATTCACCACAGCTTCCTGCCATCCTTCGTCGGTGCCAAGCCTTATCATCAAGCGTCGTTGCGTGGCGTCAAGTTGATTGGCGCAACCTGTCACTATGTGACCGAAGAGCTCGATGCCGGCCCGATCATCGAGCAGGATGTGGTGCGCGTCAGCCATCGCGACAGCATCGAAAACATGGTGCGCTTCGGTCGCGACGTGGAAAAGATGGTATTGGCCCGCGGCCTGCGCGCTCATCTGGAAGACCGTGTTCTGGTACACGACAACAAGACAGTCGTCTTCGACTGATCTATCTTTTCGGGAGTGCGCCTGTCGCGCTCCCGACCTGGCTCGTCGGCAATGGTGCAACGCTCAGGGTGACAGCCAATGACCGATCCTTTCGAAAAAGCCACATCCACCGCTCCCGCCACGCTTGGCGAGGGCTGTCTCAGCCGCTATGACCCCGCCGCCCTGACTCCGGAAAACGGTGCCGATTTCGACGGTGCAGCAGCGCTATTACGTGAGTTGCAGCAATCGGAAATGCCCGCTGAAAGGCTTGTCGAGAAAGGTGCGGAGGGAGAGGGGTGAATCAAGCCCTTCAAGCAGTGCAAGGCTGCACCACCTGAAGGGCTCTGAGTCAGGACAGTGCCTTGGAGGCCAGCCAGAACAGCGCTGCGGACAAGGCGACCGTTGCAGGCAGGGTCAGCACCCAGGCCAGCAGGATGGTGCGAACCGTTCCGCCTTGCAGGCCGCTCTTGTTGGCGACCATGGTCCCGGCAACGCCTGATGACAGGATGTGGGTGGTGGAAACCGGCAGACTGAACACGTTAGCCAGGCCGATTGCGCAGGCGGTGGTGATTTGCGCCGACATGCCCTGTGCGTAAGTCATGCCCTGTTTGCCGATCTTCTCGCCGATCGTCAGTACCACGCGTTTCCAGCCAACCATGGTACCGATGCCCAGTGCCAGTGCGACCGCCAGAATTACCCAGAACGGTGCGTATTCTGTGGTGGTGGTCAGGTCTTTGCGAAGTTTCTCCAGATCGGACTTTTCACGCGCCGACAGGTCTGGAAGTTTGCCGACCTTGCGGGCTGTGTCGTCCAGGCACAAGAGATAGCGGCGCACTTCGATACGGCTTTCAGGGGGCAGCGAGTGGTAGTCGGACACGCCTTTGAGGCGGTCGAGCAACGCGTCGATGGTGGGTTCGGTCTGCTTCGGATTACAGGCAGAGCTGGACGGCAAGTCGCCTTTTTCAGCTTTGCCCATGGCCAGATATTCGCCCAGCGTGCTGCTGTTGCGTTGATAAAACTGGCTCAGATGCTGGGTCGCATCGCGGGTACGTTCGATCTCGTAGGTCGTGCTGGTCAGGTCCAGTACAAACTGGCTGGGCACGATGCCGATCAACACCAGCATGATCAGGCCGATGCCTTTCTGGCCGTCGTTCGAACCATGTACGAAGCTGACCGCCATTGCGGAAATGACCAGCACCAGGCGGTTCCAGAATGGCGGGTGCTTTTTGTCGTCCAGCTTGCGACGCTGGTCCGGGGTTTTATGCATCTTCGACTGCGGGCGCCACCATTTCAGCGCAACCAGCACCAGGCCTGCAACGATGAAGCCGGCCAGCGGCGAGAACACCAGCGAAGCGCCAATGTCGATCGCTTTCTGCCAGTTGACGCCGTCGGCCAACGGGATGCCGTTGATCAGTGCATTGGCCAGACCGACACCGAGTATCGAACCGATCAAGGTGTGCGAGCTGGAGGCCGGGATGCCGAAGTACCAGGTACCGAGGTTCCAGGTAATGGCCGCCGCCAGCAGCGAGAACACCATGGCCAGGCCATGTCCGGTGTTGACGTTGATGAGCAGTTCGACCGGCAGCAGATGGACGATTGCGTAGGCAACACCCACACCGCCCAGCAGCACGCCGAGGAAGTTGAATACACCAGAGAAGAACACGGCCAGATGAGGCGGCATGGCTTTGGTGTAAATGACTGTCGCCACCGCGTTGGCGGTGTCATGAAAGCCGTTGATGAACTCGAAGGTGAGGACAAAAGCCAGGGCGAGCAAAAGGCTCACAAGCACCCAGGCATCAAGCCCGCTGAATAAATCGATCATGTAGGTTTTCTGACCGGGTCTGAAGGGGGCGCGATTATGACAGAAAAAATACCGAACGACTTGTCGTCACTGCGAGGTGTCGCCTCAAACCAAAAAAAAGACGCATGAGCGCCGCCCCGTTGAATACTCAATGAGGCTGTAAGGCGGGTAATTCCAGGGGCAGGAAGGCAGAGATGAGCAGTCGGGGATCATGAGACCCGCGATGTCACGGCTCTTCTTTCAGGCCTTCTTCCATTTTTTGCAATTCTTGCTTGAACGCCTGGTCCAGCAGGCTGGCTCTTTTGCGCCAAGGCTTGCGTTCCGGTTCCGGTTGCGCGGCGTAGGTGGTGATTTCACCGCCGTAGACATCCTTGTAACGTTGTTCCTGGCGCTCAAGTTCCGCGCGCAGTTCATCTTTAGTCACTGTAATACCTGATCGAGTCGATTGAGTTCTGGTGATGACGCAAAACAATGCAAGTATGTTCACGCCATTCGGACTGTATACCAGATACAGCCAGAGACCTGCTCGGGCCATTACCCGAAGAGGTTGCGGAGCATCCTGTTATTGCCTGCGGCTACGTACACCAGAGAAACAGCTGTCGTAGCGACATGTGTGTGATTTCAAGCGCAAGGCTTGCGCTGGCAGGCTTCCCTTTGATCGCGCGGCGATGGTGCACCGTGACAGCGCTTCGACGGGATAATCGAGGCAGAAATCGGGTGAACGGATCAATCGTTTGCGAGGGTGTTGCCAACCCACTGATGGATACTATCTCCAAGAAGTTCTGTTACGTCAACAACAGAGGTTGAATAAGTTCACAGGTCTGGTTTTTTTGTACGATTGTTCCGAAGTTTTAGTGAGCCATTTATATGACGGAACTTTTATAAAACAAATTTTACACACCTGGTGACAAAACCCTGACGATGGAATTCAGAGAGTTTTATATGCACGATATCTGGAGTTGTGATGCGGGGGTTCGACAGGCGGGGCGTGTTCATGCGCAGCAGGCGCTGCCGCAATGAAAACGGCCTTGCTTGGTGAGCAAGGCCGCTGCCTTGGACTTCTCAGTGGGTACCTGACCAGTAATTTCCAAGAAGTCACTTCGTGGCAGAGCTAAGAATGGTCTGAAGTAGGCCGCTATTTTTAGACTGCTGAGCCATAGCCGCT